>SXHR01000055.1:0-5970 GCA_005773625.1 Planctomycetaceae bacterium | reverse complement strand
GGCTGCGGTTCGGGCGCCGGGGGCTGCGGTTTGGGCGCCGGGGGCTGCGGAAGGGCGCCGCCCCACAGCGGCGCGGGATCGGCGAACGACCGCACATGTGCGCCGGCGGCGGCGAACGTGCGGGCCACGTGCTCGTGGCAGGTCAGCACCAGCATCTGCCGGTCGGAGGCCTGCTCGGCGATGAACTCCACCAGCACGCGGGCGGCCGACCTGGCTCGGGCGTCGTCGAAGTTGACCAGCGCGTCATCCATCACGATCGGCAGGCTGACGTCGTGGCGACCGAGATCGCGGATCAGCGCCAGCCGCAGGGCGAGAAACACCTGTTCCCTGGTTCCGCGGCTGAGCCGCTCGGGATTCCAGATCTCGCCGTCCGCGTCGTGCACCTCCAGGCGAGCCTCGTCGATCGCCGTGGTGATCGACGGGTAGCGGCCTTCGGTGAGCCTTGCGAGCCACCGCGACGCTTCCCGCAGCACGGGCGGCTGGTGGTCGCGGGCCACGGCCGCGCGGGTCTGCTCGAGCAGCACATGCGCCTGATGGAGCAGCCGCCGCCGATCCTGCTGCGTGAGGAGATCCTGTTCGACGTCGGCCAGCTCGAGCTGGAGATTTTCCAGCGTGTGGTCGTCGGCCGCGGCATCGACCCGCGCGGCGACGACCTGCCGCCGTTCACCGGCGGCGGCCAGGGCCGTGCGATGCCGTTGGGTGATCTCACGGGCCTCCGCGAGCCGCTTCGCCAGCGGCACGGCATGCGCCTCGGCGAGCCAACGATCGACCTCCGGCGGCTCGGTCGTCCTGCGGCGCGCGTCCGACCAGGCCATCTCCGCCGCCGCGGCCTCCGTGCGGGCCTCCTCGTATTCCGGCCGCCGGTCAACCTTGGCGCGAAACTCCTGTTCGGTGGTCACGCCCCAGCGGGTGAAGAACTCGTTCACGGCCCGCTCCGCCACACGGACCTGCCGAACGACGTTGCGATGCCGCCGCCGCGCCGACTCCAGCCGGCGGGTCAGCTGCCCGCGACGGCGGATCGCCGTCCGCTCGAGGTCGAGCCGCTCCTCGAGGAGCTTGAGATGATCGAGGGGTGTCGACTCGGGCGTCAGCTCGCAATCGACGAGCGCCTCGTCGATGCGTCGGCCGAACACCGCGAGTTCCTCCCGCTTCTGCCGAGCCTCTTCGGAGAGGCGGCGGCGGTCGTCGTCGAGCGTGATCAGGCTGTGGCGGTGGGCCGAGATCTGCCGCACCTCCCGGGGCGAGAGCGTGGTGGGAAGGCCGCGGTGCGCCAGGGCCTTCCGCCAGCGGCCACGGGCCGTCGTGCGGGCCTCCTGCGCCCGGGCCAACGCCTGCTCCGCGAGCGTCACGCGGTCGGCGAGCACGTGCATGGAGCCTTCGCGGGCGAGCAGCTCCTCGAGCCGATCCACCTCGGCCTGTGCCTGCACGAGCCGCCGCTCCAGCGACGTCGCGGCATCGGTCGGGATCTTGCCGTCGAGCGCACCGCACTGGGCGTCCAGTTCCTCCCGCTGTTGCTTGGCCATGGCGAACTGACGCCGCAGGGCCTCGAGCCGGCTGGTGGAACTCTTGTCGAGCGACCAGGTCGTGACCGACGCCACACCGGCCCCGGCCAGGCCGAGCGCCGCCATCGCATAGGCCATCGAGCCGGTGACGGTGCTGGGGAGGAGGAGCCCGGAGAGAAGCATGCCGGTGCCGAGCGTGAACAGGCCGCCGAGACCGAGCAGCCACGGGACCGGAACGAGCTGCGAGCCGACGCTGTCTGCCACCTCGCGATCGATCCGGGCGATCGTACGATCGAGTTCGGCGAGCTGATCCCCCGCGGTGATCCGCTTGCGGATGGTCGCGGCCCGCGCCGTGGCCTGCTCGATCGCCTCGGCGAGCGTGAGGCCCTTGAACACGGAGCCGGCCTCCTTCACCGAGCCGCGGGTGTCGAGGAGCGACCGCCTGGCCTCGGCCAGTGCCCGCTTGGCCTCCGCGACCCCGCGGGATGCGCGGCTGCACTCGCGGGCCCGGGACCTCAGCGGCCCGAAGGAGAGCGTGAAACCCTCGGGGAGGAGGACATCGGGGATGGTCCCGCCATCGGCGTCGAGGGTGGCCGCGATCGGCACCACCCGCGACAGGCCCGCGACACCGACCTGCTCGCCGAAGCGGCGGGCCGCGAGTCGGGCGTGCGACTCCGCACGAACGACGTCGGCGGACAGCCGCTCGAGTCGCGGCGCCTCCTCGATGAGTGCGGCGACGAGGGATCGCTTCCGCCACACGGCCGATTCGGCGGGCAGGCTCTGAAGCTGGCGGGCGAGTCTGCCGCGGAGTTTCTTCCGCTTCCTGGCGACCCGCTCGAACCGCCGCAGTCGCCGGTTCGCCAGCCGCCACGAGTCGCGGTCGGCATGCACCAGCGGCACCGCCTCGAGGGCGGAGAGCCGGTCGGCCGTCCGCCGCCATTCGGCGTGGAGCGGCTCGAGCGCGAGCACGCCGCGGACCACGTCCTCCGCCCGGAGGGCGATCGCGATCCTGGGCTCGATCGCCGCGAGTTCGGCGTCGAGGTGGGCCAGCTCCGACCAGAGCGCACCCGCGGCGAGCGCCGGGGCGTTGGCGGCGGCGAGCCGTTCGAGCAGATCGGTGCGCCGGGCCTCGAGCGACGCCAGCGGCGAGACCGTCGGATCGGACGAGTCGAGCCGGTGCATCGCGTCGCGGAGGTGGGAGAGCACGCGGGCCACCGTGGAGCGGTCGAGCCCTGCGGCCAGTTCGTAGAGTCGTCTGCCGCAGCCATCGGGCTCGAGCGTGCGGAGCTCGTGGAGTTCGTCGAGGCCGAATGCCATCACGCTGGTGAACGTCGCCTCGTCGATGTCGCCGACCACGTCCTGCAGATAGATCTTGGGACGGCTTCCCTCGTGCCGCGGATCGACGTCCACGATCTTGATCAGGTCGCCCGTGTCACCGCCGAGCCCGACGACGTCGTCGGCGTAGCTCTCGTTGGTGAGCGTGGCGAGGTCGGGCCCCTCGTGCCGCCGCTCGATCACGATCTGCGTCTGCTCCGGGGGCATCCGCACCAGCAGCCGGCCGGCGCAGGGTTTGCGGGCATCGAGCACGCCGCGGCGAAACAGCCCCTCGAATCCGAAAAACACGGCCCGGACAAACTCCAGGAGCGTGGTCTTGCCCGTCTCGTTGGTGCCGTGGAGCACCTGCACCCCGGGGCCGAGACGGTCGATGGTCGTGCGCGAAAGCGCCCCAAACCGTTCGACGTCGATGCGTTCGATGAACATGCGGCGGACTCCGCGGGACCGGGGGCTGTTGAAGACGGGACGAGGCTGAAGAAAGAACTGGGCGTCAGACCGATTCGATCAGTTCGAGCGCGAGCCAGCCGGCCTCGCGGGCCTGGTCGGCGGGGATCGCCTGCGACTTTTCGACGAGTGTCACGATGTCGGCCAGGGCCGAGGAGAACGAGGTGGTCGAGCCGGGACGGCTGCCGGACCTTGCGTGGCCCAGCGGCGCGAGCGATTCGGTCGGCTCCGCCACGATCTCCTGGCACCAGACGCGGAACGACTTGGCGTCATACAGGTCGCGGACGCGGGCCAGGGTCTCGGCGGCGATCTCGCCGACGCGGACACGACGGGCCACGCTCGTGCCGCAGGCCACCGCACAGCGGACGATCTCCAGGACCGGCTGTCGGTCGGCCGGAAGGTTTTCCAGCGCGCCCCAGATCGTGGTGGCGAGTTCCTCGTCGCCCCCGGTCGGTGAATCGACGCAAACCGTCCGCCAGCCGACCCGGTGCGTCGGCACCTCGTGCCAGGTTCCCCGCCAGTCGGCGTGGGGTGCCGCAAACGCGGTGTCGTCCATCGATGCATCGCCCGGTTCGCGGTCGAGGAGGGTGAGCGTGCAGCAGGCCCCCGGCGAGGCCTCGGCGGTCGAGCGGGCCTGGAGCGACGGCAGGAAGTGCACGCCCGGCGGCAGCGCCTGCCTGCGCCGCGTCGCCCAGATCCAGAAGGTGCCCGGTTGCGACCAGGCAGTCGATGATGCCGCCGCCGCCGCGAAGGCTGCGGCCGGGGGCAGGATCGCGGGCGCTGAAACGACCCCATACACCTGTTGATCGGGAGACCACGGTTCGGGATTCCAAAGCGCGCTGTCCCAGCCGATGACGATCCGACGGTGGAGCGGTGACGACGCTGCGGTGAAGGCGGCGGTCGAACCGGCGCCCGACGGGCCGTGTGCGGAGACGATCTCGACCGCCAGGCCCCGGACCTCGAACTCGAGCGGGGCCTGAGGGGTCACGAAGAACAGACCGCGGGGCTCGCCGAGCATTCGCGAGACGTCGTGGCAGAAGGAGTTGTCATCGGCGATCACCACGGTGCGGCAGCCGCGGGCGGCCAGCGTCGTGACGACCTGCCTGAGCCGCGCGGCCTGCGCCGGACTCGCGCACGAGGGATCGAGGATGCGACCGCAGAGCACGAGCGCACCCGCATTGGATTTCGCCGCGACCGCCGCCGCCTCCTCGAGCGCCGCGACCGCCGCCGTCGAGATTGTTTCGGCGACCTGGGCCGGAGCGGCCGCAGGTGGTGCGATCGGCCGGTGGATCGCCGGATCGAAGGCGAAAACGATGTCGGCCACTGGTGTCACCTCTTCCGTGAGTTGGCCCGTGCGAATCCCGCACCGTGAACAGCCGCAGACCTCCCTCCGCGTTGGCGGAGAAAGTCATGCCGATCCATGGCAAAAGGAAACGCAGGAAAGATGGGGGCAATGTAACGCCCTTGCCCCGGATCCTGCCACGTCAAAAAACGGCTTGCCCCGCCGATGTGACCGGGCCCGTGCCCCCCGCCGGGTCGGCTGAACCGGCTACGTCGTCAGCGGCGGCGAAGACGCGGCAAACCGTGCGGCGATCCTGCCGGCCCAGGCGGTGTCGGCGGAGGCGGGGCCGAGCGCCGCCATGACCCGGCTGCGCAGCAGCACGCCCTTCTCGATGGCCGACGAGAAGAGCCGGCACTCGATCCGTGCCCGCGGTCCCGCGCGGGTGACGAACAGGTGGCGGTGATCGGCCGGATGCACGGCGATCAGCAGGCTCGTCGCGCCGGCAGCGGTCGCGCCGCGGCGGGCGAGAATGCAGGTGGCTTCCGGAGGGACGGCACCGTCGGTGCCGATCGAATGCCAGCCCTGATGGCCAGCGCGGACGTCATTCCAGAGAAGGTCGTCGGCCTCGACCGTCGAGACGACCGCGACCTCCGCGTCACTTTGGAGCAGCGACGTCTGCGCCGACACCACCAGTTCCCAAACGGCGACTTCCGGCTCGCCTTCGTGCATCCGCCACATCGCCGTGGCCCGCAGCCGTCGGGCGTCGATGGGTTCGTAGACCGCCGCGACGTCGTTGGCACGCAGCCAGTGATCGATCGGCCCCACAACCCCGTCGGCGGCACCGGCGCGGGCGGCGAGATCGACGCCGAGCAGCTGATCATGACGGCCACCATGTCGCACGACGACGCCCCGATCCGGAAAGGCGAGGTCGAGTTCGGTCGGCGGGGACGGCGGCTGCCGGGAGGCGGTTGTGCCGGCGAGCGTCCAGACGCCGGTGAATGGAGAGTGGCTCATGGGGGGCGATTGTAGCGTCGGCGGGCGATGAGCCGCGTCGCGAGCAGGGCCCCGAACGGCTTTTGTGTAGGATGACGAGCGTCCCGGATGCGCCCCCACCCCGTGGTCTTCCGATGCCCGCACCACCCGATCCGCTCGCCGTCTGTGAGGCCGCCGCGCGGGCTGGCGGCCGTGTCCTGGGGGAATGGGTCGGCAAGTTCGCGGCCACGGCGAAGGGCCCCCGCGATCTCGTCACCGAGGCCGATCACGCGGCCCAGAGCGAGATCCGCAGGATCGTGCTCCAGGCGTTTCCCGACCATGGTTTCGTGGGGGAGGAGGGGGAAGCGGACAACCCGCCGATCGCTCCCGGCCACCGCGGGCATTCCGGATCGGGCGTGCGTTGGATCGTCGATC
>SXHR01000054.1:0-2900 GCA_005773625.1 Planctomycetaceae bacterium | reverse complement strand
TCACGCTCGCCGATCTCGTGAGCTACCGCGAGAAGCACACCGAGGCCAACGGCGAGGGCCACCGCGACGGCGACAACAACAACTTCTCGGAAAACTACGGCGTCGAGGGGCCGACACGCCGCCCCGAGGTGGTCGAGCTGCGATCCCGGCAGATCCGCAACCTGTTCGCCACGCTGCTGATGAGCCAGGGCGTGCCGATGATCCTCTCGGGCGACGAGTGCCGCCGCACGCAGGGGGGCAACAACAACGCCTGGTGCCAGGACAACGCCGTATCGTGGTTCGACTGGAGCCTCGTGGGGGCCAACGCCGACACGGGGAGGTTCGTCCGCGAGCTCATCCGCTTCCGGCGGGGCAATCCGACGCTCCGCCGCCGGTCGTTTCTCGAAGGGGGCGAGAGCGGATCGGGCGTGCTTCCCGACGTGGAATGGTTCTCCCCCGACGGCGTCCACATCGACTGGTATGCGGCCGATGGCGGCCTGGCGTGTTTCTTCGCCGCGCCGTCGCCCGAGAAGCTCCGCCAGGGGCCCGACCTCGCCGCGGGGGGCGTCGAAGGGGTGCCGCGGCACGTGCTGATCTTCGCCCACGCCGGTGCCGGGCCGAGGACGTTCGCGATGCCCCGGCCGGCGGCCGTGCGTTCGCTCCCCTGGCGGCTGTTCGTGCACACGGGGCAGCCCGCCCCCGATGATATTTTCGCCGACGGCAGCGGACCGGTCGTGGATGTGGAGCAGCCGCTCGTGCTGCCCGAGCGGTCGCTGGTCTGCATGGTGGCCGATGTCAGGCCGGCGGCCCGCGCGAAGGTTGCCCCCAAGCCGTCGTGAACGTTACGGTATCCTGATCACGAGAGCCCCTCACGCCCTGACCGGAGCATCCCATGTCGGTGTTTCACCGTGCCCTGCCGATCCTGACGTGTGTCGGTGTCGGCTGTCTCGCCTGGACGGGCTGCGCCCCCGCCCCCACCAAAGCCCCGGCGGCCAAGCCCGCCGCGGCGAGCCATGACCATGATCACGGCCACCATGACCATGACGAGCCCGAGTCGTTCGCCGACGGCGTCGCGAAGCTCGAGGCGCTCGCGGCCGACCTCACCGAGAAGCTCGCCGACAGCGCCGGCGAGTCGGCCGACGACGCCGTCCACGACATCGGTCATCTCCTCGAGGAGGTCCGCGAGTTTGCCACGAAGGAGCAGTTCGAGGGGGATGTCGCCGCAGCGGTGACCGGCGCCCTCGACGAGCTCGACGAATGCTTCGGCAAGGTGGACGAGGCGTTTCATTCCGTCGATGAGAAGGCCGATCCCGCCAAGGAGCTCGAGTCGGTCAGGGAGCGGATCGAGGCGGCTTTCAAGTCGCTCAAGGTCGGGGCATCCGGGGAGGCAAAGTGATGCTGTGCTGCTCACGTCGCACGTTGGTCGGGATGCTGGCGGTGATGCCGGCGTTGGCGCTCGTGGTCGCCGAGGTCCGCGGCGAGGTGGACGTCGCGGCCGTCCGTGGGTCGCTGCTGCTCGACGCGGAGCCCGCCGGTGCGGTCACGCTCGCCGCCGCGAAGGCGAAGCTCACGGCGACGCCGCAGCCGGTCGTGGTGGCCGGTCGGATCGGCGGGCGGGGCACGGAGCCATTCGGCAGGAACGAGGCCACGTTCTCCATGTTGGAGATCCCGGCCGACGACCATGCCCAGAAGCCCGGCCACAAGCCCGATGACTGCCCGTTCTGCAAGAAGCGCAACGCCAACTCGCCGATCGCGGCCGTGAGTTTCGTGGGGGCCGACGGCAAGGTGATCCCTCTCGACGCGCAGAAGCTCTTCGGGCTCGCCGATGGTCAGGACGTCGTCGTGAGGGGCACCGGCTTCTTCGACCCGAAGCTCGGCATTCCGGTGATCCAGATCACGGGCGACGGCCTCTTCGTCCGCAAGGCCCGCTGACGGGAGTTGGCAGGCCGCCGATGAACGATCCCGCGCCGCGCGTCGCCTTCAAGGAATGGGCGGTGATCTGCCGGGCGCTGGCCTCCGGCCGGCAGGACGTGATCCTGCGCAAAGGGGGCATCGTGGAGCCGGGCGGGGAGTTTCGTGCGGAGCACGCCGAGTTTCTCCTGCTGCCGACGTTCGTCCACCAGTCGCCGGAGAGTCTCGCGGCCGGGGCCCGCGACCTGCTTGTCGGCGTCGATGCCGATCGACCGCCCGAGGGCACGGTGGTCTTCCGGCACCGGGCCCGGGTCCGCGAGTCGCGACGGGTGCTGCGCCTCGAAGACCTCGCCGCCTACCGCGACCGCCATGTCTGGTCCGATGCCACGGTCGCCGAGCGGTTTCACCGTTGGAAGGACGAACTCAACGTCCTGGTGGTGGAGGTGGCCCCGCTGCCCGCGCCGCTCACGCTGCCGTGGCACGAGTCGTTCGGCGGCTGCAAGTCGTGGGTGGAACTCGAGACCCTCCCCGGGGCCGGATGAGGGCGACACTGATCGGGCGTCCCCGCCTGCTTTTCAGCGCACGACCCGGGCCCCGCCCCCCTTGATCTGCTTCTCCACCTCGGCACGGGTGGCCATCGAGGTGTCGCCGGGCGTCGTGCTCGCCAGGGCGCCGTGGGCGGCGCCGTAGTCCACCGCCTGCTGGGGGCAGTTGAACTCCAGAAACCCGAAGGCGAGGCCGCTGGCAAAACTGTCGCCGCCCCCCACCCGGTCGAGGATCTCGAGTTCCGGATACTTGCGGCTCTCGTGGAACTGGCCGTCGTGCCAGAGGATGGCGCTCCAGTCGTTCTTGGTGGCGGTGATGACCCGGCGCAGCGTGGTGGCCGCGACTTTGAAGTTCTTAAACTCCTTCACGGCGGTCTCGATCATCTGCTTGAACGCCTCCGTCTCGATGTGGCTGAGGTTGTGGTCGGCGCCCTTGACCTCGAAGCCGAGCGAGGCGGTGAAGTC
>SXHR01000053.1:0-27083 GCA_005773625.1 Planctomycetaceae bacterium | reverse complement strand
TCTTGGCACGGCAGCGGCGGGCCATGCCCAGCAGGTTGATCGCCCCCATGACCGACGTCTTCAT
Organism: Planctomycetaceae bacterium; assembly: GCA_005773625.1. GTDB lineage: Bacteria > Planctomycetota > Planctomycetia > Pirellulales > UBA1268 > QWPN01. Next base: position 27,019 of record SXHR01000053.1, on the reverse strand, counting down.
CGTCTTGATCGGGTTGTACTGGTAGTGACCGGGGGCGGCCGGGCAGGCGAGGTTGTAGATCTCATCCACCTCGAGCCAGAGCGGATGGATGATGTCGTGCCGCAGGAGCTCGAAGTTGCCGCAGCCGAGGAGGTGGGCCACGTTCGACTTCTGGCTGGTGAAGAAGTTGTCGACGCAGATGACGTCGTGTCCCGCATCGACGAGCCGTTCGCAGAGGTGGCTGCCGAGGAAACCAGCCCCGCCGGTGACGAGGATTCTTTTGATCGAGGACATGCCGAGCTCCCGTGTGTCGATCGGTATCGGAACGGACCGACCGCCGATCATTCCACCGTCGTGGACGCCGGGGTCGTGGACGCTTGCGTCGAATTCCCCCCAACGCCAGACTGTGGCAGGAACGAGTCGCACGACAGAGTCTATTTCACGCCGCGGCCGCCACCATGGGCGGTGCCCCGGGCCCCGCATATTCATCGAGTGACGAACAGTTCATCCGTCGCAGAGCGATCCCCGCGGCCGCCGGCCCGGTCGCTGCCGCGGCGGCCTCCCGGTTTTTCATTCACCCGCAGGAGCCGTTTCCATGAAGGGCCGCATCAAACAGTCGCTTGTGCACTGGTGCTACAACGTCGCCGGTGACAAGTGGACCACCGAGAAGATGTGTCAGGTCGCCAGGGATCTCGGCTGCGTCTCGATCGAACTCGCCGCCCCCGAGGACTGGCCGACGCTCAAGCAACACGGGCTGGTCTGTGCGTTGGCGGCCAACGGGATGCCGGGGGCGCCCTTCATGAAGGGATTCAACAACCCGCGTTACCACGACGAGGTGATCGCCCGCACCACCGGGATGATCGATGCCTGTGCCGAGGCCGGTTTCCCGGCCGTGATCGCCTTCACGGGCTACAAGTGGCGGGATGCCGACGATCCGCGGAGCGGCGAGATCGCGGCGGACGAGGGGGCCGGCAACTGCGTGAAGGGCCTGAAGCAGATCGCGGCGCATGCGGAAAAGAAGGGTGTGAACATCTGCCTCGAGCACCTCAACACCCGCGACGACACACATCCGATGAAGGGGCATCCCGGCTACCAGGGAGACGACATCGACTACGTGGCTGACATCGTGCGAAAGGTGGGCTCGCCCCGCGTCAAGGTGCTGTTCGACTTCTATCACGTGCAGGTGATGAACGGCGACCTGATGCGTCGTGTCGAGCAGTGCAAGGACGTGATCGGACACATCCACGTGGCCGGCTGTCCGGGACGCGGTGAGCTCGACGAGAACCAGGAGATCAACTACCCGCCGTTGATGCGGAAGCTGCTCGACATCGGCTACACGGGCTATGTCGGCCAGGAGTTCATCCCCACCCGCGACGCGCTCGCGGGGCTCCGGCAGGCGGTCGCGATGTGCGACGTCTGACACGGCTTCCGGGTGATCCGCGCCCGCCCGGGTTCGGTTTCACGCCGATCGGGCGTGCTCCCGGCGGTCACTGCCGCGGCAGGCAATAGGACAGGGCGAGCAGCGCGTAACTCGTGACGAGGTCGGCTTGATCCTCCATCCAGCGCTCGTTGGCGTTGACCCACGAGCCATCCTCCCGCTGTCGCGCGAGCAGGGCGGTTGAGAGTTCGTCCCGCCAGCGGTGCTCGCGGCCCTCCGAGTCGGTGAACGTCTCCACGCCCAGCGTGTCGAGGGCCTTGGCGGCGGTGTGGAAGTAGTAGAAGAGGCCGGCCTGCCCCATGCCGGGATTCTCCTCGAAGGTGTAGTGCTTCTGAAGCCACGCGATCGCCGCCTTGATCCGCGGGTCGTCCGGGGTGACGCCGGCGAAGATCATGCTCTTGAGCCCCGCGTAGGTCATCGAGCCATAGCTTCGCAGGCCGCCCTCGGGCGTGGTGCCGGCCTGGCTCTCACCGCCCGCGGCGGGTGTGTAGTAAAATCCGCCATCGGGGTTCTTTTCCGGAAACGGAAGCGGGTTGTGGGGCCCGGGCAGGTTCTGCGTTCGCGACACGAACTCCAGGGCCCGCTGGATCGCCGGGTCATCCGCGCTGGCGCCCACGGTCCGCAGGGCTTCGATCATGAACTGCGTGTTGGAGAGGTCGGGTCGCGACTTCTTGCCGTAGCCGGCACCGCCGTAGGCGGGGTCGCCCCGGCCCTTGTTCTCGCCGTCGTCCCACTGCAGTTTCTTGACGAACTCGGTCGTTCCCCGGATCTCTTCGGCGAGGTGGCCGTCGGCGTTGCAGGCGTGCAGCGCCAGCATCGAGATCGAGGTCTCGTAGTTGGCGACCGGGGAGCCGGGGGCGTAGATGCCGCCGTCGGGCTGCCTGAATGAGAGCAGGTAGGCGAGGCCTTTCTGCACCGCCGGCTGATCGACCGGCGCGCCCGCCCGCACCAGGGCCGTTACGGCCAGGGCCGTCACGGCCGGACCGACGTCCGCTGAAAAACTACCGTCGGCCGCCTGTTCCTTTTCGACGAGAAAAGCGGCCCCCTTCGTGAGCGCGTCGCGGATCGCGGCGGGGTCGGCGGCCAGGGCCGTCGCAGGGCCACCGGCCGCCGGCAGCGCGAGCAAGAGGACGAGTGGCGCAAGGGGGGAGCGCATGGCTGATTTCCTGCGGAGGGGCTGGCGTCCAGCGGCGCCAGACGCGACCGTCGAATCATAAGCACGGCATGGCGTGCGGGTAAAACGTCTGCAAGGCCCGAGGCGGTGAACTTTTCACCACCTCGGACGAGCAGAATCGCCCGTCCGGGGCCGGCGACCGATCCCGGTCGAACGCCTGCACGACGTCTTGTGAAGGTCGGGGCTGCCCATGCCCCGTCGCCGGACGCTCACTCCGCCCATCCTGGGCTCCGTTCGCTCGATGCCGGCTGCGCTTCGGCATCCAGCCTTCGCTGGCCGGCAACGCCGGCTCGCGGGGCATGGGCAGCCCCTCCCGGCACCCTGCTCGTGAACGGCCGTGACCAAGAGGCCACCCGCAGCGTCGAACGCCGCTGCACCACGGGAACGAGCGGACGCAACGCCGGCAGTGAGTCTTGTGCGATTCGCGCCACCAACGCTTCTCTTCGTGGCGAGAACCGCCAGGCCGGGGACTCCCGACGATCAAAGACGAAGGCGATGGCACGCAGATCCCGCGCCGAGCAGGATGGTCGTGGATGACTTTGTCCGCGAACAGCTACCGCGCGACGGGCAACGCCCGCGGGAAGGCGGGCACCCTCTTCGGCGGGAGGTCCCGGCCCTCCTCCAGTCGCCATTCCTCACGCTCGTCGTCGCTGGCGTAGTAGACGAGCCAGGCGGTCTGATCGCCGTCGCTGGTGCTGCTGCAGTCCCAGTGGACGAAGTTGTCGGGGATGTCCACCTGCTTGATCTTCGCGGGGAGGATGTCCCGACGGATCAGGACGTAGAGGTCGCGGTCGGAGAGGTGGTCGGTGAAGTCGAGCACGATCCGCTTTTCGTAGAGCGTCTCGATCGTCCGCCAGAGCCGATCGTGCAGTTGCTCGTCGTCGAGTGTGCAGGCGGGCTGCAGGGCCAGCTGCGGCTCGAACCAGCGGGCCACCGGCGTCAGCGGAGCGAGTTCCCAGGCGAGCATCGATTCGAGGAAGCGATTCTCGGCGGGCGTGGGCAGGTTGCGGAAGTCGATCTCCCAGATCGATTCATCGAGGTAGGGCTCGATCGCCGTCCGCAACTCGCCGTTGCGGAGCAGGCATTCGATCTCTTCCGGTTCGGGATGATGTGCGAGAGGCATGCCGGGGTGATTCCTCGGGGCTGTCGTCGGCGCCACGCACGGTTCGCGGTGCCGGGTTGCAGTTCCGACGATACCAACGCCCCGCACGGCTTCAATGATTTTGAAGCGTTTTTTCTGCCGCCCCCCGCTCCCGGCGGCGGTACGACCGTTACGACACGACGACTTTCCGCGGCTCCCCGTCGTGCCCCCGTTTGCCGGGGTTACGGCCGCTGCGCCATCGTCAGTCGCCGGCGTGGGCTGGGCTGGCTGTGCCGTCCCCGCAGCCGGTTTCGAGCGCCGCGATCTTGGCCACGCGGCGGGCGTGGCGGCCCCCCTCGAACGGCGTGGAAAGCCAGGTGCGGATGATCTTGTCCTGCACCTCGGGGCCGATCAGCTCCGCCGAGAGGCAGAGGACGTTCAGGTCGTTGTGCCGCCGGCTCATCTCGGCCGTGACCTCGTCGTGGCAGGTGGCGGCCCTGACGCCCGGGAGCTTGTTCGCCGCGATCGACATGCCCACGCCCGTGCAGCAGAGCAGGATGCCACGATCCACGCTGTTGTTGCTCACGCGGCGGGCCACGTCGGCGGCGATGTCGGGATAGTCGACCGCCTGCTCGCCATTGGAGCCGCAATCGACAACCTCGTTGCCGATCCGCTCCAGAAGCCCGATGAGCCGCCGGCGTGCAGCCACGCCCCGATGATCGCTGCCGATTGCAATCCGCATGGGTCCCGAAACTCCCTCGTCCTCGTCCGCCGGTCCGCCCGTCCGTCGCCGGATCACGCGATCCGTCGTTCGATGCCGAGTGTATCCATTCTGGCGACCAAATGCCCGTGGATCTGGCGGGCACATTTCCGGTAGGTCTCGAGGGTTCCCCCGACCGGGTCGAGCACGTCGCGGCGTTCCGGCGAAAGCATGGCCACCCGCCCCCCGGCCCCGGGAAACTGGGCAAGGATTGCGGCCCGGTGTGCGTTGGTCATGGTCAGGATGATGTCGGCCTGCGACACGAGCGACTCCGTGAGCGGCTGACTCTCGTGGCCGCTGAGATCACCCCCCATCTCGACCATCGTTTCGACGGCATGCCCGCTCGCGGGGCCTCCTCCCCAGGCCGCCAGGCCGGCGCTCGACACGACCACGCCGTGCTGTTCGATCTCGTCGGGCCGGCAGCCGAGTCGCTCGGCCACCATGACCCGAAAGAGCGCCTCGGCCATCGGGCTGCGGCAGGTGTTGCCGGTACAGACGAAGAGCGTCATGAGGCTCGAGAGCCGCCGCAGCGTCTCCTCGCTGACGACCCCCGGCCGGACGACCTTGAATGAGCCGTCCGCAAGTTCGATCGTCGAGGCGGGCTGCGCGTAGCGGGTGCGGCCGTCGTCGATCACCATCGCCAGGGAGTCGGGGCAGCGTTCGATGACATCGGCGGCGGTGATGGCCTGACCCGCATCGGGAGCCCCCGGTTCCGCGAGCACCACCGGTCCGGCGAGCATCCTCATGCAGTCGGCGAGCATCGCGTGACCGGGAATGCGGAGCCGGATCCGCCCCCCGCCGACGAGCCCGGTCCGCGATGTGTCCGGCAGGCGATGGACGAGGCTCTCGGCGTGGTCGTCGGGAACGAGCATCGAGACCGGCCCCGGCCAGCAGCGGCGGGCGAGACGGCGGCCGACCGGCGAGATCCGCGGCGCCCAGTCGAGCGCCTCGTCGGCGGTCTTGAGCGCGAGCGTGAGCAGGGGCTCGCCCGCCCGTCTGGTCACCATTGCGCCGAGACGGGATGCGGCCTGTTCCGAGCGGCCGCTGGCGGCCACGACGTAGTCGGTCTCGGTCGGAAACGCGACACAACGCCCCTCCGCCAGCGCCTGCACCGCGCGATGTACGACATCGCGGGTGTCCTCGGTGCGGCGCAGATCGATGACCATCGGCGGCATGATGGAGCCGGCGGCCGGGACAGCCGAGGAACAAAAACGCCGATTCCTCGTCGAACCGGCTGACATTCACGGTGGGAAGCCCCTGAAAAATACCCCGGTGTGAGTGCCGGAGTCAAGAATCGCCGTCTGGGCAAGACGGGTTGAAAGCGGCCCCTTGGTGGCGTGTTTTTTTGATCCGTGGTGGCCCGGCTCGCCGGGAAGATCGCCACCGGCGGGCTTTTCGGCTTGTGGCGGCGCAGCAGGGTCCGGTATCTCTCCGCCGCTCCCGCCGCGACACCCCGGGCAACCGCACCCTCGATGGCCACGCGCGTCACCACGATTCGACGTTTTTCACTGCGGCTTTTCACCGCGCTCACCGTGGGCGTGGCCGGCTGCATGGCCCTGGTGCCGGTCGGAGCCCAGACCGTCGCGGAACCGCTGCCGCTGCCGCCGGTCGCGGCGGAGACCGCGGCCGCCAAGGCCAACCCGGCCGACGTGATCGTGGAGGTGCGGATCGAGGGCAATCACGCCACGGACGTGTCGAAGCTGCCGAAACTCGTCACCCGCGCCGGGCAGATCTTCGATTCCCAGACGATCGAGGACGACGTCCGCACGCTGCATCGCTCGCGGAAGTTCGTCGACGTGCACCCGAAGTATGTCCGGGTGGCCGAGGGAACGGTCGTGATCTTCCAGGTCGTCGAGCGGCCGATGCTCCGGTATGTGAGGTATGTCGGCAACGACCGGGTGACCACCCGCTCGCTGCGGAAACAGGCCGAGATCGACGTGGGCGACGCGATGGATCCCTACGTGGTCGAGGAGGCCCGCCGCCGGATCGAGTCGCACTACCACGAGAAGGGCTTCGAGACGGCGCGGGTCACCACGGTGGAGGGCGACAAGGCCGGTGACAAGGGGGCGGTGTTTCTGATCGACGAGGGCCTCAACCGGAAGGCGCTCTGGACGAGTTTCGTGGGCAACACGATCGCCACCGATGCCCGGTTGCTGACCCAGATCAAGTCGAAGCCCGGCGTCTTCTGGTTGATCGGCGGCAATGTCGATCGCGAGGTGATCGAGCAGGACGTCGAGACGCTGACCGCCTACTACCGCAGTCTCGGCTTCTTCCAGGCGAAGGTGGGCCGGGAGGTCGAGGTGGTCCACGAGGGGCATCGGGCCTGGACGCACCTCACGTTCGTGATCAACGAGGGCCCGCGGTACACGGTCCGCAACGTCTCCTTCGTGGGCAACAGCCGGTTCAAGACGGAGTTTCTCGAACGCGACATCAAGCTCAAGGGGGGCGAGCACTTCAACCAGTCGAAGATGGACGCCGACCTGAACCTGATCCGCGACATCTACGGCGGTCGAGGCTTCGTGTTCGCGGACATCCGCGCCGATCCGCGGTTCCTCGAGGAGCCCGGGCAGCTCGATCTCGTGTACAACGTGACCGAGGGGCAGCGGTACCGCGTCGGCAAGATCAACGTGCGGATCCGTGGCGAACATCCCCACACGCGACACAGCACGGTGCTCAACCGCCTCTCGCTGCGTCCGGGCGACATTCTCGACATCCGCAAACTCCGGGACGACGAGCGGCGGCTGAAGTCGAGCAGCCTGTTCCTGGCCGACGCGTCGAAGGGCGAAGGGCCGAAGATCGTCTTCTCCAGGCCCGATCCCACCGACACCCGTGTGGCCCAGGAGCCCGAGCCCCAGCGGCCGCCCGGCTTCCGCGGCCAGAGCCCGGACGGCTTGGCCGAAGAAAAAACCGATCGTGTGATCGACCTCGTGCTCGATGCCGATTGGAACGACCAGTCGCAACAGGCATCCGGCACCGGCAGCCCGGCTCCGCCACAGCCGAAGAAGCCGAGCTCGCCCCCGCCGGCCGCCTACGCCGGCGAGCCCGTCTGGCGCGGTCAAAGCCCCCAGTATCCCCCCGCGGCCGCACCGCAGGCCCAGCAGCCGTTCAGCCCGCAGCCCGGTTTTCAGCCGCAGCCCGGTTTTCAGCCACAGGCCGGTTTTCAGGTGCCGGTGGTGCAACAGCCGCCCCAGCCGCAACAGCCGGGCTGGGGCGGAGCGGCCCTCGCGCCCCAGGCTCCCAACACGCTCGACTACTCGCGCATGGTCGCGCCGCCACCCCCGGTCTACACCGTGCAGCAACAGGTGGCGCCGGGTTTTCCGGGAGCCCCGGGCCAGCCGCCGATCCTGCAGCCCGCCGTGGCGGGGGGCGGCCCCTTCGCCGCGACGCCCGTGGCCCAGTTCGATCCCAACCAGCCGCCCGCCTTTCAGCAACCGGGGGTGCTGCCCGACTTCGCCGCCGATCCCTCGCAGGTCTTTCCGGGGCAGGAGCCCTACGTGATCGTCGATGTCGATGCCGAAGAGACGCAGACCGGCCGCCTCATGATCGGTGCCGGCGTCAACTCCAACGCCGGACTGGTGGGCAACATCGTCGTCGACGAGCAGAACTTCGACATCCTGCGACTGCCGCGGAGCTGGGATGACATCAAGAACGGCACCGCCTTCCGGGGCGCCGGCCAGCGGTTCCGCCTCGAGGCAGCCCCCGGCACGCAGTTGCAGCGATACATGGCCACGTTCCAGGAGCCGTATCTCTTCGACACCCGCATCGGCCTCTCACTCTCGGCCTCCTACTTCACGCGATACTTCTTCGACTGGGCGGAAGCCCGCACCGGCGGCCGGATCGGACTGGGCTACCAGTTCCAGTTCGCCCCCGATCTCTCGGTCAACGCCGGCTTCCGCGGCGAGAGCGTCGATGTCTTCAATCCGCGGGTGCTGGCCCCCGACATCGTCAACATGCTCGGCACGAACTCCGTGTACGGCTTCAGCACCGGTCTCGTCCACGACACCCGCGACAGCCCGTTCCTGCCCACCCAGGGGCATCTCGCCACGCTCGAGTTCGAGCAGGTGATCGGCACCTTCCAGTATCCGCGAGGCATCGCCGAGGCGCGGCAGTATTTTCTGCTCAACGAGCGGCCCGACGGCTCCGGTCGCCACGTGCTCTCGATCGGCTCGGTGCTCGGCTTCTCGGGAAGCGACACGCCGGCCTACGACAACTTCTTCGCGGGTGGCTACAACACGATCCGCGGTTTCGTGTTCCGCGGAGCGAGCCCCCGGCAAAGCGCCCCGGGCGGCGGCGAGGCGATCGTCGGCGGTCCGTTCGAGTGGCTCAACACGATCGAATACATGTTTCCGATCACGGCCGACGACACCCTCCGCGGCGTGGTCTTCACCGACGTCGGCACCGTCGAATCGAACGTGTCCGTCAACAACATGCGCGTGGCCCCCGGCGTGGGGCTGCGGATCACGCTGCCGGCGATGGGGCCGGCGCCGATCGCGCTCGACTTCGCCGTCCCGGTGGCCTACGCCCCCTACGACAGCAAGCAGCTGTTCAGCTTCTTCGTCGGCTTTGCACGATGACACTCGTCACCCGAGATACCGATGCCGACCGCCGCAGGCAGCGGATTCTCGTGGTCTGCACGCAGTACATCGGCGACACCTTGCTCGCGATTCCGTTTCTGCGGAACCTGAGGCGGGCCCATCCCGCCGCCGTGATCGACGTCTGTGCCCAAGGTGCCGCCCGGGCCGTGCTCGCTCCCTGTCCCTATGTGGACGAGCTGATTCCCTGGAAGCGGCCGGGGCGGGATCGTCGCGGCAGCGGCGGCGTGGTCGCCGGCGTCACGGAGCAGGCGGCGTGGCTCCGCTCGCGGGGCTACGCCAAGGCCTACCTGCTCAAGCCCTCGTTGTCGGCCGCCGCTCTCGCCCTGCTGGCCGGCATTCCGGAGCGGATCGGTTTCGCCGGCGAAAGCAGCCTGCTCCTCACCAGGCGGGTTCGCCGCCGGCGCGGCCGCCATCAGGTCGAGACCTACCTCGATCTGCTCCGCAGCGAGCAGCTCGCCATCGACGACGGCCACAACGAGAACTGGATCCAGCCCCAGGCGGCCGGCCGCGTCGCCGCGATCATCGACCGCCTGCCCGCGAGGCGGACGCGGGTCTTCCTGGCGATGCGATCGACCGACGTGCTGAAGCACTGGGAGGCGAACCGCTGGCGGCGGCTCGCCCGCTGGCTGATCGAGGACCGCGGCTGCGAGATCGTGCTCAGCGGGGGGCCGGCGGACGCCGCCGCCCACCGGGATCTCCGTGAGAAACTCGGCCCCGCGGCCGCTCATGTTCACGACCTGTCGCTGGCGGTGCCGCTCGCCGACACCGCCGCGCTCGCGGCGCGGATGCATCTCTGCATCGGCGTCGATACCGGGCTCGTGCACATGTCGGCCTCGGTGGGTGTGCCCGCGGTCGTGCTCGTCGGTCCCACCGACCCCAATCGCTGGTCGCCCTGGCGCACGCCGAGCGTCGTGATTCGCTCGCCCCGGGTGCGGCCGTCGCTCGCCGAACGGCATCTGGCCGCCACGGGGGCGACCGACCACCTCCGCTGGCCGCTTGGCCGGGCGCTGGTGAACGACATTCCCTACGAAGAGGTCGTCGCGGCGGTCGTGGGGTTTCTGCCCCCCCCGCCGGCCATCCGCACGCTCGACCTCACCCGCGGCGGCTTCCGCTACGAGGTGGTGTCGCGACCGGCCGCGTCCGTGTCGCCCGCGTTCTCCCCGGCGGCCGATTGAAGCGAAGCCTGTGCCGCCGACGTGCCGGCCACGAAGCCGCTGGCCCATGCCCACTGGAAGTTGAAGCCGCCGATCCGGCCATCGACGTCGAGCACCTCGCCGGCGAAATGCAGCCCCGGGCAGATGCGGCTCTCCATCGTCTCGAGCCGGACCTCGGCCAGGGGCACGCCCCCCGCGGTGGCCTCGGCGACGGTGAAGCCGCGGTCGCCCGTGATCGGCAGCGGCGTGGCGGTGACCGCGGCCACGAGCGCCTTGCGTGCATCCCGCGTGAGATCCCCGGAGGGCCTGGCGGCCGCCGAGTCGCAGAGGCAGCGGGCGAGCCGTTCGGTGAGCCGCTCCCGCAGCACGGCGAGCGGCCCGCGGCGACTCCCCTCGAGGAGCAGGCGGTCGATCGACTCGCCCGTCTCGCCGGGCAGCCAGTTGATCGCAAGCGTCGCCCCCGGATCGGCGTGCCGGGCGACCAGCCAGTGACGGCTGACGTCCAGCACGGCCGGGCCCGAGAGGCCCAGGTGCGTGCAGAGCGTGCTGCCCGTCGTGGTGAACAGCCGTTTGCCGGTGCCCGAGTGGAGCGTCAGCGTGGCGGCAAGCGCGAGGCCCGAGAGCGACGTGATCCAGTGGCCGACGGGGAGCAGGAGCGGCACGAGCGCCGGCACGATCGGATCGGTGAGCGAATGGCCGAGGGATCGCGCGAGGGCGAACCCGCCCCCATCGGAGCCGCTCTTGGGCAGTGACCGTCCCCCCGTGCAGAGAATCACACGCGCTGCATGGAAGGCGCCGGCTTCGGTCGTCGCGACGAAGCCGGCGTCGGCTCGGGCGATGCCGGTGATCCGCGCCGGATGGACGAGCCGGCCGCCGGCGGCGAGGGTTTCACGGACAAGCGCGTCGAGCACCGTGCGGGAGGAGTCGGTCGTGGGAAACAGCTTGCCCGTGTCGGCCTCCCGGTAGAACTCGACACCGGCCTCACGAAAAAAACCGGTCGTGTCGGCGACGTCGAACCTCCGCAGCACCTTGCGGATCGCCGGCGGCGTGGCTCCGGCGTAATCGGCCTCGCTCACGGCATGGTGCGTGACGTTGCAGCGGCCCCCGCCCGCGACGAGGATCTTGGCGCCGAGCTTGCGGGCCCCGTCCACGGCGACCACGGCCAGTGGCCCGCCTCCCCGGGCGGCGGTGCGTCCCGCCCAGGTGGCCGCAAACAGTCCCGCCGCGCCCGCACCGATCACGAGGATGTCGGCCTGTCCGATCACGCGGGATTCCTACCAGCGGTGGTGGACGAGCGGCCGGATGGCGTCGTCGTAGATCGCCTGCACGGCCGCCATGGTGGCGGCATCGGGCGGCGGCAGGTCGGCCGCTCGGGCGTTGTCGGCCACCTGCGCCGCGTGGCGGGCTCCGGGGATCACGCACGTCACCGCCTCGAAGGCGAGGATCCAGCGGAGGGCGAACTGGGCGAGCGTCGCTCCCGCAGGCACGAGGGATCTGAGCCGCTCGACGGCCGCCAGGCCGGTCTCGTAGTCGACGCCGGAAAACGTCTCGCCGCTGTCGAACACCGCGCCCCCACGGTTGAACGCGCGGTGATCGTCGGCGGGAAACTCCGTGAGTTGCGTGAATCGACCGGAGAGCATGCCGCTGGCGAGCGGCACCCGGGCGATCACCGCAACCCGCCGTCGGACCGCCTGCTCGAAAAAGAGCTCGGTCGGCCTGAGCCGGAAGGCGTTCACGATGATCTGCACGCTCTGCACATGGGGATACTCGATCGCCTTGAGCCCCTCCTCGACCCGCTCGACGCTCACGCCGTAGAAGGCGATCTTGCCGGCGGTCACCAGGTCGTCCAGGGCCGCGAAGACCTCGGGCCGGTAGTAAACCTCGGTGGGCGGGCAGTGCAGCTGCAAGAGGTCGAGCCGTTCGACCGCGAGGTTTTTCAGGCTGCGGTCGACGAACCCGCGGAGGTTCTCCGCGGTGTATCCCGAGGCGGTGTGCGGGTCGAGCCGGCGGCCCGCCTTGGTCGCGACGCGAAAGGGCTCGGTCCGTTCCCGCCGCAGCCGGGCGATGAGCCGCTCGGAAAGGCCGTCGCCGTAGACGTCCGCGGTGTCGAAGAGGGTGATGCCGGAGTCGAGGGCCGCGTGGAGCGCTCGCATCGAGTCAGCCTCGGCCGCGCCCCCCCACTGGCTGCCGCCGATTCCCCAGGCCCCGAAGCCGATCTCGGAAACCTCCCAGCCCGTCCGCCCGAAAGTGCGTGTGTTCATCGGCAGCAGTGTCGCCGAAGACAGCCTACACTTCCACTGCATGCAGCCCTCTCCCCTCACGACCGACGCCCGCCGCTGGTGGCTCGACGGCCGGGCGTGGCCGCTCGCCGCGCTGGGGGTGATCATGGTCGCCAGCGGGCTTGCGCACGTCCCGGTGTGGGCCCTGCTCGGCGGCCAGTGGGAAGGCCCCGTCACCTGGCGGAAGCCGATCCTGTTTGGCATCTCGGGTGGTCTCACGAGCCTTTCGCTGGGCTGGGTGTGGTCGAAGCTCGCGTGGCGGCCGGGCGACGCCTGGCTCGCGGCCGCGACGGCCTGGGCGCTCTTCGTCGAGGTGGCCCTCATCGACCTGCAGCGGTGGCGGGGCGTGGGGAGCCACTTCAACCGCGACACGCCCCTCGACTCATTCCTCTTCGACGCGATGGGCGGCTTGATCATCGGCGTCACGCTGGTGTCGCTCGATCTCACGGTTCGCCTCTGTCGTCAGCGGCCACCGTGGCCGGCGGACATGCTCCTCGCCGCGCGGGCCGGCCTCGTCCTGCTCGTCATTTCCTGCCTGCTCGGGATCTGGGTGGGCGTGCATGGCGAGTTGCGGCAGGAACAGGGCCTCGATCCCACCCGGCTCGGCGCCGCCGGCGTGCCCAAGTTTCCGCACGGCGTCGCGATCCATGCGATCCAGTGGCTGCCGGCGATCGCCTGGGCGGCGCGAAAAGCCGGTCTGGGCGAGCGTGTGCGGTGGCGGCTCGTGGCCTCGGCAACCACGGGCACGGTATGCGTCGCGATCTATGCGGTCGCGCAGACGGCGCTCGGCCGCGCACGATTCGACACCACGCCCCTGACGGCCGTGGTGCTCGCGGCCGGAGTTGCCGGGCTGGCCGTGCCCGTCGCCGTCACGGCATGGTCGCTGATCGCGGGCCGGCGCCGAGCCCGCTGAGCGTCCTGCCAGCCCCGGCCACCACCAAGGCGGACTGTCATCGGGAGCCGTGGCGGGTCCAGGCACGAAAGTCGTATCGCAGGCCGTCGGTGCCGTGCTCGATCACGAGGTCTTCGCCATCGAGGTCCTGGTGCACCCAGGGGTTGCCGAGGAGGGGAAAGGAGTCGTAGTCCACGGCGACGCCGTCGATCGTGTGCTGGGCGACGTAGGGCTCGCCGTGGGGACGGTAGGTGATGTCGAGCACGTTGCCCGCGAGCGACGTGTACGTGAGCCGGGGCCGCTGGGCGGCGAGACGGGAAGCATCGACCGTGGTGCGGGCGACGACCGCGGTGGCGAAGCGGTCGAGTTCGGCGTCGGTGCCGCCGCCCGCGAAATCCGCGAGGGGCGAGGTCTCCAGGATCCAGCCGGTTCGGCGGGCGTCGCTCGTGAGGACGTCGCAGCGTTCCCTGGACCGCGAGTCGGCCCAGCGGGCGTCGCCCAAGAGGTGAAAGGCGAAGAGCATCGAACCGGCGTGGCAGCAGATCCAGCCAGCACGATCCAGCCGCTTCACGATCGAGCCCGTCGTGCTGAACGGCACCTCGATCCGCCAGTAGGGATAGTCGTCGGGCACCGCCGTCAGGCCGACGAGCGTGCGGCCGTGCTGGAGACTCTGCGAAAACGGGTTCTCACCGTAGCCGAAGGCGTTGGCCTTGTTCTCGGCGAGATCATAGGGTCGATGGGCGTTGTCCTGGAACGGCATGAACGAGCTCTGCGGACTGTCCGAGACCCACTTGAGCATCTGCCGTCGCGACTCCTTGTAGTGATGGTCGCGGGGGGTCTCGAGACGTTCCCATCCGCTCGCCAGGGCATAGGCCTGCTCGTGATGGATCGTGAGCCGAAGCCTGTCGCCGCGACTTCCGCGATGCGTGAAGGGTTCCGCGCGGGCGGCGGCGATCCGCGCCAGGATCGCCGGAGGCTGGTAGGTGCCCGGAAACGCGAACCAGCCGGAGTGCTGCTCGCAGAGCCCCGCCACCGGCCGCTCGGCGCCGAAGCAGAGCCAGCCGATCGCCGCGGTGCAGTCCATCGCGTCGGGGCCGGTCATGCTCGCGGCGAAAAACTTGGCGCGGCTCGCGGGGCTGACATGGTAGCCCCGGTTCCATGCGCAAGCCACGTGCAGGAGCATCGTGTCGAGCGTGAGTGTCGCCCGGTGACGGACGGTCTCATCGTGGGCGAAGTCGGCGAGCATTTTCATGGCGACGAGGTTCACGCCGGAATACGTCGGGGCCCCGTATTCGGCGCTGTTGCGGTGGACGATCTCGTCGAAATATCCGAGCAGCCGTTGTCGCGTGGCGGCGAGGATGCCCGCGGAGTCGAGGCCGTCGGCATCGATGAGATCGGGCCACTGCTCGGCCGCGAGCAGCGCCGCTCCGTCGCTCATCAGCCGGAAGTTCAGGGCCCCATAGCCCCGCCACTCGCGATGGCCGTAGCGGCAGACATATTCCTTGGTCGCTGCGGCGATCTTCGCGGCGGTGTCGGGGGGCACCTGCGGGCTTGCCCGACAGAGCATCCAGGCATGCACCAGGGCATGCTTGTTGAAAGGATCGGGGATCGTGGAGGGCGGCTTCGGGGCGGCGGTGCGGTTGGCCTGCTCGGCGGCCGCCAGCCAGCCCGTGACGGCCCGCCCGGCGTCCTTGTTCGCGAGGATCCGCGCCACGGAGGGCACCATCGCCTCCTTCGCAAAGGTCGGCCGTGCGGGCTCGACCGCGAGGCAACGGGCGAGGAGGTCGGCCGCGCGGGCCGACATCGGCCCGGGCTCCGGCGGGGGGAACCGTGGGGCCGTCCCCGCCGATTTCGCCACCGGCACCATCCAGTCCAGTGGCCCCGCCTGCAGCCAGACCAGGAGCCCCATGAGCGCGGCGAGGGCGAGCGAGTGCGGAAAGACCCGCCGCAGGATCGTCCCCTCCTGGCGATGCGTGCCGGTGGCGGTCGCCGAGACGACGATGCTCTGCGCGTCGATCATTTTCCCCATCACGCCACCGGTGCTGTTGGCGGTGCAGATCAGGATCGGATCGAGGCCGAGTTGTTCGGCCGTCACCCGCTGGAGGCTGCCAAACATCGCGTTGCTCGACGTGTCGGATCCGGTGAGCGCCACGCCGAGCCAGCCGAGGAGCGGGGCGAAAAAGGGATAGGCCGCGCCCGTGCCCGTCAGTGCGATGCCGAGCGTGACGTCGGTCCCCGAGAAGCGGGTCACGAACGCGAGGGCGAGCATGGCCGCGATCGTGGCGAGCGACTCGGAAAGGCCGCGGAGGTTTTCCCACCAGATGCACCAGGCCCGTCGCCAGGAGATGCCGAGCCAGAAAACCGAGGCGACCGCCGCGACGAGGATGCCCGTGCCCGCGGCGGAGAGCCAGTTGAGCCGGTAGACGGCCCGTTCGATCTCATGCGGTTCGCGGGTGGCGGGAGGCACCTTGGCAATCCGGCCGTCGAGCCAGGGCACCGGAAACTCCGGGGCCACGACCTCGCGAGGCAGCGGCACCGACAGACCACGGCCGTCGAGCACGGCCTTCACGGGAGGCAGGCCCCAGAGGAAAACCGTGATCGAGAGCAAGGCCCACGGCATCCACGCCCAGGCGACCCGGCCGATGGGATCGGATCGATTCGCCGTCATGGTCGGGGCATGAGCGGCGTGATTCCAGCCGTCGTCATGCCGCCAGATCGAGGCGGGCCTCCAGAAGCGGAGGAAGGTCGCGACGGCGACGAGGCTCGTGACGCCGGCGACCACGTCGACGAGTGCGGCACCCACGAAGGTCGCCATCGCGAACTGCGTCACGGCGAACGATGCTCCGCAGACGAGCACCGCAGGCCAGACGCCGATCAGCCCCCTCCAGCCGGCCATCGTGCAGACCATCCAGGCCGGAACGAGCAGCGAGAACAACGGCAGTTGCTGCCCGGCCATCGTCGAGATCGCCTGCTCCTCCAGGCCCGTGACCTTGGCGAGCGTGATGATCGGGGTGCCGAGGGCCCCGAAGGCGACCGGGGCCGTGTTGGCGATCAGGGCCAGGCAGGCGGCTTCGACGGCCGGAAAGCCGGCGCCCACCATCAACGCCGCCGAAATGGCGACGGGCGCGCCGAACCCCGCGGCTCCCTCGAGAAACCCGCCGAACGAGAAGGCGATGAGCAGCGCCTGCAGGCGATGGTCGGCCGAGAGCCCCATCACCGAACACTTCATGACGTCGATCGCCCCGGCCTCTGCGGAGAGCCGATAGAGGAACATCGCGGTGATGACGATCCAGCCGATCGGGAACAGCCCGAAGAGCGCCCCGTGCACCGCGGCCATCACGACCGCGTCGCCCGGCATGCCGATCACGACCGCCGCGATCAGCATCGCCGCCACGAGGCCGGCCACCGCCGCCCGCAGGCCGGACCACCCGGCGAAGGCGAGAAGTCCGAGCAGCACGACCAGCGGTGTCGCCGCCGCGAGCGTCGAGGCAAGCGGTGAGCCGAGCGGATCGTACGAGTGATGCCAGATCATCTCGGCAGGATACCCCGTGCCTGACGGGACGGCCGCGCCGGCTACTTCAACGACTGGAGGAACGCGATCACGTCGAGAAACTCGTTGGGCGAGAGCGCGGCGGCGAGGCCCTCCGGCATGCTGCTCTGCCTGAGTTTCGTCCGCTCGTCGATGTCGGCGACCGCGATCTTCTTCCGGTGCTTGCCGTCGAAGATCTCCAGTTCATCGGGAGTCTCGCCGACGAGCAGGCCGACGATGCTGCGGCCGTCGTTGGTGAGCACGGAGGTGGAGAGATACCTGTCGGCCACGTCGGCGTTGGGATTGATGATCGATTCCACCAGCTTGAAGGAGGAGAGACGCGCGGCCACGCCGTTCAGCTCGGGGCCGAGTTCCGCCCCGGCGCCGGAAACCCTGTGGCAGGCGATGCAGACGCGGCTGAACACGGCATGGCCGTTGTCGCGATCACCCCCCTTCATGTCGGCGATGGCCTGCATCGCCTTGGAGCGGGCCTCCTCGGATTGCGGCTCCTTGCCCGTCAGGATCGAGAGGTGGGGCAGCAGCTCCTGCGCCTTCTTTTCCAGTCCGAGAAGACGGTCGATGATTCCCGCGGCCGGCGACCCCCGCGCCGCGAACTCGCCGGCGGAATGGACCCGCTTCCACACCCCCACGTTCGCGCCGAGGGCCGCGTCGCAGGTGTAGTCGACGTACTGGTCGGCCGGCGTGACGTTCGCCGCCGCCACCACGGCCCGCATCGCCTCGAGCGTGGGGAGGAGGCTCAGGCCGCGGACCGCCTCGCACCGCACGCGAGGAGGGGGATCGACGGCCCTGGCCGACAGCATCGCCAGGGCGTCAGGAAAATGGTCCCGGTGGTCGGCCAGCACGCGGGTGGCCGCGGCCCGGGCGTCGGGCGTGCCGGCTTCAAGGAGCTCGCCGAGCAGCCCGGCATCCACCGCGTGAAAGCTCTGCTGGAGCCAGAGCACCTCGGTTCGCAGGCGGTCGGCGTCTGCCGTCGAGCCGAGTCCGCCGAGCCACTCGACGGCCGCGGCGAGCACCTCCGCCCGCGGCCGCGCCTGAAGGTCGGCACGGGCCCGGTATCGCGTCCGCCATTCCGGGCTCCTCAGCTGCTCGAGCACCTCCGCGGTGGACCTGCCAGCCTGCGTCTCGGGGGCGAGCAGCGGCTTGTCCTTGAAGACGAGCCGGTAGATCCGGCCGTGCACATGATCCCGATTCGGATCCCGTTGGCTGTACTGCATGTGGCCGATCAGGGGATTCGCCCAATCGCCGAACCAGAGCGCGCCATCGGGCCCGATCTGTGGATCGACCGGGCGGAAGTGCTTGTCGGTGCTCTTGATCAGATCGAAGGCGGTCTTCGGATCCTTGGGGTCGTGGCGGACCCGCTCCCCCTTGTAGCCGGCGCCGTCGTCGGAGATCGTCCAGCGCGGCATGCCGTTGGTGTTGATCACGCAGGCGTAGATGAACTGGTCCTGCACGTCGTCGGGAAACTGCCGCGTCCGCAGATACTCGCTCCCCACCACCGGCCGCATCCGCTCGGTGTCGAACACCGGCTTCATCCCCTTGCGGCCGCGGTACTGGGCGCCCGACAGCGGCGTGTCCCAGTGCTGGCTCGCGCCGGTGCCGTCGCCGCAGATCCCCTGGCCCCATTCGTTGAAGACGTAGCACCACGGGTTGCCGTAGCCCGGCGTCACGAAGTGACGCAGTGCGAGCGTCCGTGGGTCGAACACGTAGCCGCCCGGCGAGCCAAAGTTGCGGAACGGACCGTGCGGCGTCTCGATCGTCGTGCTCATCGCCACGCCCTCGAGCATGTGGAGCAGGCCGCCCGGGCTCATCTCGAAGGCGCCGGCGGTGTGGTGTGTGTCTTCGGTGGCGAAGCCGTCGAGGAGGTGAACCACCTCGTCGGCCCGGTCGTCGCCATCGGTGTCCTTGAGCCAGAGCATCCGCGGCTGATCCATCACGAGCACGCCGCCGTCGAAGAACTGAAAGCCGGTCGGACAGTGGAGCTTGTCGTAGAAGATCGTGCTCTTGTCCGCCCGATGGTCCCCGTCGGTGTCCTCGAGGATCACGAGCTTGTCGGCTGGCCGGGGGGTGCCCGGCTGCCACTGCGGATAACTCGGCATCGTCGATACCCAGAGCCGGCCCTGCGAATCGAAGGCCAACTGGACGGGCTTCGCCAGCTCCGGAAACCGGGTCTCGTCGGCAAACAACTCGAGCTCGAAACCGGGGGGCACGGTGCAGGTCTTGATGAGGTCGGCGGGCGGCAGGATCGTCGGCCCGCCCTCGGCGTTCTCGCTGTAGGCCTGCCGGGGCTGGCCAAACCGCGTCGGCGGCAGAAAGAGCTCGCCGGTGTCCGAGTCGTCCACCGCGGCGGCGACGGGCCTGCCCTCGGCGATGTCCCAGACGTAGCGGTCGCGGGCGGCCGCCATGTTGCGGAGCTTCACGTACTCGCGGGGAAAGGTCTCGGTGTCCCAGGTGCGACGCCCCCCGTAGACATACCAGCCGTTGACCATCCGGTAGTCCTGGAGGTGCACCCACGACTTGTCGTTGACCGCCCAACGGAGCGCCTCGAAGCGGTCGGCCCCGAGCTGCTGCGGGGCGGGCCCGCCGAAGAGCGCCTGATCGAGGAGGCCGCCGACGAAGCCGTCGCCCGCCTCGTTCAGATGGCATCCGTTGATCGTGTTCTGCAGGCCGGGCTGGGCGGCGAACTCCCTGCGGGTGGCGTCGAAGAGATCCACGAACCCGATGCCGCGGCCCACCGCCACCGCCTTGGCGGCGTCGCGGTAGAGCGCGAGGTTCGTGTTCTGCAGCTCGGCCGAGGGAAGCAGCGGGTTGCCGCTCGGCTCCACCGCGATCGGTGAGACGATCACGAACCGGGGGGCGGCCCCCGTGTCGTCACGGGGATACGTCTTGGCGAGTTGATCGAGCAGCGTCGCGTAGTCGGCCTTGAACCGCTCCAGGCCCTCCGGCCCCGCGAACGACTCGTTGAAGCCGAAGAACATGAGGTAGGTGTCGGCGCCAAAAGCCGCCAGCGGGTCGTCGAGCGCGGTGTAGTCGCTCGGACGTTGACGGTTGCCCACTTCGTCGGCCGGCCGGGCGAAGTTGCGGACCACGAGGTGCTTGCCCGGAAAACGCTGGTGCAGGAGGGCCTCGAAGTGGCCGAAGAGATTCATGCGTTCCGCGGTGGAGTTGCCCACGAGGGCGAGCCGCTCGCCGTCGAGGAACTCAAGCGGCAAACCGCCACGCGGCAGGGCGGGCCGGGCGGGGCGGGCCGGCCGCGCCATGAGTTCACGGGCCGTTTCGAGGGGGTCGCGTTCCTTCGTCTGGTCGGCGGACAGGGCCGGAGGGGCCGTCATGCCGCTCATCAGGCCGAGGGCCATCAGGCCATGGGCCACGAGCCAGGAAGTCCGAACAGAAGAATCCCAACCGCACTGCCGGCGCATCGCTGGTTCCTGCGAAGAAGGGGCCTACGCCAGCAAGTCGGTCACGACCCGCGCGTGCTCGACTCCGGTGAGTTTCTGATCCAGCCCGAGGTAGCGGTAGGTGAACCGCTCGTGATCGAATCCGAGCAGGTGCAGCACCGTGGCGTGAAAGTCGCGGACGTGCACCGGATCCGCGACGATGTTGTAGGAGAAGTCGTCGGTCTCGCCGTGGATTTTACCCGGCTTCGAACCGCCACCGGCCATCCACATCGTGAAACACCGCGGATGGTGGTCGCGGCCGTAGTTCTGCTTGGTCAGGCCACCCTGGGAATAGACGGTGCGGCCGAACTCGCCCCCCCAGACCACGAGTGTGTCGTCGAGCATGCCGCGGGCCGTGAGATCCTTGATCAGCCCGGCGCAGGCCTGATCGATGTCCTTGCAGCCGTTTTTGAGGCGGCCCACCACGTTGGAATGGGTGTCCCAGTGATTGAGGTAGATCTGCACGAACCGCACCCCCCGCTCGACCATGCGCCGTGCCATCAACACCGAGTTGGCGAACGTGCCCGGGTTCTTCGCGTCGTCGCCGTAAAGGGCGAGCGTGGCGGGGGTCTCCGTCGCGATATCCGTGAGATTGGGAACACTCGTCTGCATCCGGAAGGCCATTTCGTATTGGGCGATCCGCGTGTGGGTCTCGGGATCGCCGATGCGCTCCGCCGTCCGCTGATTGAGGGCCTGAAGGCCGTCGAGCGTGGCCCGGCGCACCGCGGGCGACACACCGGGCGGATCGCTGATGAAGAGGATCGGATCGCCGGCGCTGCGGAAACTCACCCCGGCATGCTCGCCCGGCAGGAACCCGCTCGACCAGAGCCGGGCCCCGATCGCCTGCGGCTGCTCGGGCTTGCTCGACCTCGCCACCAGCACCACGAAGGTGGGGAGATCGGAGTTGAGGCTGCCGAGGCCGTAGCTCGTCCACGCGCCGAGGCAGGGGCGGCCGGTGATCTGGTTGCCGGTCTGCATGTAGGTGATCGCCGGCTCGTGGTTGATCGCGTCGGTGTGCATGCTCCGCACGAAGCACATCTCATCGACCATCGTCGCGGTGTGCGGCAGCAACTCGCTCACCCACATGCCGCAACTGCCGTGCTGTTTGAAACCGAAGATGGAGGGGGCGACCGGAAACCGGGCCTGCCCGGAGGTCATGGTCGTCAGACGCTGGCCGTTGCGAATGCTTTCCGGGAGGTCCTTGTCGTACCAGTCGTTCATCACCGGCTTGTAGTCGTAGAGATCCTGCTGCGGGGGACCGCCGACCATGTGCAGGTAGATCACATGCTTCGCCTTGGGGGCGAAGTGCGGGCCGACCGCACCGGCCACCCGTTCGATGGCCGGGCCCTCGCCCGCCGTCGTCGCCCGCGACTCGCCGGCCCCGAGCGCCGCCAGGGCGGCGGATCCGAGCAGGTGGCTGCCCTGCTCGAAGAAGCGGCGGCGGGTGAGGTTCAGGCCCAGTTCGTCGAGCGGGCCGCGGATCGGAGGGTTCATTTGCAGAGCGCCTCGTCGAGGTTCATGAACTCGTTGGCGAGCAACGTCCAGCTCGCGAGCAGCGGGGCGTCGGCGGTGCAGGGCTTCGATTCCCCCACGGCGACCACCGCCTTCGCGTCGTCGGCATGAGACTCGTAGTGTTGGACGAGCTTCGCCAGCGAGGCCTTCGCGATCGCCAGCTCATCGGCATCGAGCGACCGTGACAGCACCCGCTTCGCCAGAAAATCGATCCGCGACTCGTCGGTCGTGCCGCCGAGCTCGATCGCCCGGTCGGCGAGGGTGCGGGCGGCCTCGACGAACTGCGGGTCGTTGAGTGTCACGAGGGCCTGCAGCGGGGTGTTGGTCCGCTCCCGTTTCACGCAGCAGGCTTCCCGGGAGGGGGCGTTGAAGATCTCGAGCGAAGCCGGGGGAGCCGACCGCTTCCAGAGCCAGTAGAGGCTCCTCCGGTAGAGTGCCGCGCCCGTGTCCTGCTTGTAGACCCGGGTATTGCTCAAGTCGATCGCCACCGCCTCCCAGACGCCCTCCGGCTGGTAGGGTTTCACGCTCGGACCGCCAATCTGCCTGACCAGCAGGCCGCTCGAGGCGAGCGCGGAATCGCGGATCATCTCGGCGTCCATCCGGAACCGCGGCCCGCGCGAGAGGAGCCGGTTGCCGCCGTCGGTGGCCAGTTTTTCGTCCGTCGTCGCGGCCGACTGCCGGTAGGTCGCGCTCGTGACCATGAGCCGAAACAACTGCTTCACATCCCAGCCGCTCTCGCGGAACTCGACCGCCAGCCAATCGAGCAACTCGGGATGGCTCGGCAGTTCGCCGGTCGTGCCGAAGTCGCCGCTGGTCCGCACGAGCCCGGTGCCGAACACCTCCTGCCAGAAGCGGTTGACCGTCACCCGCGTCGTGAGCGGATGATCCTGAAGCAGCAGCCACTTCGCCAGGCCGAGACGATTCCTGGGCAGGGACTCGGGGAACGGGGGCAGGATGTCGGGCGTGTCGGCCCGCACCTCGTCCTTCCGTTTGTCATATTCGCCGCGGTCGAGGACGTAGGCCCTGGCCATCTCGTTCTTCTCGTGCATCACGTGGGCGATCGTGCCCCGCTTCCGGATGTCGGCCATCTCGGTTTCAGCCCTGCCGATGGTGGCAGTCGCCCGCACGAACGTCTCGTCAAACGTCGAGAGCCACAGGCCGTACAGCCCGCCGGCGGCGCCGGCCCGCTCGCCGGCCGGCAGCTTGGCGATGTCGGCGAGCAGTGTCGCCCGGAAGAGCCCATTCACGTCACCCTCGGAAAGCGGCCGATCCCAGATCGCGAGTCTCGCGAGGCCGACGCCGTGCGCCGCGGATCCCGGCGTGCGACTGCCGATCGTCAGGGGGACCGTGGTGCGGATCGTGTTCTTTTTGAACGAATCGACCTCGACCGACGGATTGTCCTGAAGCCTGCCGTCGTAGTAGATCCGCACCCCGGCGGCCTTCCCGGAGCCGTCGTAGGTGAGCGTCACGAACGTCCAGGTGTTTGCGGCGAGCTGTTTGGAGGCGACGACCTTCATGGCGTCGTCCGGAAAGGCGTGGGTCAGGTGCATCCCGACCCGCCTTCCCTGGACCCAGACGTCCCAGCCGCGATGGGCGGCGGGTTCGTCCATCCGCGCGATCACGGAATAACTCGAGTCGTTGGCCGGCACCCGAAGCCAGAAGCTCGTGCTGAAGGGCTGGTCGTGCTCGAAGTCACCCGCGGCCGGCAGTTCGGCGGCCCGGCCATTGAGCAGGATGGCGGACGGCCCGTCCGGGCCGGCCAGCCAGGTGGTCGATTCGGTGAGCGGCAGGCTTGTCGCCGAGCCGTTCACCAGGAGGCTCGTCGTGCTCTCCTGTCCTTCGAGCAGCGGCAGTTCCATCAGCGGAGTGTCCCGCGGCCGCGACCGGGCCACGACCTCCGGGTCGGCCTTGTCGATCCAGTCGTCGAACTCCTGCCGGGCGTTTTGTCTGCGGCTCTCGAGGGTCGCTTTGGCGGCCGACAGTTCTTTCTCGAGTTCCGTGAACCGCGCGCGTTCCTCCGGCCGCGGAATGGGGAGGATCGGCGGCGTGTCGTGAACGTTGCCGTCCATCGCCGCCTGCGTCGTGTTGTTGAAGAAGGCCGAGAGTTCGTAGAACTCCTGCTGTGTCAGCGGATCGAACTTGTGATTGTGGCAGACCGCGCAGCCGGTCGTGAGGCCCATCCAGACCGCGGACGCGGTCTCCGTCCGATCCCGCGTGTAGAGGACGAGATACTCCTCGTCGATCGCGCCCCCCTCGCTCGTCGTCATGTTGCAGCGGTTGAAGCCGCTGGCGATGCGGTTCTCGAGAATCTGATCGGCGGTGACGCCGGGGCCCGGTTCGCCGACGAGATCGCCCGCGAGTTGCAGGATCGTGAATTCATCGAAGGGCATGTTGCGATTGAACGCGTTGATCACCCACTGCCGGTAGGTCCACATCTCGCGGTAGTTGTCGAAGTGGATGCCATGCGTGTCGGCATAGCGGGCGTAGTCGAGCCAGTGACGGCCGCGGTGCTCGCCCCATTCGACGCTGGCGAGCAGGGAGTCGACCAAACGTTCGTAGGCATCGGGACGGGTGTCGGCGACGAACGCATCGACCATGGCCGGCTCGGGCGGCAGGCCTGTCAGGTCGAGCGACACCCGGCGGGCGATGGTTCGGCGGTCGGCCTCCGGGGCGGGCGTGAGGCCCTCCTGCTCGAGCCGCCCCAGAATGAACCGGTCGATCGGGTTTCGCACCCAGGCTTCGTTTTCCACGACGGGCGGCTGGGGCCGCGTGGGCGGTATGAACGACCAGTGGGGCCGGTATTCGGCCCCTTCGGCGATCCAGCGCTGCAGGAGCTCCTTCTGTTCGGCCGTCAGCGTTTTCTTGGCTTCCGGAGGAGGCATCACCTCCTCGGCATCGTCCGAGAAGATGCGGTCGAGCATCACGCTGGAATCCGCGTCTCCGGGAGCGATCGCTCCGGACTCGACCGCCTCGTCCCGCAGATCGAGGCGGAGGTCGCCCTTGCGGCCGGCACTGTCGGCACCGTGGCAGGAGAAACAGTTCTCCACCAGGATCGGGCGAATCTCCTTGTTGAAGTCGATCCCGGCGGCATCCAGGGCCCGGCCGGCGAAAACAGCCGAAACCAGGCAGACGACTTCAAATCGCAGCAGCCGCATGCGATCTCCTTATTGCCACCGGGGCGGCCGGGAGGGCCGGGCCTCGGGCGGCGCGAACGAAACAACGGCCGTTGGAAAGGGCGTTTCGCCCCGAGAACCGCTGAAACTCTAGCACCTCGCGAGGTTGGGGGCAACGCACCGCGGGCCGTCTTCAAGGCCTTCTTCAGCCACTCTCTCCGGGGAAAAACCCCGCGTCAGCCCAGCCGCCGCAGAGCCTCCGGGAACCTTCCGCGGCGTTGCCGCGTCTGAAAAAAGTGTTCCGCGTAGACTTCGGCGGTCCGCGAGCCGGGGTGAGCGTGGGCGGGTCGGACTCTTTTTATTGGATCGACATGGAGGGTGTGTCAGCATGTTGGCGACGACTCGAATCCGCTCCCGCCGCGGCCTGGTTGCCGCGACGATTTGTCTGGCTTGCCTGCATGCCATCTTCGGAGGACTCGGCGTGAATCTTCCCGTCTCGTGGGCCGCCGAGCAGCCGCAGGGGCCCCGGGCCGAAACGTGGCAGCGGGTCGAGCAGGCGCTCGCCGAGGGCAGGCCGAAGTCGGCCGCCGAGGCGCTCGCCGGCGTCGAACGGGCGGCGACCGCCGAACAGGCGTGGGCGGAGGTCGCCCGCGCGATCGCGACGAGGATCCTCGCCGAGACGGGCGACCGGCCGCCGGACGATCCCGAGCGACTGATCCTGCTGGCAGCCGCGACCGCCGAGGCGCCGCCGGAGACGCGGCCGGTGCTCGAGGCGATTCGGGCCAACTGGACATGGGGCTTTTTCCAGATGAACCGCTGGCGGTTCCAGCAGCGGACGCGGGGGGGCGCAGACGCCGGCGATCTCGCCAAGATCGCCGAGTGGGACCTGCCCACGATCGTCGGGGAGATCCGCGCGCGATTTGCCGCGGCGCTCGGCGCGGGAGGAGGCCCGGAGCGTGCCGCGCTGCAGAAGCTTCCCGTCGCGGAGTGGTCGGCGGTCCTCGAGGCCGGCACGATGCCCGACGGCTGGCGACCCACTCTCTGGGACGTGCTCGCCCGCGAGGCGATCGCCTTTGCGACCTCCGGCGAGCGCGGACTCGCCGCGCCCGAGGACGCCTTCGAACTCGACGCGGATTCCCCCGCACTGGGCTCGCTCGCCGAGTTTCTCGCCTGGAACCCCGCGGCCGGCACCACCGACACGCAGTCGCCGTTGCTCGAGGCCGCCGGCCTCTACCGCGATCTGCTCGAATTCCACCGCGGCGACGCCGACCGCTCGGCGTTTCTCTCGGCCGACCTCGACCGCATCCTCTGGGCGGGCGGGGCGGCCGTCGGACCCGATCTCGCCGACCGCAGGCTTGCGGCGCTCGAGTCGTTCGTCGAGCGGGCCGGCGACCACGAGTTGGCCACGCTCGGCCGATTTCATCTGGCGCAGCTCGTCCGGGAACAGGGGGATCTCGTCGAGGCCCGGGCGATCGCCCTGGCTGCGGCGGAGAAACATCCGACGAGCCCCGGCGGCGCGATGTGCCGCAATCTCGTCACGGAGATCGAGAGCCGGGAGCTCGCGATCGTCGCCGAACGGACGTGGGCCGGACCCTGGCCCGTCGTTCGCGTGAACTACCGCAACCTCGCCAAGGTCCACCTGCGACTGGCGAAGGCCGACTTCGAGGGCCGACTGAAGGCGGGCAAGCCCCACGTGGGCTGGCTCGACGACGCCGACCGGACCGCGATCCTCGCGCTTCCCGCCGTGCGGACGCATGCCGCCGATCTGCCGGCGACACCCGACCACCAGACGACGCACCACGACATCCCGGTGGCGGCCGCATTCGACGCCCCGACGCTCGAACCCGGCGCTTACTGGTTGATCGCCAGCCACCGTGAGGACTTCGGCGGGCAGGACAACGTGGTGAGCGTGACGATGATCCGTGTCTCGCGGCTGGCGATCGTGACCGATCACGCACAGCAGGTCTTTCCGCGCGGACCCGCCGCCGCCGCGGGACAATAGGTGGCGCGTTGAAGCGCGATCCAGCGACACTACACGGAACGGCGCCGGAGCTTGCC
>SXHR01000052.1:0-3045 GCA_005773625.1 Planctomycetaceae bacterium | reverse complement strand
GAAGTTGATCAGGCGGATGATGCCGTAGACCATCGTGTAGCCGAGCGCCACCAGCGCAACGAGGGCGCCGTTGGTGATCCCGATCAGGCATTGCTGGAGGAAAAACTGCATGGTTCCGCCTCAGGGCGCGACGTCCCCCCCCTCCTCCGCGCTTCCTCCGGCGTCAAGGATCTCCTCGAAGCGAAACTCCCCGTCCCTGACGACGCTCACCGTCAGCGTCCGCATCGTCGTGTCGCCGTTTTGGTCGAACCCCCAACGTCCAAGCGCGCCGTCGAAATCGCGGATCGCCAGGGCCTTGTCGGTGATCGCCCGGCGGTCCTTCGTGCCCGCCTCGCGGATCGCACGCAGGGCCACGCAGGCAGCCTCGTAGCCGTAGACGGCATAGGCCTCCGGCAGTTCACCATACTTGCTGCGGTAGCGGTCCACGAACTCGCCCCCCTTGCCGGTCAGCTTGTCGGGAGGCAGCCCGCCGAAGGTCACGAAGCACCGCCCCTCGAGATTCGGGGCGCCGGCGGAGTCGATGAAGACCTGCTCACGGCAGCCGTCGGGCACCATGAAGAGGGCGGTGATTCCGGCACTGACCATGTCCTTGGCGAGTTGGCCGCCCTTGCTCTGCGTCGTGCCGCCGAAGTAGACGAGATCCGGATTGGCCGCCTTCACGCTCGCCATCAGCGACTTGAACTCCTGCGCCTTGGCGTCGATCGAATCATGGCCGAGCACCTCGATGCCGATTTCGCGACACCGCTCTTCGAAGAGGTCGGCAAGACCCTTTCCGTAGACTTCGTTGTCGTCGAGGATGGAAACGCGTTTCACGCCGCGTTTCTTCGCCCAGTCGGCCGAGAGGGGCCCCTGCAGGTCGTCGGCCGGCACCACCCGCACGTAGTTGAGGCGGCCCGTCGGCCGGTAGACGCTCGGCTCGCCCGGCGCTCCAAGGCCCGGCTTCGTCAGGCCCACGGCCGTGTTGGCCGGCGACACCATCAGCAGGTCGCCGAGGTTCAGGATCGGCATCGACACCTTGGCGGCCCCGGAGTTGAACGTGCCGATGTAGGCCACCACGTCGGGATCCTGAAGCGCCCGGCGGGCGTTGGCCGCCTCGGCCTCGCTCGTCCACTGCCCGGCCGCGGCGGTCGAGTCGTCGAGATCGAGATATTCGATCCTGAACGGACCCACCTTCCCGTCGGCCTCCTCGACGGCCATGCGGATGCCTCGGACGATGGTGTCGGACTGCTGCTTGGCGCTGCCGGTCCGGGGCAGGCTCGACACGATCTTCACGAGCGTCGGATCGGCTGGACGGCATCCGGCCACCGCCAGGAGGCAGGCCACGACCGTCCAGGAGGTGGTTTTCCGGGAAATCATGGGCCTGAATGTATGAGTCGGGGCAAAACCGCGTCAAACCGGCGGCTTCGCCACCATCCGCCAGGCACGATGGATCCGCTCGTTGCGAAAATCCTCCGGGATCGTCCGGTTGGTGATCTCGCGGATCGAGTAGAGCGGCGCGAGCCGATCACTGGCGAAGTGAAACCGCCGGAAGTTGGTCGAGAAGAAGACGACGCCGCCCGGCGAGAGATTCCGCGCGACCAGTTCGAGGAGTTCCGCATGATCGCGTTCGATGTCCCATGGAGTTTCGCTCTTCGCCGACCGGGAAAACGTCGGCGGATCGACGACGACCAGATCGAAGGGAGACTCACCGCGGCGGGCGCGGTGCTCGAGAAACGCACGGGCCTCGTCCCGCACGACCCGGTCCCTGCCGGCGTCCTTGAAGCCGTTGCGCGAGAGGTTCGTCCGCGTCCAGTCGAGATAGGTGTTTGACAGATCGACGCTCGTCGTCTCGATCGCACCGCCGGCGGCGGCATAGGCCGAGAAACTTCCCGTGTAGCAGAAGAGATTGAGAAATCGCTTCCCAGACGCCTCTTCGCGGACCAGCGCCCGCGTCTGCCGGTGGTCGAGAAAGAGCCCCGTGTCGAGGTAGTCGGACAGATTGACCTCGAACTCGAGCCCTCCCTCCTTCACGGCGAGCACCGCCCGGCGGGCATCGACCTTCTCGTACTGGCCGCCGTCCCGCTGCCGCTTTCGCACCTTCAGGAACACCTGGTTCGCGGGCACGCCCAACTCGGCCGCCGCCGCCTCGACCATGCGGTCGAGCCAGACCTCGTGCTCGATGTCGGTTCGCTCGTGCGGCCGGTCGTACTCGGCGGCATGCAGCCAGCCGGCATACCAATCGATCACCAGCGGGATCTCGGGGATGTCGCGGTCATACACCCGGAAGGCTTCGATGCCCTGACGGCGGGCCCACTTCGAGAGATGCTTGTATCTCTTGGCGAGACGCCGGCGGAAGTCACCGATCTGGTTGGCGGTGGTGCGACCGCGGGGCCAACTGGGGTTCGGGGGATCTGCCGCGCCATCGGCGGCGGCGTCCGGGAGGGCGGCGTCCGGGATGGCCGCGTCGGGCACGCCGCCGTGGGCCGCGGGGGCTTCCGCCTCGGGAGGCCGCGGCACGGCCCGCTCCCGGATCTCCACCTCGAGCAACCGGCAGGCGATCGGGCCGTTCATCAGGGCGACGCGGTGCGCGGGCCGCAGGCCGAGGTGGGTCGCCGCAGGGCTGTCGGCGGCGAGGATCGCGGCCCGCCAGCCGCCGCAATGGGCCACGAGCCAGTCACCGAGACGGCGAAACAGCGCGCCGGCGCGGGGCAGCGGGAGCCGCTCGCCGTAAGGTGGATTGGTGGCCACGAGGCCGGCGGCGGAAGCGGGCCCCGCCTGCTCGAAATGCTTCTGCTCGATCGTGATGAAGTCCGCCACACCTGCCGCCGCGGCGCAGGCCCGCGCCGCCTCGACGGCCCGTGGATCGAGATCGCTCATGGCGAAGGCCTGCCGCGGCGGCTGGACCGCGGCCTCGGCTTGTGCCACGAGCCGGTCGGCGAGAACCTTGTCACAGTCACGAAACCTGAAGAAGCCATGCCCCTTGCGTCGCGCCCGCCAGAGGCCCGGCGGCATTCCCGCGGCGATCGTCGCCCCCTCGATCACCAGCGTGCCGGAGCCGCACAGCGG
>SXHR01000004.1:0-3695 GCA_005773625.1 Planctomycetaceae bacterium | reverse complement strand
GAGTGGCGGGGCTCCGGGGCGGGGTGATGGGCGAACCGCGGTATGATGCCCGATATGCCCCGCCAAGCCCATCCCCGGCTGCTGCGTCCGCTCACCGCCGACTTCTTCGCTCGGCGGGCCGACACGGTCGCACGCGAACTGCTCGGATCGCGGCTCGTGGCACGCGGTGCCGATGGCCGGCTCCGGCGGTATTTCGTCTTCGAGACCGAGGCCTACCTCGGGCCGCACGATCTGGCCTGCCACGGGTCGAAGGGCATGACCAAACGCAATGCCGCGATGTTCGGTCCGGCCGGCCGGTGGTATGTCTATCTCTGCTACGGCATGCACTGGATGCTGAATATCGTGACCGGTGCCGAGGGAGTGCCGGCGGCCGTGTTGATCCGGGGCGTCGGCGGGCACGTCGGGCCGGGACGGGTCACGAAGGCCCTCGGGATCGACCGGTCGTTCGACGGGCGGCCCGCCAGCCGGGCGATTGGGCTCTGGTTCGAGCCGGCCGCAGACCGCGTGCCGCCGCGGCTGGTCGAACGAACGCCGCGGATTGGAGTGGACTACGCCGGGGCCTGGGCCGATAAACCGCTCCGGTTCGTCGTCGATCCCGCGGGGCGTCCTACAATCGTCGGGTAAGGGAGATCTCAGCCATGCACCAGCGTGTTTTCAGTCTGACCGGGATTCTCGTCGCAGGAGCGATCATCATGAGTGTCGGAGCCACAGGGGTCGCGGGAGCCGATGCCTCGAAACTGGCGAAGGCGACGTTCGCCGGTGGCTGCTTCTGGTGCACGGAAGCGGTCTATGCCGAACTCAAGGGCGTGGAGGGCGTCACCAGCGGTTACATCGGGGGACAGGTGCCGGATCCCACCTACAAGGACGTCTGCACCGGGCTCACCGGCCACGCCGAGGCGATCGAAATCGAGTATGACCCCGCGGTTGTGCCGTTCGAGAAGCTGCTCGAGGTCTTTTTTGCCACGCACGACCCGACCACCAAGAACCGGCAGGGGGCGGACGTGGGCACGCAGTATCGCTCCGGAGTCTTCTATCACGACGACGAGCAGAAGCGGATCGCCGAGGAAGTGATCAAGCGGCTCGACGACGCCAAGGTGTTTCCGGGAAAGATCGTGACGGAGGTCACGAAGGCGACCATCTTCTATCCTGCGGAGGCGTATCATCAGGACTACTTCGCCAACAATCCGACGCAGCCCTACTGCCAGGCCGTCGCCGCCCCGAAGGTGGAGAAGGTCCGCAAGGTGTTCAAAGATCTCGTGAAATGACGCCGGCCGACGAACTCCTCCGCGGCGTCGAACTGGCGCTGGCCGGTTCCTGGGACGAGGCCCACGACATCGCCCAGCGGCACGAGGGGGATGCGGCCGCCGATTGGCTTCACGCGGTGCTGCACGCGATCGAGGGGGACGCGGGCAACGCTCGGTATTGGTACCGCCGCTGTGGGAAACTCGATCGCGCGGGAGCCGATACGGTGGCGGAACTCGAGGCGATCCGGGGGTCGCTCGAGCGGGGCTAGGGCCTGAGCCCGGCACTCGTTTTCGTGCAAGCCGACGGGCCGTGAGGCTGCCGGGCTCTTGCGTTGCGCGGCTCGGGGCTGCCCATACCCCGTCGCCGGACGTTCGCTGCGCCCGTCCAGGGCTCCGCTCACTCGGATGCCGCCTGCGCTTCGCCATCCTGGCTGCGCTGGTCGGCATACGCCGGCTCCTGGGCACGGGCAGCCCCTCGCTGAGTTTCTTTATCGAGAAAGCCCCCGATCGTGAGGCGTCGGCCCTGGAGGGCCGAGGCCCGGCATGAGCGAACCTTGGCTTCGCCATCGCCGGGCCGTGAGG
Organism: Planctomycetaceae bacterium; assembly: GCA_005773625.1. GTDB lineage: Bacteria > Planctomycetota > Planctomycetia > Pirellulales > UBA1268 > QWPN01. The sequence goes on along the minus strand of SXHR01000004.1, from coordinate 1,869 downwards.
CTGCCGGGGCCATGGATGGCCCGCCAGCCGTGCCGTTACGCGTCAGCGTAACGTGCAACGAGCTCGCCCGCTTCGACCGGCGTGCCGGGCGCGACGAGCACTTCGGCGAGCTTGCCATCCCGCTCGGCGTAGACCGTCGTTTCCATCTTCATGGCCTCGAGCGAGAGCAGCTTCTGGCCCTTGGTCACCGCATCGCCGGGCTTCACGGCCACCGTCACGATCAGGCCCGGCATCGGGGCGCCGACCTCGCGGGCGTCGCCCACCGCGGCCTTCGGCCGCCGTTGCACCTTCGCTTCGAGGCTCTTGTCGGCCACCGACACGCTGCGGGGCTGGCCGTTCAGTTCGAAGAACACCGTGCGCGTGCCGTCGGCGTGCGGCTCGCCCACCGTCAGCAGGCGGATCAGCAGCGTCTTGCCCGGCTCGATGTCGACGGGAAGTTCCTCGCCCGGCTTCGGTCCCTCCAGGAAGGCCGGCGTGGGGAGCACGCTCACATCACCGTGCTTCGCGCGATGGGCGGCGAAGTCGGCAAACACGCGGGGGTAGAGGAGCCACGAGAGCACCTCGCGGGGCGAGGCGGTGCGGCCCACCAGTTCGGTCACCCTCCTGCCCGCGGCCGCGAAATCGGCAGGCGGGAGCGACTCCCCGGGGCGGCCGGTGACGATGTCGGCCTTGCGGACGATCCGCTTGACGACATCGGGCGGAAAGCCTCCCGGCGGCTGCCCCATGCGGCCCGCCAGCAGATCGATCACCGATTCGGGAAATGCGAGCTCGCGGGAGTCGGTGAGGAGGTCGGAGGCGTGCATGTTGTTGGTCACGAGCAACAGCGCGAGATCGCCGACCGACTTGCTCGTGGGAGTGACCTTCACGATGTCGCCCACCAGTTGGTTGACGTCGGCGTAGGCCCGGCAGACTTCTTCCCAGCGCTCGCCGAGTCCGAGTGCCTTGGCCTGCTCGAGGAGATTGGTGAACTGGCCGCCCGGCATCTCGTGGAGGTAGAGATCCGCGTCGGGCGCCTTCATGCCGCATTCGAAGGCGGTGTAGTGTTCGCGGACGGCCCCCCAGTAATGGGAAAAGTGCCGCAGTGGTTCCGGGTTGAGGCCGGTGTCGAGCGGCGTGTGGCGGACGGCATCGACGATCGCGTTGAGGTTGGGCTGGCTCGTGAGGCCGGCGAACGAGGCGAAGGCGGCATCGACCACGCTGGCGCCGCTCCTGGCCGCCTCGAGGGCGCTGGCCAGCGATGCTGCCGAGGTGTCGTGGGTGTGGAAGTGGATGGGGATGCCGACTTCAGCCCGCAGTGCCGACACGAGTTTGCCGGCGGCAAACGGCTTGCAGAGGCCCGCCATGTCCTTGATGGCGAGCATGTGAGCGCCCGCCTTCTCCAGCTCCTTGGCGAGCTTGACGTAGTAGTCGAGCGAATACTTGGAGCGTTTGGGATCGAGAACGTCGCCGGTGTAGCAGACGGCCGCCTCGCAGATCGCGCCGCTCTGGACGACGGCATCGATCGCCACCCGCATGTTCGGCACCCAGTTGAGCGGATCGAAGACGCGGAACACGTCGATCCCCGCGGCCGCCGATTCCCTGACGAACTCCTGGACGACGTTGTCGGGATAGTTCGTGTAGCCGACGGCGTTGCTCGCCCGCAGCAGCATCTGGAAGAGGACGTTGGGAATCCGCTCCCGCAGGACCAGGAGCCGATCCCAGGGGCATTCCTTGAGGAACCGCATCGAGGTGTCGAACGTGGCTCCTCCCCACATTTCCAGCGAGAAGAAGCCGGCGCACTCCCGGGCGTAGGCGTCGGCCACCGCCAGCATGTCGTGCGTCCGCATCCGGGTGGCGAGGAGCGACTGATGGGCGTCGCGCATCGTGGTG
>SXHR01000051.1:0-14497 GCA_005773625.1 Planctomycetaceae bacterium | reverse complement strand
TTATGAGTTTTGTCTCTATTTTGACGCGTGAACTGCCATCCATGGCCCGTCCACGCTCCGGCCGCAGGCGACGCTGTCGCCTCCGGCTGTGATCGCGTCCGGCGATCCAGTTGACGCGTGACCGGCCATCCATGGCCCGTCCACGCGCCGGCCGCAGGCGACGCTGTCGCCTCCGGCTGTGATCGCGTCCGGCGATCCAGTTGACGCGTGACCGGCCATCCATGGCCCGTCCACGCTCCGGCCGCAGGCGACGCTGTCGCCTCCGGCCGGGCACCGCAGGAAGGGCGAGCCGATATCGCCCCCGAACCCCCGATCGCCTATCCTTTCCCGTGCCGGCAGCCCCCGACATTCCGCCCTCTCCGAGCCCCGAACGCACCATGGCCGACACAGACCCGACCGACTCCGCATCCCCGACCGCCGCCGCGGCGAAACCATCGGCCGTGGAGGTCGCGAAGACCGCGAGCAACTACCTCAAGGGAGACATCCCGCAGGAACTCGCCGACGCCAATCCCGGCTTTGGCAAGGCGAGCGTGCAACTGCTCAAGAATCACGGCACCTACCAGCAGGACGACCGGGAGGCCCGCAAGGCACGGGATGGCGCGAAGAGCCAGCGCGAGATCTCTTTCATGATCCGCACCTGCGTGCCCGGCGGAAAGCTCACGGCCGAGCAACTCCTGTCGGCGATGGACATGGGCGACGAGCTGGGCAACGGCACGATCCGGCTCACCACCCGTCAGGCCATCCAGCATCACGGGGTGGTGAAAGGCGATCTCAGAGGGTTCATGCAGCGGGTCCACGTCAACCAGATGACCACTCTGGCGGCCTGCGGCGACGTGGAGCGAAACATCATGTGTTGCCCGGCGCCAATCCACGGCGATCCGGTCCGCGACGAGATGCAGGCGACGGTTGACACCCTCGCCCGGCACCTCGCCCCGCGAACACGCGCCTACTATGAGATCTGGCTCACCGATCCCGACACCGGCGAGAAGACCCTCGCCGGCGGCACCTCCGGCGACAAGGACATCGCCCCGGGATCGAAGGACGTCGAGCCGATCTACGGCCGCACCTACCTTCCCCGGAAGTTCAAGACGGCGTTCGCGCTGCCCGAAGACAACTGCGTCGATGTCTATGCCAACGACCTCGGCTTCCTCACGATCCACGAGCACGGGAAAATCCTCGGCTACAACGTCCTGGCCGGCGGCGGCATGGGCGTGACACCGAGCGCCGCCAAGACCTTTCCGGCGCTCGCCAAGCGGCTCGGCTTCGTGCCGCCCGAGGACGTCTGCGGGATCGCGGAGGCGATCGTCAAGGTGCAGCGTGACTACGGCAACCGCTCCGACCGTAAGGTCGCGCGGCTCAAGTACACCATTCACACCATGGGCCTCGACGCCTTCAGGGCGAAGGTCGAGGAGTATTTCGGCAAGCCGCTCGCCCCCTGCCATCCGGCGGATGTCCACGGTTTCGACGACCACATCGGCTGGCATCCGCAGGGAGACGGGAAGTATTTCTACGGTTTGAACATCGAGAACGGCCGCGTCCATGACACCGGCCACTTCAGGCTCAAGAACGCCCTGCGACGGATCCTCCGCGATCTGAGGCCCGGCGTGCGGATCACGGCCCATCAGAGCCTGCTCTTCACCGACCTGGCGATCACCGATCGGGAGCGGATCGCGGAGATTCTCCATGCCCATGGCGTGAAGACCTCCGAGGAGATCAGCACGATCCGCCGCTGGAGCATGGCCTGCGTCGCCCTGCCGACCTGCGGACTCGCGGTCGCCGAGAGCGAGCGGGTGTTGCCCGGCCTGATCGACACTCTCGAGCCCGAAGTGGCCAAGCTCGGCCTCTCACACGAGGCCTTCACGCTGCGAATGACCGGTTGCCCCAACGCCTGCGCCCGCCCCTACAACTCCGACATCGGCATCGTGGGCCGGACGGCCGGCAAGTACACGATCTTCCTCGGCGGCCGCCTGCTGGGCGACCGGCTCAACGAGCACTACAAGGACGTCGTGCCGTTCGAGGACCTGGCCCGCGAGATCACGGCAGTGCTCGCCTTCTTCAAGACGGAGCGGCTGGTGAACGAGACGCTCGGCGACTTCTGCCACCGCAAGGGTGTCGAGCACGTCCGCACCTGGGCCGACGCCTGGCTGGCGGGCGGCGGCTGAGGCAGTCGCCTCCGGAAACCTCTGCGCGGACGCGCGGGCCGGCCACGCAGGCCGGAGAAACCGCCGGCACACCTGGGACAGGGCGGCGAAGGCCCTTGCCGGCACCGGGCCCGCCGCGAAGCGCTCTACGCCGGCAGGTCGTCCCACATCGGGCACCACAGGGGCATCCGCGGAAAGAGCTGGGCGGCGAGTTTCTGCGCGACCTGGGTCGAGGCCTCGAGCCTCCCGGCGGCAGCCGCCTCGCCGGGATCGCACTGCCCGAGGAGCAGCCGACCGATTTCATCGTCGGAAAGCTTCAGGTAGCTGCGGCCGACGCGGCCCGGATGCACCGTGGCCTGCCGCTCCGCACCCTTGGCCTCGGCGACGATGATCGAACCGCGAAACGACGGAGCATCGAGCCCGAGTTCGAGCGTCTCGCGGACGTCGGCTTCCGCCACCCGGGCCGCCACCGCCGGCAACAGCGCCGTGATCAGGTCGAGCGGCCGAAACACCTTGGCGACGAGCATCCGGTCGCCCCCCTGCACGAGGCTGCCGTCGCCGGCCACCGCCTCGTGAAGCGGGTCTGAAACGCTCGACTCGTAGACGATCTCCTGGCGGTCGTTTTCGATGGCCTCGGCGCAGACCCGGGCGAGGATCTCCCGCTCCAGTCCCGCAAACTCGGGATCGGCCATCAGCTCGAGCACCCGGTTGCCCGACTGGATCGCATAGCCGACGATCCGCGCGCTCGACTCGTGAAGCTCGTAGCGATCCTGGCCGACGAGGGCCACGATGATCGAATCGAACGCACCGCGACTCACCAGCCAGCGACAGTAGTTTTCACTGCGGTCCAGCGGACCGACAAACCGCGAGGCATTCTGCTTGTAGATCCGCAGGAGCGCCGGCAGCTCGACATGCCGCCACTGCCGCATCGTCACCGTCTCGCCGGCCCGCTGCCCGCCTTCGAGGAGCCTTGCCAGGATGTCGGTCGGTCGGCCGGGCGTGGCCGAGTCACGGCCGAGCACGCTCCAGCCGAGTTCGTGAAACGACGGCGCGATGCGGGTCCGCGAGAAGGCGACCACCGCGCCCGACTGCCGCATGCGGTCTTCCGCCGCGCGGACGAGCCGCTGCCCATGGCCGGCGCCACGGCACTCCGGCAGCACGGCGACGCGGTCGAGAACCGCCCCCCGCACCGCCACCGATCCCACCAGCAGGTCGCGGGGCACGATTTCGACATGGCCGACGATGCGGCCCGCGAGGCGGGCGACGAGACGGTTGGCGGAATCGTGCTCCGGATGATCGACGGCCGCATGAAACTCGGCCCGCGACGGGGGCTTTGGCAGGCCGGAAAGCAGTTGGAGAATCTCGCTTTGATCGCCCGCCCGGGCCGGTGCGACCTGACACTCCTCGAGCATCCAAGCGGGGGGTTTGAGCGGGAGGACCGGATGCAGCGGGAGATGCTGGATCGCCGGTCTCCGCTCGAGGGGACGGCGACTGACGACGGTGCCCGCCGGGCGGATTTCCAGAGTCTCCACCATCCCCGCCGGCAGCTCGACGCGATCCTTGGAGACTGCCTTGGTGGCGGCGCGACGGTCGGTTCCGGCGGCGATCTTCACCTCCGGAGTCGCCGCGGCCCTGCCTGCAGACTTCGGCTTGGCGGGACGGGCCGGAGCGTCGGCCGACCGCACGTTGAGTCGGCTTCTGTTCTTTTTCGGCTGCGTCGTCACGGCGCCGGCCGCTGCCGCCGGCCGCGAACGGGCCGTCGAGCGGGATGCCGAACGCGGTGCCGCACGCCGGGCCGAAGAACCTCGGCGCGGGGTAGACGAGCGGCCGTGAAACGCCGTCGGACGCCGTCTCGGGAAAAGACCCACCCGATGCATGATGCCTCCTGTCCCTGGAGCAAATCAAAACCAGTCCGTTGGCGGACAATCTATGCGGGGTCTGGGTCGTTTTCCAGTAGCAGGAATGTTTTCAGCGCGTTTTCCCCGAAAAAACACCAGGGATAGTCGCGGGACCTCAGCACGTTTCTGGCCTTCACGGCATCCGACAGTTGCGTCGTCCGGGCGGCCACGTCGCGACGGGCGAGATCGAGACGGGCCGCGAGCCGCTCGTTGATGGCGCGAATCTCCCGGCAGCGGCGCTTGGCGAGCGTGACCGTGGGGTGCGTGTCGATCCAACGGAGTTTTGCCGCGATCAGCTCCCGCACCTCTTCGGGTTGCGCGGCCTGCGGCATCAGATGCCGCTCCGGATGAAACTCGATGTCGCGAAGCGTCGCCTTCACCGCCGCCCACTCGCCAGCGGGATCACTCGCCTCGAATCCGGGAAAAGCCGCGTCGATCGGCAGTCGCAGCGTGCCCGAGACCACGGCATGCCGGGGGGGTGCCGACCCGACGAGCCGGCAGACGATGTCGTCGGTGATGGAGTCGTAGGCCGCCCCGCCGATCCCGTGCACGAACACGTCGGCGACGAGAAGCCGCGAGACGAGCGTGGTGACGATCGCCCGCGGCCGCAGCCGGATGGAATGCTCCTCCATCCGCGACAGCGCATCGACCCATTTCGACGGTGACAGGTCGGCCGCGATCGGCAGTTCGACGCGGAGCATGTCCATGTCGGAGAGGGCCAGCACCCCGGGGGTGTCCGTGTTGGCGAACACCCTGCGCCGCCGTGGATCGTCCCGCGACCACATCCACCACGGCACCTCGATCCAGTCCCCGTGGGCGTCGTGCCGCACGGCAAGGTCGGGCATCGGCCGGCCACGACCACGGACCCGCCGTTCCAGCCGGTAGGTGGCCAGCGCCGCGTTGTAGGCATCGTGCAGCTGACGGGCGTGGGCAAGCAGCCAGCCCATGAAGACCATCACCGTCGGCAGCCGGACCATCTCGCTGACCGGCAGCTCCAATGTCTCGAGCCCGAACCGCTCCTCGAGCATGTGCCGCGCCTGCGCGATCCCGAGGCCGATGCGGTGGCTTGCCCGCGCACGTTCGACGGCCAGCGGCCACCAGCGTCGCAGGATCGGCTTGGGCACGAGCGGCTCGAGCAGGTCGCTCGCCCGCTGCCCGAAGGAAGCGAAGCAGTCGGCATCGATGACCGGCCGCTCCTCCCAGGCCATCTCGCCGCTGAAGGTGTCGAAGGGCACATCCTCGACGTGCGCCCCCCGCGGACCGCCGAGCGGCACCGGCACGCTCGTGCGACCGCAGCGGTCGGTGTCGACGACGAGATTCAGCGCCGTCCCGCCGACCTGCCGGGCATAGGCGTCGAGCGCCGAGTTCTTGAGCCAGACCCCGGGATGGAAGAGTTCGGGCTGATGGCCCCCCATGATGATCGGCCTGGCGATCCAGTCGGCGACGTCGGAAGGCCGGGTGACGTCGCGGTAGTGGCCCGTGTATTCGGCCGCCACCGTCAGCACCTCGCGCCGGGTCGCAGCCACGAGCTCCCAGAGCCGCATGTCGCCGATCCGCGCATCGAGGGCGGCCCGCAGAAGCCGGTTGTTGTCGACGAGGGCCTCGATCGAGCCGCTGCCGGGCCGCGGGGCCACGGGCGGATCGATCAGGCGACCGCCGGACGGTTCGGGCGGTGAATAGGTTCGACGCGACGGAGGCATTGCCGACAACGGGGCCCAGGGACGGACGACGTTCTCGCCGGCGGACGAAAAGCCTCAGGTCGAAGCGTCGCGGCCCCCGGCAGCCGCTGCGACCGTCGCTTCGGCCCGATCGAGCACGCGACGATAGTAGGCCAGACGGGTCGCCGCAACGTCCAGAGCACCTCCGAAACTCCGCGCCAGATCGAGGTAGATCAGCGGAACCGGAAGCTCGACGACGGCGAGCCCCGCGGCGGCGGCCTGCACCCAGACCTCCAGCGGCATCGCATAGCCGGTCTCGGTGACATGGAGCTGCTCGAGGGCGTGCCGTGTGTAGGCCTTGAAACCGCAGAAGGCGTCGGTCAGGTCGAGTCCCAGCCGTTCGTTGATCTCGGCGGTGATCTCGGCGTTGATTTTTCGACGGGCCTCCGGAGCCGCACTGTCACCGGCGAACTTCTGCAGGTAGCGGCTGCCGCTGACGATGTCGGCCGGCGCCGTCGCATCGCCCGCGGCGGCGATGAAGTCGGGAATCAGCCGCGGCTGGTGCTGGCCATCGCAGTCGATCGTCACCAGCCCGTCCCAGGGGCCGGCGAGGGTGTGGCGGAAGGCCGTGGCCAAGGCGGCACCGTAGCCCGCGTTGAGGGCATGCCGGACCACGCTCACGTCGCCGCGGCGGGCGACTCGCTCCGCGAGCAGTTCCGAGGTGCCGTCATTGGAGCCGTCGTCCACCACGAGGACGTCGGCGGCGAACCGCAGCACCTCGTCGAGAACGCCCTCGACGTGGGCGGCCTCGTTGTAGACCGGCAAAGCAGTGAGAAACCGGGGCATGCCACCCCCTTCAAAGGGCCCGATCGGCGAAACGACGACACCCCCAAGTGTAGCGCACGAAATCGCCGGAGCAACGCGCCGGTGGACGCCCCTACAACCATCCCAGGGGATCCCGCTCGTCGCGGCTGGCCCAGCACGACAATCCCGGCACGGCCGCGCCGAGCCGGCCGGCGAGCACCTCCATGGAAAATCGTTCGCTGGCGTGGTGCCCGACGGCCACGACCGCCAGGCCGGCGGTCTGGGCGTCGATCGCCTGATGGAGTTTGATCTCGCCGGTGACGAGCGTGTGACAGCCCGCCCGGAGAACCTCCTCGAGGCAGTCGCCTCCGGACCCGCAGACGATTCCCACGCGGCCGGCCGGGCGAGCGGCCTCACCGGCGATCTGCACCCGCGACACCCCGAGCGCCCTGCCGGCCCGCGCCGCCACCTGGGCCACCGTGCAGTTCCCGTCAGTGGTGCCCGAGCGGCCGAAGCCAACCTGCGGAAGATGCGCATCGGGGCCGATCGGCGACACATTGCCGAGTTCGAGGAGCTGCGCGAGTTGGTCGTTGATGCCACCGGCCGCGGAATCCCAGGCGGTATGGCTGCTCCAAATGCCCGTCCCGGCACGGATGAGATCGAGCAGCGTGCGGCCCGCATGGGTTGCCGTCGTGATCCGCGTCACGGGCCTGAAGGGCAGCGGATGGTGCGACACCACCAGATCGGCCCGCTCCCGCACGGCCTCGGCCACCACCTCCGGGGTGAGTGTGAGGCAGGTCATCACCCGGTCGATCGAATCCCGATGCGGGGCGACGAGCAGACCGACGGCATCCCAGTCGGCGGCGAGCCGCAGGGGCGCGAGGTGCTCGAGGGCGGCGGTCACGGCGGCGAGCGCTGGCATGCCGAGAAGATACTATGGTGTCCTGGCAGCCGCGATCCCCGGCAGCCGCGATCCCCGGAACCACACGCCTTCTTCCCCGGCACTCCATGGACACATCCCGACTCTCCGTGCCCGCTGCCGCGCTCTCGACGGATCTCCGCCGGGCCCTGCGGCTGGCCCGCGATCTGGGTGTCTCCGGCGTCGAACTCGACGCCCGCAGCGGACTCGATCCGGAACAGGTCACGCAGACCGGCCTTCGCCAGATCCGCAAGTGGCTCGGCGACGAAGGCATGGCCATATCGGCGGTCTCGTTCCGGACGCGGGGCGGCTATGGCGACAGCGAGCGACTCGAGGGCCGGATCGCCGCGACCAAGGCCGCCCTGAAGCTGGCGCACGATCTCGGCGCCGGCATCGTCCTCAACCACGTGGGCGACATTCCCGCCGAGGCGGCGGGACCGCATTGGAATCTGCTGGTCGAAGTGCTGACCGACATCGGCCACTTCGGAGAGCACGTCGGCGCGACGCTCTGCGCCGAGGCGGGCCGGGCCGCGCCGGCCGATCTTGCCCGACTCGTCGCGGCGCTCCCCGCCGGCTCACTGACGTGCGACATCGTGACCGGTTCGCTCGTCGTCCACGGCCACGATCCGGCCGCGGCGATCGCGGCCCTCGCGGACCATGTCGCCGCCGTGCATGCGACCGACGCCGTCGCGGGCGCCTTCGCGGGCCGCGGCCGCGCGGTGATCCTGGGTACGGGGCAGGTTGACGTCGCCGCCGCGCTCGCCACCCTCGAGGAGTGCGGATACCGGGGCTGGATCGGCCTCGAGCCGGTTGACGAGCGGTCTGCCCGGGCGGAACTCGCCACCGCGGTCGCCTCGCTCGGGGCACTCTGATCGCCAAGTCCCCGCTGATGGGCGGCCCGCTTGGATCATCGGTCTTGGGTGACTAGGCTCGCGGTGTCATGCACCGCGGCACATGGACAACACGGTTCACCACCTGGACGTGTCTCGCCGTCTCCTTGCTCGTCGCCTCGGGGTTGCCGCTGCCGATCGGTGGCCCGACGGCCGCGATCGTCGCCGGTCGGACAAACCCCGCGGCCGCGGCGCGGCTGGCCGTCAAGGATCGCTCGACTCCGTTTCCCTGCATGGACAAGGCCTGCGGCTGCGCGTCGGCCGAGCAGTGTTTCAACGACTGTTGCTGCAACTCGCCCGCCGAGACGCTGGCCTGGGCCAGGGCCCACGACGTCGCCCCCGCGACGCTCGCCAGCCTGGCCCGCCGCGCCGCAGCCCGCCCCGCGAAGGCGGCCGACTCGTGCTGCCGTGCGGCTCCGCCAACCTGCTGTGAGGCGGCGGCCGCGTCGTCGTGCTGCGGCGGCGGGTCCGACGACGAACCGCCGGAAGAAATCCCCGGCATGCCTCACGGTGCCGGCCTTCGCGGCCTCGTGCTCCGCGCGATGCTGGCCTGCGGCGGCGTCGCCGACGAGTGGTCTTCGGGATGCGTGTCGCTGCCACCGCCGCTCGTGGCGTGGGTCACCAGCGGCGTCGCCATAGCGACGATCACGATCACCGACGACCCGCTCGAAGCCCTCTCCCGTTCTCCCGACGCGCCGCCCCCCAGGGCGGGCTGAGCTGGCGATCACCTCCAGCCGCCCGCGGCGGCCGCACCGTGCATGGGTGCGGCACGCCCACCCTGTCGGTCGAGTCTGCGCGCAGCGTGCGCGTCAGCGACCGACGGGCGACGCCATGTTCGGGAGCCCCTGCATGCCGGTACCCGCTTCGGGGACTGCGGCGCATTGCCGCAGCGACCCTCCGCCCCCCCATGGTTTCACACTCGTGGAACTGCTCGTCGTCATCGCCATCATCGGTGTGCTGATCGGCCTGCTCCTGCCGGCGGTGCAGTCCGCCCGCGAGGCGGCCCGGCACATCACGTGCGCGAGCAACCTCCGCCAGTTCGGCCTCGCGATGCTCGTCTACGAGAGCGGCAAGCGGGCCTTTCCCCCGACCGATGCCCGCGGGAGCGGCAGCCCCAGCGGCACCGCGACGGGCGGCTGGTCGCTGCATGCCCGCCTGCTGCCCTATGTCGAAGAGACGACGCTGGCCGCCGGATTCGACTTCAAGCAAGCGGCCTTCACCGGCTCGTTCGGCAATCAGCAGCCCGCGCCGGCCTTCGCCCCGCTGTTTGCGACCCCGATCCCGATGCTCTTGTGCCCGAGCGATCCGGCGCCGGCGGTCACCCTCTGCAACGGTTTCCGCTACGGCGGCAACAGCTACATGGTCAGCGTCGGCAGCGGCACGGCGAACGGACGGGGGAGCTTCTTCTGGAACTTTGCGCGGCCGACCGACGGCATCGTCTACGAAAACTCCCGCGTGCGGATGGCGCAGATCACCGACGGCGCATCGAAGACGGTCATCGCCAGCGAGACGGTGCGGAGCGTCGGCGGCGACTCCGACTTCCCGGCGGGCTCCCGGCCACCGACTCCGTTCCAATACACGTTCAACGGCTCGAACGACTTCAACTCCAGCGATGTTTCCCTCAAGGCCAATGCGTCGGCGCCGACGACCGCCGAAATCGACAGCCTCCTTGCCGCATGGGCCACCCGGACGGCGGCGGCCTACAACTGGCGGGGTGCAGCCAGCACCGGAATGAGGGCTCGGGGCGCGTCATGGGCCGCGACCACGCAGGGCAACAGCCTGACCAACGGCTTCCTGAGTCCCAACAGCCCGATCCCCGACTACGTCGTCCACTGGTCGGGGTTCTTCGGGCCACGAAGCTGGCATCGCGGCGGGGCCCACGTGCTCTTCGCCGACGGCCACGTCGCCCCGCTCACCGCCGACACCGATACGAGCCTCCACCGCGGGCTGCACAGCATCGCCGGCGGCGAGTCGGTGCAGGCCGAGTTCTGACGCTTTTTCTCTCGATGCCCCGGAGTCATGGTTCATGAATGATCGCCCGATGACGCGTCTCTCTGTTCTGCTCGCCACCGTGCTGACCCTGCTGTCGACGGGCTCGGCCCGCGCCCACGACACCTGGGTGCAGGTGTCCTGTGCCCTGGTCCGCCCGGGCGACGTGGCCCACGTCGATCTCGTGCTCGGCAACCACGGCAATGACCACCGCGATTTCAAGATCGCCGGCAAGCTGGCGACGCTCGATGGCGCGACGCTGGCCGTGATCGGGCCCGATGGCACCACCACCGATCTCGTGCCGGCGGCCGTCGGCGGCGTTCCGTGAGCCGCTCGGGCACCCGCTCGAGTTCGTGCTCGACATCCCCCAGCGATCCCGCCGCGAGTGAGCCGGCGTGCACGTGTCGCCAGCGTTCAATCACCGGCTCGGGGGCGACAGGAGTCTCGTCGCCGGGGCGAGGACGCCCAAGGCTCCTCGAGCGTTCGCCGACCCCCTCGCCTTCGTCGTCGAAGGATGCCGTCTCGATGCCCTCCCGCTGCGATTGAACCTCACGCCAGCCGGGCGGCCAGTGCGATCGCGGCCGTCTCGACGCGGAGGATGTGGGGCCCGAGGCCGATCCGCTCAACGCCCGCGGCAGCGAGAAGGGCGAGTTCGTCGGCCGTGAAGCCGCCCTCCGGCCCCACGAAGCCGAGTACCGTGCGGCCCGCTGTGGCCGGCGAGGAGGCGGCGAGCGGCGGGGCTCCCGGATCGGCGACGAGCATCGAGGCGGCGGCCGGCCGCTCCCGGAGGATCTCGGCGATGGTCTGCGGTTCACCGATTTCCATGAGCGTGTTGCGTCCCGACTGCTTGCAGGCCTCGAGCACCCCGCGGCGGAGCCGGTGCGCCGCCGCCGGCGTCGCCTCGGCCACGCCCCGCAGGGTGACCAGCGGCACGAGCCGGGCGACGCCGAGTTCGGTGAGTTTTTCGACGAGCCACTTCTGCCGGTCTCCCTTGGGCAGCGCGACGGCGAGCGTGAGTGGCGGGGTGATCGCGACGGCGGCCACCAGCGGTTCGCCCAGTTCGAGCGTCACCTCGTCGCGGCCGATCGTCATCACCCGCGCGGGCCACTCGACACCGCTGCCGTCGAACACGCGGACCAGGTCGCCAACCTTCCCCCGCAGCACGCGGACGAGATGCCGCGCCTCGTCGCCCTCGAGCAGGGCACGGCCCGCGTGAGGCGGCGACAGCAAAAAAAATCGGTCGCTCATCGGCACTGATCCATGCGGAACACGGGGTCGATCCCGTTGTTCGTGAATCAAAAGAGGTCTGGGCGGGCGGCACGAGAAGAGTACCCCGGCCAGAGTGGCGTGGCGATCCGTGGGCTGTCACACCGCTGGCCCACGCCGTCGGAAGCGGAGGCGACGGGGGAGACGGATCGCGAACAGACCGGAAACAGCGGCCAAGTCGCTCCTGACCCGCCGACACATCCTCGCTACACTCCGGCCATGTCACGCGATCGACTCCATCTCGCAGCAGCCGCCTTCGACGGCGGGCTCGATCCCGCCAGCTTCCATGCGGGGCCCGCACAGGACGAGGCCTTGGCCCGGCTCGAATGGCTGCTCACCGAGCGGCAACGGTGCGGGCTGGTGGTGGCCGCATCCGGCCTGGGCAAGAGCCATCTGGCGGCCATGGCGGCCCGGCGACTCGGGGGCCTCGGGGCAGAGGTGGCCGTGCTCTCGCTGCACGGCCTGCCGCCGGGCGAATGGCTCGATCTCCTGCTCGCGCGGCTGCCCCTCGATCCGGCCAGCCGCGCCGAGGCGACCCGTCCCTGGCTCGCGCTCGAAAACCGGCTCCGCGAAAACACCCTGATGGAGCGGCCCACCGTCCTCGTCTTCGACGACGTCGATCATGCTCCCGACGACGCACTCGTCGGCATCGCCCGCCTGGCGGCCGCGGGTGAACCACGCTTCGCCTCGACGGTGATCGTGGGGATGGCGACTCCGGCGGGGCTGCCACGGGTGCCCGATGCCCTCCGGCTCCGTGCCGCGGTTCGTATCGACCTGCCGTTCTGGAGCGCCGACGACGTCGTGGCCTACGTGGCAGCGACACTCCACCGCGGTTCGGCCGACGCCGACGCCTTCTCGGACGCCGCGGTGACCACGCTCGCACGGTTTTCCGGGGGGGTGCCCCGCATGGTCTGTCGGCTCGCCCGGCTCTCCGCCATCGCAGCCGCCGGCGAGTCGCTCGACCGCGTCGATGCCGCGACGGTCGAACGCGTCTGGCGGGAACTTCTCCCCGCCGAGACCGATGCCGCGGACGATTCACACGACTCGCCGGGAAGGCCGCACGCCCGCGGCCAGATCAAAGCCGTTCGCCAACTCTGGGGATAGCAGCCTGGCGACCGCGGAGCCCTGGGCGTTTCCACGAATCGATCAAGTGGACAAACCCCATGGAGGACGTTGTCCACGCCCTCCGGCACGCCGCGCGGATCCCTCCGGGGCGCCACGCGGATTCAGGGGCGGGGTGAGATCTACTTGCGGATCGCGACCAGGGCCTGCTTCGCGGCGGCGCTCACCTTGCCGTTCTTGTCGGCCGCCATCTTCTCGAGCGACGGCACCGCCTTCTTCGCAGTCGCCCCCATGTTGGCGAGTTCGCGGGCCGCGTTGATCCGCTTGTCGGGGGCGGGGCTTCTCAGATCCTCGATGTAGGCGTCGAGCAGCAGCCCCCCCATCGTTGTCGGACCCTTGGACTGTTTCCCCGGCTTGCGGGAGGATTTCGACGTCTTCGCCGATTTTGCCCGCGACTTCTTCGCACCCGAGCAGCCCGCCGCTGCCACGAGCATCATGACCATCCAATCCCTGCGCCGCATGCGTCTCAAGCCTCCATCGACGTCGTCCGGGCCCGCCGCCGCGACGCTTTGGGCAAGGGGAGATGGTAGCAGGGTGCGGCGGCGGCTGAAAAACGCCGCTGGTCCGGCCCGGTCATTCCTGCACCGCGCGGCTTCGAATAAACTTGTGGCCGAAACCCCTCGAGGAGCAGTGCGACCGTTGGAAAGACAGGACTCCACCCCCCCGCGGCGGTTCATCGCGGTCTCGCCCGATGATGGTTCGGCGATCGACCTCGGGCACCCGGCGTTCGCCGCCCTGCTCTCCTGGCTCGTTCCCGGTCTCGGCCAGATCTACCAGGGCCGCAGGCTCAAAGGCCTCGTCTTCATGGTGACCATCCTCACCGCGTTCCTTTCGGGCATGTGGCTGGGTGGTGGCAAGGTGGTCTACGCGTCGTGGAAACCGGACGAGAAGCGATGGGCCTTCCTCTGCCAGGCCGGCATCGGCTCGGCCGCCATTCCCGCCATGATCCAATCGTGGCGGCTGGGGGGCTCGGCCCGGGAGCCTCTCTTCGCCAGCAGCTTCATGGCCCCGCCACTCTCCCGCGGGCAGGCGGTCACGCCGGCGTACGCCCAGCGGCTCGCCGGCAACGACCCCGACCTCGACGCGGAAGACTTCCAACCGCTGCCCCCCTGGCAGCAGTTCCGGCCCCTGCCCCGGGGCGGCGTTCTCGATCGCCGACCAGCCGACCAGCTCTCGCTCTGGCACCAACGGCTCGGCCGGTTCTTCGACATCGGCACCCTCTACACCATGCTTTCGGGGATGCTCAACCTGCTGGTGATCTACGACGCCTGGTCGGGACCGATGCGGTTTTCGGCCGAAGAAGACGAAAAGAGCCGCTCATGATCGATCCCTCGCCCTGGTCGCTGACCTGCCCGGTCGTCGCCATGCTGGGCGACCGCGTGCCCGGCATCGCGTTCGGCATTCCGCTGATCCTCATGGCGTCGATCGTGTTCGCGGCGACTCACCACGAGAACCCGACGGCGATCGTCCGGGCAACGATCCAATGGGTCGGCTGGCTCGGCGGCATCCTCGGCGCCGTGCTCGTGGCGGTGTCGCTGCTGGGCTGGCTGGCCTAGCAGACTGTGGAACAAGTCTGCCCGAGCAGAATGCGAGGATCATCGACCGTGGAAACCCTCGGCGTTTCCACCGGTCGATCCAGTGGACAAAGGTCATGGATGACTTTGTCCTCGGACAGCTAGCCCCTCGCCAAGCGAGGTGCGTCGGAGAGCCACGGCCGGCGCATGACCATTCGAAAACCGGCCTGCCACGGGTCGGCCTGGCCATCACGGCCTTCACCGCGAGTCCAGTGCACGGTTGGTCCGGCTGCCGG
>SXHR01000050.1:0-3948 GCA_005773625.1 Planctomycetaceae bacterium | reverse complement strand
GAGTCAGATGCTCTGACCAATTGAGCTAACGAGGCCGCTCGTCCCTTTTCTACCCATCATGCTCGGCAGAGACAAGGGTCTGCCGGCTTCCCGCCGCGATGCGGGCCGGAGCCCGCGTTGCAGGGATTCACCGGGAACGGCTACATTCCGCGCTCGCCCTCCGCCACCGTGCGCGGCCGGCGGAAGGCATCGCGACCACAAAACCACTGCGGAGACGACTCGATGGGCAGGTTCGACGGGATGAAGGGGCTCGTGCTCGGCGTGGCCAACGACCACTCGATCGCCTGGGCCATCGCCAAGGAGATTCTCGCCGAGGGGGGGCAGATCGGCTTCACCCACCTGCCGGACCGTTCCGACGACGAACGCCAGCGGAACCGCCGCCGCGTCTCGCAACTCACCGATCCCGAGCCCAACGCCAAGTTCCTCGTGCCGATGGACGTTTCGAGCGACGACCAGATCGCCGCCGTCATGGACCGGGCAAAGCAGGAGTTCGGCACCCTCGACTTCGTGCTCCACTCGATCGCCTTCGCGCCGCTGGAAGACCTCAAGGGCGACACCACCAACTGCAGCCGCGAGGGTTTCCGCCTGGCGATGGAGACGAGCGCCTACAGCTTGCTCGCCGTCGGCCGCCTCTCGCGGGCCATCCTCGCCAAGGATGCCTCGATCCTGACGCTCACCTACTTCGGCGGCGAAAAGGTGGTGCCCGGCTACAACATCATGGGCGTCTGCAAGGCCACGCTCGACACCTGCATGCGCTACATGGCCTTCGACCTCGGTCCCGCGGGCGTCCGGGTCAACGCGGTGAGCGCCGGCCCGCTCCGCACGCTCGCCGGCCGCGGCGCGGGCGTGGACGACATGCTCGGCCTCTACCAACACATGTCTCCCATGGGCCGCAACATCACCCACGAGGAGGTCGGCAAGGCCGGAGCCTGGCTGCTGTCGCGGGAGTCGCAGGGAATCACCGGCGAAATCCTCCACGTTGACGCCGGCTACAACATCATGGGATCGCCGGGCAGGCTGCTCGACCTCGTGCCGAAGCAGGCGGAGTGAGGGTCGCGACGCTGATCGCGGTGGCGGTCGTCGTGCGCGACGGTCGCGTGCTCGTCGGCCGGCGGTCCGAGCAGGCGGCCGACGCCGCCGGGCTCCACGAGTTTCCCGGCGGCAAGGTCGGCCAGGACGAGTCGCCCGAGGCGGCCGCCGAGCGGGAATGCCTCGAGGAGACGGGCGTCGCCATCCAGGTGCGGCGCCTGCTCGCCCGGTCCACGGCCGCCGCGACGCACGGTCCGCTCGAGATCCTGTTTTTCGAGGCCGTGGCCCGCGACGGGAGCGACGAGCCGCGGCCGCCCTTTGCCTGGACGCCGCTCCCCTTGCTGCCGACGCTTTCGTTTCCGGCGGCCAACGCGGGCGTGATCGCGATGCTCGTTCAGGGCGGGTCGTAGCCGCCGGGATGCCACGGATGACAGCGGCCGATCCGCGCGAGCCCCTTCAGCATTCCGCGGACGGCGCCGTATTTCTCCACGGCCCCGCGAAAGTAGCTGCTGCACGTCGGCTGGAAGCGGCAGTGCCGGCCGAGCAACGGACTCAGCGTGCACTTGTAGGCGATCACGCCGAGGATGAGCACGGCGGACGCCGCCCGATCGCAGAGCCGGCAGGCCGTCCGGCACGCCCCCCGGATCGTCGAGCCCATCACCGCCTCCGCTTCGGCTTCGTCGTCGCGGTCTCGCGAGGCACCGGCCTGGCGGCCGCGTAGCCCTTGCGGCCGATCACCCGCGCGGCGAGCGCGGCAAGCGTCTCCTCGATCCTCCGGGCGGCCTCCGCGCCGCGGGGCGGCTCGCCGGACCGCACCACCACCACGAAGTCGTTGCCCACGGGAAGGCTGCTGCGGATCGTGCGGAAGGCCTCGCGCAGCCGCCGCTTCCAGCGATTGCGGACCACCGCGTTGCCGATGCGACGCGACACGGAAAGCCCCACCCGCGCGCCGGACGCCGGATTCTCGTTCAGGGCCGCGTAGAGCACCAGCGGCCCTGACGCGGCGCTCTGACGGCAGTCGTAGACACGGGAAAACTCGGCCGGCCGCAGGAGCCTCAGCCGCCTGGGAAACCCGCGATCACCGGCGGTCACCACCGCAGCTGCGCCCGAGGTCCGGCGGTCGCGCCGGCCTGCGCGGCCCTGGAGGCCTCCAGCAGATGGTCCATCGCCGCGGCGTCAGCCGTGTCGGGCAACGCGATCTGGAGCTCGACGATCAGGTCGCCCTTCGAGCCATTCGCGTGCCGCACTCCCATGCCTCCGGCGCGGAGCTTGCGTCCGCCGCTGGTCCGCGGCGGAACCTTCAACACGATCGTCCCCCACGGCGTGGGCACGTCGATTTTCGCCCCTTCGATCGCCTCGGTGAGTGTGATCGGCAGCGTCATCTCGAGCGTGTCGCCGTCGCGACGAAACACCTGGTGGGGCTCGATGCCCACTTCGAGCAGCAGATCGCCCGCCGGGCCGCCTCCCGTGCCCGGAAGGCCCTGCCCGCGGAGCCGCATCCGCGCGCCATCGGGGAGACCCTGCGGAATCGTCACGCTGATCTCTTCCGTCTTGCCGCCACCACGATCGACCTGCAGGCTGGCCTTGCCGCCGTCGATCGCGAGCGTGAACGGAATGGTCATCCGCGCCGTGAGGTCCTCGCCCGGCGCCTGCGTCGGCCGGCGGCGGCGACCGCCGGTGGTCCGTGCCCGCGGCCCACCGCCGCCGAACAACTGTTCGAAGCCACCGGCCCCACCAAACAGGCTCTCCAAATCGATCTCCTGGCCGCCGCCGCCGCCAGGAAAGCCACCACCGCCCGGGAAGCCGCCACCGCCCGGAAACGGCCCGCCGCGTCCCCCTCCGGCCCCGACGCCCTCGAAGGCGCTGCCGTAGCGGTCGTACATCTCCCGCTTGCTCGGCTCGTTGAGGACGTCGAAAGCGGCCTGGACCCGCTTGAACTTCTCCTTCGCCGCGTCATCGTCGGGATGGAGGTCCGGATGATACTTGCGGGCCAGCTCCCGGTAGGCCTTGCGGATGTCCTCGGCCGACGCCGTCCGGGGCACACCGAGCGTCTGATAGTGATCATCCGCCATCGAATCGGGTCTCTCACGCGGGAACTCTGGCCGGACACGATTCTAGGGAGAGCCCCAGGCTGCCTCAAGGAGCATGCCCGCACGGGGGCGTGCGCCGCGACCGCTATCCCGGCGGGGGTTCCGCCGACTCGATCGGCGGCACCGCCCGCTGCTCCAGACACTCGTATTGACAGCGGCGCGGGGGCTGCCCGTCGATCGGCGTCAGGAGGTGATACGCACCGTCCGGATCGAGCCGCCGGGCCCGCGTGTTGTCGGCGAGATAGACCGGGATGATCTCCTTGAGAATCCGATCGGCGAGTTCGGGGGCCTGCACCGGAAACATCACCTCGACACGGCGAAAGAAGTTTCGCGGCATCCAATCCGCGCTCGAGAGATAGACGCGGGCCTCGTCGTCGGGCCCGAAAACATAGATCCGGCTGTGCTCGAGAAACCGGTCGATGATGCTCCGCACCCTGATCGTCTCGCTCAATCCCGGCACGCCCGGACGCAGGCAGCAGATGCCGCGCGACACGATGTCGATCGGCACACCGGCCTGGCTGGCCCGGTAGAGCGCCTCGATCACGCGATGATCGACGATCGCGTTGAGTTTGGCGAAGATCCGGGAGGGTCGCCCGTCGCGGGCCCGCTGGGCCTGCTCGTCGATCAGTTCGATCGTGCGGCGGTGGAGGTCGTTGGGGGCGACGATCAGCTTCTGCCAGGCATGCCCCTGGGAATATCCGGTCAGCAGGTTGAAGAGGGCGGAGGCATCCTCGGCGATCGCCTCATCGGCGGTGAACAGCCCCACGTCGGTGTACGACAGCGCCGTCGTCGGGTTGTAGTTGCCCGTGCCGAGGTGCACGTAGCGGCG
>SXHR01000049.1:0-15221 GCA_005773625.1 Planctomycetaceae bacterium | reverse complement strand
CTCGGGTCGTTCTCGACCAGTGGCGGATGGACTACAACCACAGGCGGCCGCATGGCGGCCTGAAGTGGCTGACCCCGGCGGCGTTCATTGCCGGGCTGGACGATACGGCCTCCGGGGCGGTCCCGGCGGCGTCGCGTGGTGTGTCTCCGGTCGGGGCTACGCCCCTCCCTCCGACACACCACGCGGACTGTTCCCCAACTCTCTCATGAGCACTGGTACAAAAACTGGGGAGGGGTCACCGGGGGAAACAACGCGGGTTTCCAAGGTCGATGATTTCCCCATACTGCTCGGGCAGACTCGCTCCGCCATGTCCGCATGGAGTCCCATGTCGTGTTGAAAGCCTACGCCGGTCACTGGGGTCTCGTGACCGGGGCCTCCTCGGGAATCGGCGCGGAGTTCGCCCGGCAACTGGCCGCCCGGGGAATGCATTGCGTGCTGGTGGCCCGGCGGCGGGATCGACTGCAGGCTTTGGCGCAGGAGCTCCAGACGGCACATGGCATCCGCTGCGAGATCGTGTCCGCCGACCTGTCCCAACCGCATGCCGCCCGCGAGCTGCTCGCCGAGGTGTCACGGCGTGGCGTCGCGGTGGAACTGCTGGTCAACAACGCGGGTTTCGGGATGGTGTCGTCGCTGGAGGAGACCGACATCGGACGGGCCCTGGAACTGATCCAGGTGAACGTCACATGCCTGACGGAATTGACGCTCGCGACGGCCAAAGAGATGGTCCGCCGCGGGCACGGGGGCATCATCAACATCGGATCGATCGTGTCGTTCCATCCCATGGCCTCCATGGGGGTCTACGCGGCGAGCAAGGCCTACGTGCTGCACTTCAGCGAAGCCCTGTGGGCGGAACTGCGGCCCCGCGGGATCACCGTGACCACGCTCTGCCCGGGAACGACCCGAACCGAGTTCTTCGAACATTCCGGCGTTCCCGGCTGGGCAGAGCGGAATCGCGGACAGGACGTGAAGACGGTGGTCCGCACCGGGCTCGAGGCATTCGACTCCGGACGGCAGTACGTGACCCCGGGTTGGATGAACTACCTGTTGACCCTCGCCGTGCGGCTGGCCACGCGGGCCACGGTGGTCACGTGGAGCCTGTCCGCCTTCCGCCCGCGGCGGACGTGAGCCGGTCGATCGGTGGAGGGCTGCCCGCGCTGAATCGACCGGTGGAAACGCCGCGGGGTTCCACGGTCGATGATCGTCGCATCCTGCTCTGGCGGAACTGTTCCACGGCCTACTAACTTACGGCTCCGTTTCGGTGACGAGGGATGGCACCTTCCGGGGCAACTCGACGTGATCTTCACCGCATCCAGCGCACCCACCAGCGAAACACGTCGCACCGACCTCGATGCCCTGCGCAGCTTCGCCATGCTGCTGGGTGTCGCCCTGCACGCGACGCTGAGCTTCGTGCCGTTTCCCTGGTTCGTGCACGACACCGAACGAAGCGACCCGTTCCTCCTGCTCATCCTCGCCGTGCACGGCTTCCGCATGCCGCTCTTCTTCCTCCTGAGCGGCTATTTCACGATGCTTGTTTTCAGCCGCCGCGGGCTCGCGAGCCTGCTCGAGCAGCGGTTCACGCGGATCTTCCTGCCGCTGGTCATCGCCATGCTGACGCTCGTGCCGCTTGGCTGGGCGATCGAGGACTCCGCCCTGCGGACGAATCCCCTTGATCCCGCCGTGGCCGACGTGCTCTCGGGCGACGAGGCGACGGTGCGGCGGCGGCTCGCGTCCCCGGGTGCCGCCGATCGCAGGGACGCCTTCTGGGGCCAAACACCACTCGCCTGGGCCGCGATGCGGGGCGAACCCACGATCGTGGCGGCCATCCTCGACGCCAACGCCGACATCGACAGCCGCGATGTCTTCGGCAACACGCCCCTTCACCACGCCGCAGGCTTCGGCCGGGACGCCGCAGCGAGAGTCCTCATGGAGCGGGGCGCCGACACGGAAGCCACGAACGCGGTCGGCCGGATGCCCGCGGCGATGATGCATCTGCCAGCCGATCTCTACAGCGATTTGGCGCCCCTCATCGGCGTGCCCCCGGTCGGCATCGACGCGATTCTTGAAGGTCGTGAACGACTGCGTGCCCTCCTGCCCACGGGACCGAATCCGGAGGGCACGCTCGGCGG
Source organism: Planctomycetaceae bacterium (assembly GCA_005773625.1). Classification (GTDB taxonomy): domain Bacteria; phylum Planctomycetota; class Planctomycetia; order Pirellulales; family UBA1268; genus QWPN01. The sequence continues at coordinate 13,095 of SXHR01000049.1, read as the reverse complement.
CCCGCTCGACCGGGCGACGCTCGCCTGGTCCGACGTCCTGTCGGCGGAATGGCTCCGCCTGCGCGTCGGTCCGTGGTCGCTGCACCTCGTGCAGACGAACGTCTTCTACCACCTCTGGTTCCTCTGGTTCCTGTGCTGGCTGGTGGCCGTCTTCGCGATCCTCGCCGTGACCGGCCTCCTGCCGACGGGCCGCCGCCGCTGGTGGCTCCTGGCGCTCTCGTGCCTGCCGCAACTCGTGATGGGGATGTCGGAGGGGGCCGACTACGGCCCTGACACCTCGTTGGGAATCCTGCCACGGCCGCACGCGCTCGCCTTCTACGGCTGCTTTTACTTCTTCGGCGTCGCCACGTTCGCCGCGGAGGGCCTCGGCACACGGCTCGGCCGCCACTGGAAGCTGCTCGTACCCACGGCGATCGTGCTGTTCGTGGTCGGCATCGCGACGATGAACGACCGGTTGCTCGCCAGCGTGCTGCAGCCCGCCTATGCGTGGGCGATGTCGCTGGGGCTGATCGGGCTCTTCTCCCGGTTCTGCTCCCGGCCCAGCCCGCTCGTGTCGTGGCTGGCCGACGCCTCGTACTGGATGTACCTCGTGCACCCGCCGCTGGTGATGCTGGCGCAAATGGTCGTCCGCACGTGGGCCATGCCGGCGGAGCTGAAGTTGCTCGTGGTGATGGCGCTGGTGACACCGGCGCTGCTCCTGACCTACCGCTACGGTGTCCGTTTCACCGTGATTGGCCGCCTGCTCAACGGTCCGCGCGGCGTGGCCCGCGCATGAGCGCCGACAACCATGTGGCACTCACCCGGCGAGCCGCGGCCTGATCGGCACCCGGGCTTCGGTGCCGCACCGTCGAGGCACGAACTCAGCGCCGGGGCCGCCCATGCCCTCGAGACGGCGTAGGTGGCCAGCGAAGCCCGGAGGGCGGGAGCGCAGGCACCTCCGAGCGAACGGAGGTCGGGATGACCGGAGTGAGCGTCCGACGAGAGGGTGTGGGCGGCCCTGAGCCGCGAGCCGGGTAACTTCCGCCACCGCACGAAAAATCGCACACGTCGAACGAGCAGACTCTGGGGAGAGTTCGCCCGGTCAGGATGCGAGGATCGTCGACGGGGGAGAGCCCCGGCGTTTTCACGGGTCGCTCGAGCGGACAAAGGTCGTGGATGACTTGGTCCACCGACCACTAGACTGGACAAAACCGCCCCGCCGCCCAGGCGGTGTCCCCTTCCTCGCCGTCCGCGTTTGCAGGACGTACGCCAACGCCCGTGTCCATGACGACCGTCACCCCACCCGCTGGCCGGAAGGCCCGCGGCACACTCGACGACTTTCTGGCAGCCGACGACATCGCGCCGCTGTCCCACGTCTCCGATCGCGAGTGGGATGCGCTGCGGCGCGAGGCGGGCCGGCACCTGGCCTGGCGGTTCTGCACGCTGAGCAACCTCGTCGCCTACCGCGGCCGATTCGCCTTCGACGCCATGGGCTTCGCCTGGGGCGGCATCTATCGGACGCTCCTGGTGAGTTCGATCGTGACCACCTCGTTCCGCAACGAGGGCCATTTCCGGGCTGGAGACCGGGTCGGCGGCACGAGCGATTTTTTTTCCGGGGCGTTCGCGTTCGCCCGGGCCTCCGCCGAGTTCGACGAGATCGTGCGGATGGTGAACCTCCGGCACCACGTCGCCGGCGTCGTGACCCCGATCGGCGGTGGCGGCGTCCGCGTGCTGCCCGACTACGAGGCCGACTACGCCTATGTCGCCACCGCCTTCATCGAGTCGATCCGGCGGGGCCTGGGCGTCTGCGGGCTCGCCCCCGACAGCCCGGGCGGTCGCCGGTTGGGGGAACAGCTCTGCACGATCCTCTACCAACTGGCCGGCTTCACGGGGCTGACGCGGGCGCCCCGCGATCTCGCCGCCCACGAGCGGTTTCGCGACGTCTACGACCTGCGGCTGCGGCAGCGGCCCTCGTCGCCGCGGGTCCGGCGGATGGCCCAGGAAATCGCCCGGCGGATCGCCCCTTTCACCGCCTTCATGTCGGGCACGACCGTCGCCGCCCACGTCGCGCGGCACATCGACCCCGAGACGCGGCAGCTGCTGTTTCCCGATGGCCGGGTTCCGGAGGAACTGGAGCTGCGGCGGCGGGAATGGCAGCATCGGCAGAAGCGGCAGCGGACCCTCGGCGACATCCGCGACAAGTCGCAGGCCCGGCAGGCCCTGGGCCTGCGGCCCGACGTGGCCGCGCTCCAACGGGCGTATCGTGACGCGGTGCTCGTCCGCACCGCCGACTCGATCGATGACCGGCTCGTGGGTGCGATCCTGCTTCACGCCCTCGACGCGGATCGCTCCGGCACGCGGCCGCTCGAACGGCGGTCGATCACGCTCGCCCCCGGAGCGGACCTGATCCGGCAGGGAGAGCGGATCGGCGAGATGTACGTCGTGCTCTCCACGACCGCGCCGTTGGTCGTGACCCACGCCCGCGACGAAGCTGAGCCGCGGCAGGTGGCCGTCCTCAACGCTCCCACCGTGCTCGGCGAAATTGGCATGTGGCGGGGTCAGCCGGCCGTGGCGACCGTGACGACTCTGGATGCCAACCACCTCGACCTGCTCGTCATCGATGCGGATCGATTCGCCGCCCTCAAGGAGGAGCCCGGCTTCCGCGCCGCCGCAGCCGCCGAGGTGCAGCGGCGGCTGGCGCTCAACTCGGCCCTGCTCGGCACGCTGCTGGACGACGCCGCCGCCAGCACCAAGAGTCCGCTGCTGACGTCGATCGCCCAGTTGTACCGTTTCCTCACCGGCGACTCCCACGTCCCCCTCGATGCGGTCGTCGGCCTGCCGGAGGAGGCCACCCCCGCGGAATGCGTCGAGGCTCTGCGGGCGCAGGTGGACGAGGCCATCGAGACCCGGGGCCTGCCGCCCGAACTGGACCGCTCCCTCGCCAACGTCGTGGCCACCATCGGCTGACGCTGCGATGGACAGCCACCGGCGGTGCCGAAAACATCGGCCGTGACGCCCCCTGCGACGGCCACTGGTTCGCCGGCCCCGGGGCAATCCCCTGTCGATCACCCCCGCCGGAAGCGGCTACTCCGCCAGGCCCGACACGATGTCACGCGCGGCCCGCTCGATCGCCCGCTGCCGCTCGCCCAGCCGGTCGAGCACGGCGCGGACCTCGGGCCCTGCGGCGTGATCGGTGTCGTCGAGCAGCTGGGCGAAACGACGCGTGCGGGTGTTGACCCGCATCTGCAGCGCGCGGAGCATCTTGAGTTCCGCAAGCTTGTCAACGAGGGGCTGTTCCCCCGGCTCCCCCCCCCTGCCTCCCGGTGCCCCTTCGCCACCGGCCTCGTCCTGCGGCGATTGCTGGGCCTTCTCCACCGCCGCGAGCATCTCCTCGAGACCGGCCACGATGTCGCCCACGATGCCGAGCGTCTCGCGGCCGGCGTCGCCCCGGCCGAGACGGTCTGCCGCCTGGACTGAGTCGTCGTGGACCTGTTCCAGCGCCTGCGGGATCGCGACGGCGGTGCCGTCGTCCCTCACGAGCGTCATCGCCTTCGACGCCTCGGCCGTGATCGCCGTCTGTTCGCGGCCGAGCCGGGCCGTCTCGAGCTGCCGCTCCCGCCGGGATCGGGCGGCGTCGGCACCCGCCAGTTTCTCGATGTCGGCGAGCACGGCCCGCTCCCCCCGCAGCATCCCACGGAGCCGCGACTCCAGATTCACCAGCAGCCGCTCCACTTCCTGCTCGCGGAGCTGCCTGAGGATCTCCTCCAGTTCCGCCCTGGCCGTCTCGAGTTCCTCGATCGCCTTCTGCTGCTCGCGTCGTGCGTCGCGACGATTGGCGTCGTCGAGCTTCTTCCGCGCCTGTCGCATCCGCTGCTCCGCGGCCTGCAGCCGGCGGCGGGTTCGCCGCGCCCGGGCCGCGTCGTCGTCCCCGTCGTCCGGCGAATCACCAGCCGCCTCCCCCTTCTCGTCGGAAGGCTGCGGAGCCTCGTCACCCTCGCCACCCTCGTCACTCCCCCCGCCGGCCGGCGCCGGACGACCGTCGGGGTCGCCTTCCGCGGTCTTCCCGCCGGCGGCCGGAGCCTCCCGCTCGTCGATCCGGCGTGCGAAGGCATCCAGCTCCTCGCCCAGCCCGCCCGCCTCGTCGGCGGCCGCCCGCTGCCGCTCGGCCAGTTTCGCCTCGGCATCGCCCCCCTCGGTCGAGCCCTCGATGTCCTTCTCCTGCGCGATCAGTTTCGTGACCCGCCCGATGAAGGCCCGCACCTCCTTCTTCGTGTCGGCGATCCGCGACTCGCCGGCACCCGACTCGAGCAGTCCGAGCAACGCCCGAAACTGCTCGATCGCATCCTGCTGGCTCGTGCCCGCCTTGAGCAGCTGTCCCTGCTCCAGCAGCGTCACGATCGCCGCCATCCGATCGCCCACTTCCTCCTCGCGGGCCCGGTCGAACACCGACCGCAGGACAGCCGCCCGACGCGGATCGGTGGCGGTGAGCAGGTCGGCGAGCCGGAGGAACGAACGCTCGAGTTGCCGATACTCTTCGAGCAGATCGGCCTCACGGGCGGCGAGCGCGGCATGCGGCGGCGTCTCGGCGGCCGACGCATCGCCGATGATCCTCCCGGCGAACAGCAGCGACAGGACGACGAAACCGCCCGCCCCGCTCCGATATCTCGACTCGATCATGGCGACTCCAAAGCCTCGCGGCCGCGCGTCCGCTGTCGTTCGAGCGTCTCCTCCCGGATCTGCTCCTGCGTGCGGATCACCCCGCGGAGCCGCTCGATCACCTCGTTGACCGACTCGAGCTCGAGCATCCGCTCCAGCACCGCCCGCATACGGGCCAGCGCCGCGTCGATCGACCGCGTCAGCACGGGCCGATCGACGACGGGTCCGCCCGCTCCCGCACGCCCTTGCGAGGCCCGCGTTACCGCCGCGAGTTCCACCGCGACGAGCGTCGAGAGCGGCGCGGCGATCTGCGTGATCAGCCGGGCCTCGATCTCCGGTGTGAGCACGGCGTTGTTGGCCAGTTCACCGCTGATGCCCCGAAACTCGGCGGCGATTTCGGAGGTCTCGCTGCCGGCGCGTGCCGTCGCCTCGGCACACCTCGCCAGCGTCGTCGCGGCGGGGCCGGCCGCCTCGTTTGGCGGCGGGTCGGCCACGACCTCGCGGATCTTCGCAAAATCCTCGATCGCCGCCTCGAACCGCCGACGAAGGAGGATCTCGCGGGCTTCGAGCAGCGCCCGCAGCGCCTCGGGGGAGACCACGTCGAGCGTCCAGCTGTCGCTCCGCCCCTCGTTCGGCTCGCCGTCGAGGGTGCAGGTGTCACGGGCCGAAACGACGACCTCGAGCCGCGTTCCCACCGTCAGCCCGAGGCCGGCCAGCGGCACGGCCTCCGGTTGGGCGGCGGGCAGCTCCACCAACGGCTCGCCGCCACGCACCCGGGCGATCGGAACCATGCGTTCGAGCTCGCCCGCGGCCAACCTCACCGTGGCGCCGCCGAGGGCATGGTCGTCGGAGATCGTGCCCTCGATCGGGAGCACGGCCTGCGGAGTGACCGCGGACGAGATGCCCGCGAGCCGCACCGCGACCTCGGGCCGTTCATCCGGCACCGCCAGCAACACGACCACCGCGGGATCCCGGTTGGCGAGGCCCACGGTGTCGGTGAGGTGCACGAGCACGGTGGTGTCGGCGTCGATCGCGGGAATCCGCCCGCTGATCGTCCGGGCATCCGTCGCCCCGGGCCCGAGGCTCGCGATGGTTTGTTCCGTCGTCGCCTCTCCGCCGGCCTGTCGCACGACGAGCGAGGCGGCCGTCACCGGCTTGGTCGACGTGCATGACAGCTCGACCGCGGCCCCGCGGGGAACCTGCACGATCCGGCTGGCCACGAGGTCACGGGTGCCGCCGCCGAGATACTCCGGCAACGTGGCGACGATCCTCACGTCGGCGACCGCGGGGGGATCGGCGACGACGATTCTCAGCCCCCGCAAACGGGCATCCCCGCCGCGAATCTCGACCGTGAGTTCGTCGTCGATCCGCTTCAGCACGTGGCCAAAGAGCTGCCCGGCCGCGGTCGCCCCGCCACGGGTGCCCATGCGTTCGGTGCGCGAGCCGTTGCGGCCCCGGGCGCGGAGCTCGACGACGTCGGGCATGGTTCCCCGCGAGCGGGCGAGCACCACCACGTCCACGTCCGAACCGCGGGCCACCGTGCGGACCCCGGCGGCGAAGTCCACGGCCTCGAGCGAGACCCGCCGCGGCCAGGGATCGGCGGCGAGCAACAACAGCCGCCGCGCCCACACCCTCGCCAGGTCCGGCTGCGATGCGGTCGCCGCCATGGTCGCCGCCAACGCCGCCACCGCCGCCAGCGCGGCGGCCATGAGCCTCCCGCGTCGGAAGAGCATCTCGGGCCGCACGCGGTCAACCAGCAGCACCGCCCCCTCGATCGTGCGATCGACGAGTTCGCGATCAAGGTCCGCGGCGCCGCCATCGCCGCCGGCGCGGAGCCGCGTCAACGCCACCGCGGTCGAGAGTCCGTCGCGGAAGCCAGGATGCGTCCGCTCGATCGCCAGGGCCAGCGACTCATCGGTCAGTGGCACGCTCAGCCGCGTCACGAGCCGTGTCACGAGGATCCACACGATGGTGGCCAGCGCGACGGCGAGGATTGAGGCCCGTACCCAGGTGGGTGGCTCGACGAGCCAGTCGATCGCCAGAGAGAGCCAGGCCGCCGCGATGGCGGCGAGCAGGACGAGCGCAAGCGACTCGACCCAGATCCAAAAGACCGCCTGCCGGCGAACGGAGGCGAGCAGCGCCGTCAGCGCCGCTCCGGAGACCGCCGAATCCTTGCGGGGCGTCGCGGATGCGTCGGCGGGTGGGAGGGTCGCGGCCATCGGTCAGGCAAGCCTCGCGAGCCGGCGGGCGAGCCACTCGACGCACAGGAATCCGCACCCCGCGGCGAGCAGGATGGAGTTGAGCATCCGCTTGAAGCCGGCGTCGGCGGCACCCGTCTCGTATTCGCGTCGCGACCGGTCGGGAATGGAGTCGACGAGCGACCTCACCGCCTCGGCCGTGAGACCCCCATCGGCGAGAAACCGCGGCGTCGCACCACCGACGACCGCGATCTGCGACAAGACGCCCCGGTCCAGTTTCGGATTGGCGAGCTCGCGATCGGGGAGCTGCACCTGAATGCGTCGCGACAGCGGCTCGCCGTCGCCCGCGGGGGTGTCGACCTCGATCTGCCAGCCTCCCTCGCGCGAAGCGATGAACGATCCCAGCAGCGTTCCCGGCCGGGACGGCTCGGCGGAGAGCGGCACCTCGAGCCGCGTGCCATCGGGCGCGACGGCCTCGAACGACGAGACCCGTTGCGGCAGGGTGGGATCGGCGGCCACCACGCGGACCGTGACGGTGCCTCCCACCGGAAAGCGGTCGCGATCGACGATCAGCCGGCCGCGGCGGGCGCCGCGCATCAGCCGTCCCTGCGACACATGCCGCACCAGCTGCGTGGCCAGTCGTTCGTAGGCGGCATCCTCGACCGCCCGCAGCCGCCAGAGTTCGCCGCTGCCGATGGCCAGCACGATCCCCGACCCGTAGAACTGCCCCGCGAGATAGATGCTCTCGCGGCCCCCTCCCGCCGACGCACCGGCACGGGCGTAGACGGTGGCTCCCGGCTTCGCGCCGGCCGAGGAAAAGCAGGAGTAGACGCCGGGAAACTCCCGCCACACCTCCTCGCTGGCGACGCGGCTGCCCGCCAGCCAGAGAAACTCGGCCTCGGCACCGTCACGGGTGAACTCGAGCGGCCGCGGCTCGGCGTTGGGCGGCGGCTCGCCGGCAACGACCTGCCCCGGCCGGCGGAGCTCGACGGGAAAGAGGTCGCGGATGAGCGTCGTCCGCTGGTCGGCGAGCCAGGAATCCATGAAGACCGCACCTGCGGACAGCACCAGCCCGCCTGACTCGGCGGCCACCCACCGCTCGAGCCGCGCCTGCGCCGCCGCATCGAGCAGACGCCAGTCGTAGTCGAAGGCCACGATGGCGTCGTATTCGCCGAGCGCCTCGTCGGAGGCCGGGAAGGCGTCGAGGATCCGCCGCGCGTCCTGGGAGATGCCGGCGGCCGCCGTCCCGAGGAGGACGTCGACCGCGAAGCTCTTGTCGCGTCCGAGCAGATTCCGCATGAACTGGTATTCGCGGCCCGGCCCCCCCGCCATGAGCAGCACTTGCGTGACGCGATCGACCACCTCGACGTCGGCCGCCTGCACGTCGTCGGTCGCGGTACGGTCGTCGGCCGGAGGATCGATCCGCACCACGAGTGTCCTGCGTCCGGTCGTCGCGAGTCCCGGCACGTCGAATCGGACGGCCACGAGCTCGCCATCGGCGTCGAGCGCCGCCTCCACGGTGTCGAGCACCCTGCCGGGCCCCTTGTCGTCGGCGGCCCGCTCGGCGAGTTCGACGCGCACCCGCCGGTCGGCGAGCCCCTGCGACTGCAGAAAAGCGGTGACCGCGAAACGGTCGCCGGGAAAGACACGCGCCGGCGCCAGCAGGTCGGCCACGCGGACGTTGGCCGGGAGCGTTTCGAGTCCGATCCCGATGGGATGCACCGCCACGCCGGCGGCGGCGGCCGCCGCCGCGGCCGCACGCGGATCGATGCCGGCGTTGTGGCCGCCATCGGAGAGCAGGATCACGCCCGCGAGCCCGGTGGACGATTCGGCATCGACCACGCGGGCGATCGCCTCGCCGAGCCGCGTTTCGTAGCCGCGGGCCGCCAGACGTTCCCGCCACGGGGTCTCCGTCGTCGGCTCGTCGCCGCCGCCGCGGGGCAGCCGGAGCACCGGCTCCGCATCGGCGTCGAACCGCCACACGTTCACTTCATGCCGCGGCCGCAGCCCGGCGAGCAAGCCCCCCGTGTCGAGCAGTTCGAGTGCCTGCCGCGACCGCGAGTCGGCAGGGGCGTCCGCATCGGCAAGCGACATGCTCGCGCTGGTATCGACGAGCACCGCGACCCGCGACGGCAGATCGATCTCGTGCTCGGCGATCCGCTCGAAGTCGAGCAGCGCGGTGGCGATCGCGGCGAAGGCGGCGAGCCGGAGGGTGGCGAGGAACACCGCCGTCGCCGGATGCAGATCGGCAGCGTCGCGACGGTACATCCACGCGACGACCGCAACGACCGCGACGACCGCGAGCACGGCCACCGGCATCTGCCACCACTCGTCGAAGCCCTCGACGAGCCGGCTCACGACACGATGCCGCACGTCGACGGCAGCGAGGAGGCACGGCGGTAAGCTCGATGCGGGCATGACGTGCAGACGGCTTCAGGCCGCCGCCGCTCGGCGGGACACGGGATGATATCCGGCCGCATACGCGACCGCCTGCTCGAGCAGGAGAATGACGACCAGCGCCGCCAGCAGCGGCACGACCAACGACGCTCCTTCGATGCCGCCCCCCGCGGCCTCGAAGGTGTCGGCATGATCGAGCCGATAGGGCAGGCCCGCGGCGACGCGGTCGAGCCGCTCACGGCCGATCCGCTCCAGTCGCCCCTCGGCCGGATCGACGTTGACCGCGATCAGTCGCCGGCCTTCGGTGCCGTCGTTCCTCCGCCAACGGGCGTCATACAGTCCGGCCGTCGCCGCGGCCGGGAGCCGCGCCTCGAGCCCGTGCCCGTGCCCGTCCACGACTCCGGCCGACTGCCGCACGACATCCCCGGCGGGGGGCACGAGGAAGTCCACTTCGGCCTCGTCGACGCCCGGTTCGAGCCGCACGACGACCGGATCTCCGACGGCGAGCGTCTCGCCCCGCCTCTTGATCCGCGCCAGGTGGCTCTCCATTTCGAGGAGCACGACGACCCAGCTGGGATTGCCGCGGGACCAGTTGTTCCAGGCCGGGCCCGCGGAGGTCAGCACCGCGACGACGATCCCGTCGCCGAACGGCCTTTCGACCACCAGCGGCTGCCCGTTCCGCAGCGAGAGCACGCGGCGCACGCCGTGCGCCGCGGGATCGTGCCCGCGGTCGATCGCCATGGCCCGGTCGATCCTCACCGCGTCCACCAGCGGATTCCGCTGTCCGGAGAGCACCGCGACCACCGGATGATCCTCGACGACGAGATCGGGCACCGGCGTCGCCGCCGTGGCGGGCAGGAGATCGACCGGCCCGGCCAACGGCACCGGAAACAGCCCGTCTCCATCACGATGCAGCGTGGCGTTGACCGTCTCGGCATCGGTGCGCGGGCCGCAGAAGAAGACGACGCCGCCACCGCCGCGTGCGTAGGTCTCGAGTGCCTGGATCTCGCCGGTCCCCAGCCGCGCGGCGTCGAGCACCCAGACGACGTCGAACTTCGCGAGGTCGGCCGTCGCCAGCGCCCGGGGAGGCTCGATCTGCGGCCTGAGTCCCGTCGGGGCACCGGAGCCGGGGGCCAGCGCCGTCGAGACGTAGAAGGCATCGCCCCCCCGGGGATCATCGTCGATGACGAGCACGTCCACGCGGTCAACGACCTCGACCACGGCCCGGCGGACGTCGTCGGCCGGCAGCACGTCCGGCGGCAGCTCCGCCTCCAGCGGGCGGCCCCCGGGCGACGCGAACCGCACATCGAAGCGGCGGACCGCGGTGCCTCCCGCGGGAATCTCGTCGAAACGAACTCCCGGACGGCTCCCGCCGTCCTCGCGGAGTTCAACCATCACGTCCCGCACCGGCCGGGCCGAATCATTGCGGACCTCGACCTCGACCGGCAGAAGCACGCCGGCGGCCGGCACGCCTCCGATCACTTCCAGCCGCTCGATCCCGAGATTCCCCCGTTCACCCGGATCGGTGGCGCAGTCGATGAGCCGAATCGACACGCCGTCTGCGGCCAGCCGGCGCAGCAGCGACACCGTCTCCTCCGCCCGCAACCAGTCGCGGGCACGCAAGTCGCTCAAGACCCACAAGACCCGCTCCCCGGCGGCGGTCGCCGAGGTGTCGGCCGCCGCCGCCAGCGCCTCGCGGGGGCCCGCCGCTCCGGCCGAAACGCGGGCCTGCCCGATGGCATCCCGCACCGCTTGCACGGCGGCGGGCGTGAGTGGCTGCCGCGGCACCAGCAACCGGGCCGGCGTGGGAACGGTGCCGGTCACGGCGAGCGCCGAGGTGAGCCCCACGGCCAGTTCCTGCCGGCCGGTCCTCGCCGCCAGTTCCGTGGCGATCCTTGCGACGACCCGCCGGCCGCGATCGAAAGCGGTGGCCGGACGCGTGTCGCCGCCGGCCGGTTCGGTCACGGCCTCTCCGACGGCCGCGCCCCCCGTCAGATCCCCCATCGAATAACTGTCGTCGAGGACGACCACGTGGGTCACCGCACCGCCGCCGAGCAAACCGCCGATCGCCTGCCGCCAGCGCGGCTGCGCCAGCGCGAGCACAAAACCCGCCACGGCAGCCGTCCGCAGGGCGAGCAGGAGCAGCTGCTGCAGCAGGATCCGTGTCCGGTATTTCCGCTGGCTGGCGACGAGAAACTCCATCGCGGCCCAGCGGACCCGCTTGTGCCGCAGGAGATTGATGAGGTGGATCGCCAGGGGCACCGCCAGGAGCGGCAGTCCCCACCAGAGCAGCGGCGCGAAGTCGAAGGTCGGCATGGATCACGTCGCTCCGGCTAGACGGCCATGCTCGCGCGGCGCGAGAGAAACCGGACGAGCGCCGCATCGACGGGCTCCCCGGTGCGCACCAGCGCGTAATCGCAGCGGATCGCCGTGGCTCGCGTGCGCACATCCGCCAGAAAGCCACCGAGCGCCTCCAGATAGCCCTCGCGGAGCGCCCGCGGATTGCAGGCGAGGTGGGCGGGGAGTTCGAGCCCCTCGAATCGTGTCGGCCCCTCGAAGGGAAAGTCGATCTCGTCGTCGTCCATGACATGCAGCAGCGCGAGGTCGTGCCCCCGGGTTCGCAGGAGCTGCAGCCCCTTGAAGATGCCCTCCCGATCGCCGAGAAGATCGGAGATCATGATCACCATGCCCCGCTTCGGCAGCGTCTCGGCGGCGGACCGCAACACGCGGAGGAAGTCTCCGGCCCCCGCATTGCGGGGCGACTCGAGCACATCGCAGACGTTCGTCAGCTGGGATCGCTTCGTCCGCGCCGGCACGCTGGTCCGCAGCCGGTCGTCGAAAACTCCGCAGCCCACCGCGTCGCCGTGCGACAGCGCGAGCCAGGCGAGGCTCGCGGCGAGCGTCGCGGCGGAGTCGAATTTCGTGGGCCGGGACCTCCCCGCGATCGTCGCGGCGGCGTAGTCCATGCTCGTGGAGCCGTCCACCAGCAGCGTCAGCCGGAGGTTCGTCTCCTCCTCGTATTCCTTGACATACAGCCGGTCCTGCCGCCCCCAGACCTTCCAGTCCACGCGGCGGAGGTCGTCGCCGCGGACATACTCGCGATGCTGCAGAAACTCCACCGACTGCCCCTTGAAGGGGCTCTTGTGGAGGCCGGCGAGCACGCCCTCGACCACCGCCCGGGCGCGGAGCTCCAGGCGGTGGATGCGGGCGATCGCTTCAGGATGCAAAGATCGTCTGGAACCGCGGGTCACGCGACAGCTCGTCCTCTCTGGCAGGTGTGCACTCGATGATCCGCCCGATGATGGCGTCGGACGTCACGCCCTCGCTCTCGGCCGCGAAGCCGACCACGATGCGGTGCCGAAGCACCGGCGCCGCGAGCGCCTGGATGTCCTCCGCGGCGACATGGGCGCGGCCCTGCAGCAGCGCCCGGGCCTTGGCTCCCACGACGAGAAACTGGACGGCCCGCGGACCCGCACCCCACACGAGCTGGTCGGAGACGAAGTCGGGCACCCCCTTCTCGCCGGTGCGGGTCTGCCGCACGATCGCCAGCGCGTAGCGGACGAGATGGTCGCTCACCGGCACCTCGCGGACGCTCCGCTGCAGGGCGATGATGTCGGCCGCCGAGAGCACCGGCTGGGGCTCCTCGGTCGGCAGCCCGGTGGTGCGGCGGGCGATCTCGAACTCGTCGGCGAACGACGGGTAGCGGACGAACACCTTGAACATGAACCGGTCCTGCTGCGCCTCGGGGAGCGGGTAGGTTCCCTCCTGTTCGATCGGATTCTGGGTGGCGAGCACGAAGAAGGGATCGACGAGCGTGTGCCGTACGCGGCCCACGCTCACCTGCCGCTCCTGCATCGCCTCGAGG
>SXHR01000048.1:0-10979 GCA_005773625.1 Planctomycetaceae bacterium | reverse complement strand
CCGGAAGATCACCCGGGCGGCCACGCGGATCAAGCTCGGGCTGCAGAAGAAGCTGCACCTCGGCAACCTCGATTCCCAACGCGACTGGGGCTTCGCCGGCGACTACGTCGAGGCGATGTGGCTGATGCTCCAGCAGGACACCCCCGACGACTACGTGATCGCGATGAACGAACTCTCTTCGGTCCGCGACTTCTGCGAACAGACCTTCGCCCGCCTCGACCTCGATTACCGTGACTTCGTCGAGGTCGATCCCCGCTATTACAGGCCCGCCGAGGTCGACCTGCTGCTCGGCGACAGTACCAAGGCCCGCACGGGGCTCGGCTGGATGCCGCGGACAAACTTCCAGCAACTGGTCGACATGATGGTCGAGGGGGATCTGGCCCTCGCCCGTCAGGAGGCCCTCATCCAGGGTCTGACGGCACCCGTGCGGAAGGCTGCTTGAACGACGGCACGCGGGAGTGTTACCGATGACGATGATCTCGTATGCCCAGAACTTCGAGGACGTGATCCTCAACCGCGTGTTTCACAACGTGGCCAACGGCCGCTACGTCGACGTCGGCGCGTTCGACCCGACGATCGACTCGGTCACGAAACACTTCTACGACCATGGCTGGTCCGGGGTGAACATCGAACCGGTCGAGCGATTTCATCGGAAGTTCGTGGCGGAGCGACCCCGCGACTGGAACCTCAACGTGTGCGTCGGCTCCGCCGTCGGCACCGTCGATTTCCAGGAATGGGGCGACTCGGGCCTGTCCACGATCCGCGAGGTCTTCGATGCCGATGTGGTGGCCGGCCTCGGCTTCGCCCGCACGACCCGCACGCTTCCGATGACGACGCTCGCCGAGATCACGCGGCAACTCGACGGCCAGGACGTGCAGTTTCTGAAGATCGACGTGGAGGGCGCCGAGCGGGACGTGCTCCTCGGGGGTGACTGGCGGTCGTTCCGTCCCCGCGTGATCCTGCTCGAGGCCATCAAGCCGAAGCTGCCGGGCTCGGACCCTCATTCCTTCGAACCGTTGTGGTACGAGTGGGAGGGTTTGCTCTTCGGGCACGGCTACGAGTTCGCCCTCTTCGACGGGCTCAATCGCTACTACTACCGCCGTGAGGAGTCGTCGCTCCGCGGCCCGCTCTCGTATCCCGCCAACGTGACCGACGGCTTCCAGCTCGTCCGCGGCCATTTTCTGTCGAGTCAACGCAAGGCCGGCTAGCGGCCGCCCGCCGATGGAAAGGAATCGCCGTGAACATCTGGTTCGACGTCACCGGCCTGACCGAGTGGAATCGGCCGCAACTGACGGGCATCCAGCGGACGACCGTCGGCATCCTGAACGGGCTGATCGAAAGAAACGTGGCCGTCGGGATCGTGCACTTCGATCCCCGTCGCCGTGAGTTCGTCCGGCTGAGCCTCGCCGACCTGCCGCTGGCGGTTCGCCGCCACATCGCGTCCGCAGCGGCGGAAACGGTCCTGCCCGGGGCGCAGGTGACGGGCGGGCCTTCCGGCCTGAAGCGATGGATCTCCCGCGAGGCGATCTTCGGGGCGTCGCCGGCGGCCAACGATCTGCGGACCGCGTTTCGACAGTTCAAGATCGCGGGGCGGCACCTGCGGCGACATGCCGCCCGCTGGGCCCGGACCCGCTGGTCGACGCCGGACCTGACCTCCCCGCCCTCTCCTCGCATCACGGGAATGCCGCCGGGCACCACCGCCCCCCGCCCGGCCAAACCGCTCGGGGGCGACGGCCCCTTCGCGGCCGGTGACGTTCTCTGCTCGCTCGGCTGCACCTGGACCCTGCCCGGCCATGCCCCCGCCGTCGCCGCCGCGCGACACCGGGGCGTGCGGGTGCTGCGGATGATCTACGACGTCATACCGGTCATCCGGCCGCAGTGGGTCGCCCCGGAGCACACCCGCGAGTTCACCACCTGGGCCCGCAGCGTCCTCACCGAATCGGACCACGTGTTCACGATCTCCGAATTCTCGAAGCACGAGATCGAAAACTACTGCCGTGAGTGCCGCTTCGAGCCACCGCCGCTCTCGGTCGTCAGGCTCGGCGACGTGCTCGATGCCGTGGAGGAGACCGTCCCGCCACCGCTGCCCCGGTTCGTGCCGACCAGGCCGTTCTTCATCTGCGTCTCGACGCTCGACATCCGGAAGAATCATCGGCTGCTGTACGACGTCTGGAGCATCCTCGCCGCCCGTGATCCCGACGCCTGTCCGGACCTGCTGTGCATCGGCACGCCGCATCTCTACGTCGACGACCTGCTCCACGAGATCCGCCACGATCGGGCGGTCAACGGCCGCATCCACCTGCTGGAGAGCGTCGATGACAGGGAGCTCTCCTGGTATTACTCCCACTGCAGGGCCACGATCTATCCCTCGCGGTACGAGGGCTGGGGGCTGCCCGTGGCCGAGAGCCTCGGCCACGGCAAGTTCTGCCTCGCCTCACATGCGGCGAGCATGCCCGAGATCAGCCGGACGTTGCCGGCGTTTTTCGATCCACGCGATCCGCAGGAGCTGCTTCAACTCGTCGTTCGCGTGCTGCACGACCCCGCCTGGGTCGGCGAACGGGAACAGCTGATCCGCGATTCATTCGTGCCGACGCCCTGGACCCACACGGCCGGCCAACTGCTGGCGGAAATCGACAGACGACCACAAGCGAGCACCGAGGCGGCCTGAGATCCGCCCGCCCCGGAACAACGCGACGGGAATCCGGCAGACCATGCTTCTCCGACAGGCGCTGCGAACGTTCGAAAAACGGTGCCTGCGTCCGTGGGGCCGAACGCTGACCCATGCGTTGGGCGGCCGGCGGCCGCGCGGCGACCGGGTCGCCCAGCTGGAGGAACGGGTCGCGAAGCTCGAGTCGCTCGTCCGCGAACTGACCGGCCTCGCCTATCTGCGGCTCGCCGAGGACGACGCGGCCGCCGAAGACCACCGGACACCCGCATGACGCGGCCGCTCACCATCCTCATCGACCTCCGCGTCGCGCAGTTCAATGGCGACCGGGGAATCCCGGCCTACAGCCAGAGCCTCGCCGCCGAACTCTGCCGGGCCTTCCCGGCGCACCAGTGGCGGTTGCTCCACGACGAGCGGTTTCCACCGTCGTCGCGCGCCGCCGAACTCGCCGCCCACGGCGTCTGGTGCACGGCGACGCAACTGGAGGCCGACGCCGCCTGCCGGGTCGATGCCCTGATCACGGGCTGCTTTTTTCTCCCGTCTCATGAATGCGACGCCGACTTCCTGCTTCCGCCGTGGCTGCGGCGGCAACAGCCGCGACGGCTCGGCATCGTCTACGACCTCATCCCCCTGCTCTTTCCCGACCGCTACCTCGCCAAGGCGCAGGCGCGACGCCAATATGAAGACTGCCTGGGGCTGCTCCGCGGTTCGGATCATCTCTTCGGCATCAGCCGGTCAACCTGCGCCGACACGGTCCGCCACGCGGCGGTCGATCCCGGGCGGGTGCATTGCATCTACGGCGACATCGACCACCGCAAGCGGGAGCTGATGCGTCTGCCGGCAGGCGACACCGCCGCGGTCCCGGCCAGCCACGGCCTCGTCGGCCCCTACTGCGTCTTCATCGGCGGAGACGACTGGCGAAAGAACCTCGAGGGAATGGTCCGCGGCTTCGCGGTGTTTCATCGCGATCACCCCGATCACCAGTTGGCGATCGTCTGCACGCTCTCCGCCGAGCGTATGGCCCGGCTCCGGCAGATCGCGGCGGACAGCGGACTCCCCGACCATGCGGTCGTCTGCACGGGCTACGTCTCGACCGAGGATCTTGTCGGCCTCCTGCGGCACGCGGCCATGCTCGTCTACCCGTCGCTCTACGAGGGCCTGGGGCTCCCGATCCTCGAGGCTTACGGGTGCGGGGTGCCCGCCGTCGGCTCGGCGACGTCGTCGGTGCGCGAGCTGCTGATCCCCGAACTCACCTTCGATCCCGCCGAGCCGACCTCGATCGCGGCCTCCATGCGACGGCTGCTGGGCGAACCGGGAATCGCCGACAGATCGCTCGCCTTCGGCCGCGACCTGCTCGCCGGCCTCGGCTGGTCGCGGGCCGCCACGGAGGTGATGCGGCATCTCGACGAGAAGCCGCGGCGGCGGCCCGGGAGACTGGCCGTCGTGGCGGCGCTGCCCCCAGCGCAGACGGCGATCGCCCCCTTCACCGTCCGCCATCTGCAGCCGCCCTCGTGGCGGACGGATTTCTTCGACGCCAACCCGGGGCCGACGGTCGCGGCGCCGGAGGGGCTGCTGCCCACCAGTCGCGTGCTCCCGGTGGAGGTGCTGCGGCCGGCGCTCGACCGCGGCCCGCACTCGACGGTGATCCACGTGCTCGGCAACTCACCGCACCACGTCAAGGTACTCGAGGCGTTGATGCGGTCGCGGGGCGCCGGCGGGGCAAGGCGGCTTGCCTACCTGCACGAGGCCAATCTCACGGTTCCCTTCCGGCACTGGCTGGCCGCCGACCTCCTCCTGCTGCCCGCGGCCCAGCCGGCCGCGAACGCGGCTCCGTGGGTCCGGCGGGCGCTCGACACGCTGCCCGACATCGGCCGCTGCCTGCGGTTTCTCGCGGAGCACGCGGAGCTCGACGGCCTGATCGTCAACTCGGCCGCCTGCCGGGACCTCGTTCGCAGTGCGATCGGACCGCTCGCGGACCGCTGGACGATCGACGTGGCGTTCCTCCCGATCGAGCCGGCGGCGGAACGGCCCGCGGCATCCGCACACGGGCCGCCCGACGCTCAGCCGCCGGAAACACGCCCGCTGCGAATCGGCAGCTTCGGGATCACGGGGGACGGCAAGCGACTCGACTGTGTGGCCAAGGCCGTCACGCTCCTCGCGCGACGACGGCCGGCCCGGCTCGTGATCGCCGGCTGGGAGGCGGCCCGCTACTGCCGCCGCACCGGCATCGACGCGGTCACCTGCGTGGAGGTGCACGACTCGCCTGACGACGACCGGATGCTCGGCCTGATGCGGGGAGTGGACGTCGCCGTCCAGCTCCGCGAGACGAGCCATGGCGAATCCTCGGCGGCCGTCGGACAACTCCTCGGCCTCGGGAAGCAGCTCGTCGTCACCGGCGCGGGCAGTTTCGCCGAACTCCCGCCCACCCTGACCACCTTCGTCGCCGCCGATTGCACGCCGACCGTGCTGGCCGGGGCGATCGACGCCGCGTCGCGTCGGGACATCGACGAGACCGCACTGGCCGCGATTCTCGCAGCCTTCTCTCCGGCCGCATTCACGGCCCGGCTCGGCGGGATTCTCGCCTCCGCATGAGGCGGCGCACCGTGGGTCGCACCTTCCGCCGGCGGCACGTTCGGCGTGTGTTTCAACGCAGGTCTCATGCGGCCGAGCGCGGTATCATGCCCCAAACTCGTTCCCAGTGCCTCCGGAGCCCGCCCACATGGATGCCGTTCTCACCGCCCGACACAGCCCGTGGCTCCTCATGGTGATCGCGGCGGCCTGCCTCGCCCCGACCATGGCGACCGCCGGCGACACGTGGCACCAGTGGCGCGGGCCGAACCGCGACGGCTTGGTGGCCGGCGCCGCCTGGCCCGACGGCCTCGAGCAGGCGCGGTTGGAGAAGCAGTGGCGGATCGACCTCGGCCCGAGCTATTCGGGGCCCGTGGTCGCCGGTGATCTCGTGATCGTCACCGAGACACGCGATGCCGCCACCGAGCATGTGCGGGCGATTGACCGGGCGACGGGACGGGAACGCTGGCACGCCGAATGGGAGGGGGCGCTGCGGGTGCCCTTCTTTGCCGCCTCGAACGGCTCCTGGATCCGGTCCACGCCCTGCATCGACGGCGACCGCGTCTACGTCGCCGGCATGCGCGACACGCTCGCCTGCCTCGACGTCGCCACAGGACGGGAACACTGGCGGGTCGATTTCATGGACGCACTCGAGAGCCCCCTGCCCGCGTTCGGATTCGTCTCGAGCCCGCTGGTGGTCGGCGAACATGTGTTCGTGCAGGCGGGTTCGGGATTCGTGAAGCTCGACAAGCTGACCGGCGACATCGTCTGGCGTGTGCTCGATGACGGCGGCGGCATGTCGGGCAGCGCCTTCTCATCGCCCTATCCGACCGTGATCGGCGGCGTGCCGCAGATTCTCGTGCAGGGCCGCGAGGAGCTCGCCGGCGTCGATCCCGACAAGGGCACCGTGCTCTGGAAGACGCCGGTCGAGGCCTTCCGTGGCATGAACATCGTCACCCCCACGGTCTGCGACGGTCGCGTGTTCACGACGAGCTACGGCGGCGGCTCGTACCTGTTCGCGATCGACCCCTCGCGGGCCGACGAGCCGGTGGAGCAGGTGTGGCGAAACAAGATCCAGGGCTACATGTCCACGCCCATCGTGATCGCTCAGCATGCCTACGTCCATCTCCGCAACCAGCGGTTCGCATGCCTCGACCTCGCCACCGGCAAGGAGGACTGGATCACGACCCCCTTCGGCCGCTACTGGAGCATGGTCGCCCAGGGCGACCGCATCCTCGCGCTCGACGAGACCGGCGACCTCCGGCTCATTCGGGCGACGCCCGAGAAGTATGAACTGCTCGGCGAGGCGCGGGTGGCCGCGGAGGAAAGCTGGGCCCACCTGGCCGTCGAGGGGGATCAGCTTCTCGTCCGCGACCTCAAGGGGCTCACGGCGTATCGCTGGCGCTGAGCCTGGCCCGCAATCACCCGCGACGGTGGAGCCGGTCGTCGAGTGTCGGCCGGCGGAGCACGATCATCGGATCCGCCTCGGCCCGCACGGCCGCCATGCTCATCGGCTTGGCGAGGACCATGCCCGCCACGAAGCCGGCGATGTGGGCCGAGTAGGCGACACCGCCGCCTCCCCCCTGGTCGAAGAAGCCGCTGACGATCTGGAACAGAAACCAGATTCCCACGGCCACGTAGCCCGGCACGTCGATCATCATCCGCATCAGGATCACGCTCACCCGCCGCTGGGCATGGAGCACGAGATAGCCGCCGAGCACCCCGGAGATCGCCCCCGACGCCCCGAGGCAGGGCGTGAGCGCGGCCTCCCCGGAACTGTTGAGCGCCACGAAGGTGAGCGATGCGATGATGCCGGTGGCGAGATAGAAGATCAGGTACTTCCCATGGCCCATGTCGTCTTCGATGTTGTCGCCGAAAATCCACAGAAACCACATGTTGCCGAGCAGGTGCATGATGCTGCCGTGCATGAAGATGGCGGTGAGGAGCGTCATCCACGGGGGGATCGGCGTCGCCCGCAGGCCGGGATCGTTGACTTGGATGTCCCCCTGGGGCGTGTGGATCGTCCGCAGCGACGGCTCGAGCTGGATGTCCTGTCCGGTGATGATCTCCTTCGGCACCTGCACGTAGGCCATCGTGAATTCCTCGTTGCTGCCCATGCCCTGGAGCACGGCGAACACGAAGACGTTGATGGCGATCAGGGCGATCGTCACGAAGGGGAAAGTCCTGCGGTCGGAGTTGTCGTCGCCAACGGGAAAGACCATGGGGAGTGATCCGCCTGGGATGGGTGGAGGAACGTACGGTGAGTGTGGCGTCAGCGGATGAAGCGATGCACCATCGTGTGCGTTGAGATCTGACCGGGGTCGAGCCGCACGCTCGGCCAGTCGGCGTGATGGATGCTGTCGGGATACTTCTGGGTCTCGAGGCAGATGCCGCCGTTGGCGGCGTAGACCGCGCCCGCCTTGCCCTTCAGAGTACCGTCGAGAAAGTTGCCCATGTAGACCTGCACCCCGGGCTGATCGGAGAGCACCTCGAGCGTCCGGCCGCTCGCCGGATCCCGCAGCGTCGCGGCGATCCGCAGGCCTCCGTCGGGCTTCCAGTCGCGGACGACGTAGTTGTGATCGACACCGCGGGGCGTGCCCGGCGCGGCATCTGGCGGGAGGGTCTCGATCGCCGCGCCGCAGCGGCCCCACGGCCTCCGCTCGGGTCGGAAGTCGAACGGAGTGCCCTCGACCGGGGCGAACGTGCCGGTCGGGATGGAGCCGGCATCGACCGGCAGGTAGCGGTCGGCGGCCACGGCCAGTTCGTGGTCGCGGATCGAGCCTGAGGCGTGGCCGGCGAGGTTCCAGTAGGTGTGATGCACCATGTTCACGATCGTGGGGGCGTTGGTGGTCGCCCGCATCTCCACCACGAGTTCGCCCGCGGGCGTGAGGGTGTAGGCCGCCTCCGCCACGAGACGGCCGGGATAGCCCTCGTCGCCGTCGGGCGACACCAGCTCGAACGCCACGCAGGGGCCGCGGGGCGTGATTCGCGGGGTGCCCTTCCAGAGCTTCTTGTCGAAGCCGACGACGCCGCCGTGAAGGTGGTTGGGCCCGTTGTTGGTGGCGAGCGTGTGGACCTGGCCGTCGAGTTCAAACGTCCCGCAGGCGATCCGATTGGCACAGCGGCCGCAGATCGCGCCGAAAAAGGGTCGATCCTTCAGATAGCCCTCGAGGGAGTCGAAGCCGAGCACCACGTCCACCGGCGGCCCTTGCTCGCCATCGCGGGGGGGCACCACGAGGCTCGTGAGGGTCGCCCCATAGTCGGTGACGGTCGCCTTCCAGCCGCCGGCGACCTCGAGCGTGTAGAGCCGCGCCGGCCTGCCATCGGGCAACACGCCAAAGGGCTTCACCGTCGGGGCGGTGAACCCGGCGGCTGTGGGCGACGCGGACATCTTCTCTCCTCCAGCTGGCTTCAGCGCGTCGTCCGCGAGGCAGGTGAAGCACCAGGTGACGACGGCGGGTGCCACTGCGGCACGGAGCGATCTGGTCGCGAGCATCGTCACCCCTTCGACCGACGCAAGCGGGTCGTCACGTCCCCTGCGACTTCGCCGCGGCGCGGGGCCTGGGCGTGGTCTCCGCCTCTTCCTGCTTGACCGCGATCCAGCCGTCGATGCTCCACGGTCCGCCGCCATACGCGGCGAGCGTGAGCAGCCCCCCTCCAATCGCGAGGTTTTTCATGAACTGGATCGTCTGCAACTGCCGCTGGCCGGCGTCGGCAAACTTCCAGAAATCGTGGAAATAGAAGGTGGCGGCCATCAGGAAGACGAATAGAAAAAAGGCCCCGATTCTCGTCCAGGCGCCGAGGATCAAAGAGAGGCCCCCGATCAGCAAAAGCCCGATCGCGCCGAAGAGTGCGAACTTCGGATTGGGCACCCCTTCCGACGCCATGTAGGCGGCGGTGGAGGAGAACTGCGTCACCTTGTTGACGACGGCACTGACGAACACAACGGCGATCATGAGCCGTCCGAGCAGCGACACGAACCCCTGCACGGCATCTGCCATCTGCTGCATCGAAGCTCTCCTCGAACCGGGCGACTCAGCGCAAATGGTCGCCCACGGGCCCCGACGGGGCAAGGGGGAAAATCTGCGGGATTCAGGCCCGTTTGTCCCGCGTGACGCCCGCCGACCCAACCGACGGTGGAACACGTCTCCCCGGGCAGGATGCGAAAATCACCGGCCGGGGAAACCCTCGGCGTTTCCCCCGGACAACCCGCGTGGAGCGGCGACGGCGGGCTCGTCCCGCGTGATGCAATGCACGCCCCCGCGGCCGCGGACCAGTTCGCGGCAGTCGAATGGCTCGATCCGGCGGCCCGGGAAGCATTCCCCGATGGTCTTCAAGGCCGGCTCGTCGGTCGGGCCGCCGAAGACGGGCACCACGACGAGACCGTTGGCGACGTAGAAGTTCAGGTGGCTTGCCGGCAACTGCGCCGCCTCGAAGGCGAACCTGGCCGGGATGTCCACGGGCACGACCTCGAGCCGGCGGCCGCGGGCATCGACATGCCGACGGAGCAACTCCAGGTTGGCCTCGAGGCCCGAGTGGTTGGGGTCGAGCGGGTCGGGCTGCCGGGCCGCGAGCACGCAGCCGGGAGCCACGAATCGCGCGAGCTGATCGATGTGGCCGTCGGTGTCGTCGCCGGCGAGGTCGCCCCCGACCCAGAGCACGCGGTCGATCGACAGCCACCGTCCGAGAACGGCTTCCATCGCTTCGCGGTCAAGGCCGGGATTTCGTCGCGGATCGACCACGCAACGCTCGTTGGCGAGCAGCGTGCCGTCGCCGTCGGTCTCGATCGCGCCCCCCTCGAGCACCACGTGCGGCATGAGCCTCTCCATGCCGAGGTGCGCCGCGATGCCCCGCGCGATCGCCGCGTCGGCGTCCCACGGCGGATACTTTCCGCCCCACGCGTTCCAGTCCCAGCAGACCGCGGCCGGTGGCGAGCCATCCCGCTCCCG
The DNA here is from genome assembly GCA_005773625.1 of Planctomycetaceae bacterium. Lineage (GTDB taxonomy): Bacteria > Planctomycetota > Planctomycetia > Pirellulales > UBA1268 > QWPN01. The sequence continues at coordinate 797 of SXHR01000048.1, read as the reverse complement.
CGGGACGAGGAACACGGGCCCCGTGTCACGGATCCAGGAATCGCTCGTGGGCAGTTCGAGGAGGGCGATGTCGGGCTCATCGGCGAGGAGCGACCGCGCGGCGGCGAGCACGTCGCCCGAGCCGACGATCCGCACCGGCTCGTGCGCGGCGATCAGCCGTGCGAGCCGGGCGTAGACCGGCGGGATCGCGGCGAATGGACCGAGGAACGTCGCACGCCGGTGGGGCCACGCCAGCCACGTGGCGGCATGCGGTTCCCACTCGGCCGGCAGCCGGTATGCGGACATGACGTCACGATCCCCAGCGGCTGAGCAGTTGACCGTAGGCGTCGATCCGCCGGTCGCGGAAGAAGGGCCAGCGTGTCCGTGACCATTCGATGCGGTCGAGATCGCACTCGCAGACGAGCGTCTCGGGGGCGTCGTGGCCGGCCTTCAGGAGGACCGCGCCGTCGGGGGCGTAGACGACGCTGGCCCCCCAGAACCGCAGCGGCCCCTCGCGGCCGGTGCGGTTGACCGCCACGACGAACACGCCGTTGGCTATCGCATGGCTCCGGAGCATCGTGTCCCACGCCTCGTACTGCGCGCGGTGCAGCGATTCCTCGCCGTCGAGCCAGCCGATCGCCGTGGGGTAGAAAATCGCCTGCGCGCCCGCCAGCGCCGTGAGCCGGGCCGCCTCGGGATACCACTGATCCCAGCAGACCAGCGGGCCGACGGCCAGCCGGCTGGTGGGCACGCTCATGACGCCGGTGTCGCCGGGCGCGAAATAGAACTTCTCGTAGTAGTGGGGAGCGTCGGGGATG
>SXHR01000047.1:0-14154 GCA_005773625.1 Planctomycetaceae bacterium | reverse complement strand
TCCCCTGCTCTCACCGCTGAGCTACGGGCCCGATGAGCGGGCAGTTTAGCCGATGCACGCCACCGCCGTTGAAGCGAGGCCCGGCTACTCGACAGCCGGCTTCGCCGCCGCCGGATCGACCCTCTTCAGCAGCCGGAAGAAGTCGCTGTCGGTCGTGAACACGACCGTGCTGTCGCCACCAAGCGTCTTTTTGTACGTGTCGAGCGTCTGGATGAATGCGTAGAAGTCGGCCGCCTGCGGACTCGAGGCATACGCCTTGGCATAGACAGCGGAGGCCTGGGCGTCTGCCGCACCCTTGATCTCCTGCACCTTGCGGTAGGCATCGGACTGGATCCGCTGCAGGTCCTTGTCGCGTCGCCCCTCGATCTTGGCCGCCTCGCCCGCTCCCTCCGAACGGAACCGCTCCGCGATCTGCATCCGCTCCGAAATCATCCGGTCGTAGATCTTCTCGATCACGCCTTCCTTGTAGTTCACCCGCTTCACGCGGACGTCGAGCAACTCGATCCCCCAGAGCCCCATCTTCGGAGTGGCGGCCGCGAGGATCTCCCGCTCGAGCTCCTTGCGGCCGAACCGGATCGGCGGCAGCGTGCCGACCGTCGCGGACGCCTCCGCGATCGTGGCATCCTGCTCGGGCGTGCGCGACTTGTCGGACCGCACCAACTCGATCAGATCGTGCCGAGCGACCACGTTGCGGGTCTCGCTGCCGATGATGTCGTCGATCCGTGAAAGCGCACTGCGCTCGTCGCGAAGGCTCTGAAAATAGACGAGCGGATCGACGATCCGCCACCGGGCGAAGGTGTCGACCACAACGTAGAGCTTGTCGCGGGTGGTCATCTCGTTGGGGATGCCGTCCCACTCGAGGATCCGCTTTTCGAACCGGTTGGCCTGCTGGATGAATGGCACCTTGAAGTAGAGCCCCGCCCCCGCGCCCTCGCCGGAGTTGGAGTTGATCGGGCTGCCCACCGGCCGGCCAAACTGCGTGAGCACCACCTGCTCGGTCTGCTGCACCGTGTAGGCGCAGCCGAAGATCAGCACCGCGGCCGCGAGGCCGGCGATCGCGCCGAGCGGTGAGAAGAGCCAGTCGGCGATCCGCCGTGCCCACTGGAGGAGTGGATGGTTGATCGGAAGCGAGTTCATTCGGCCACCCCCTTTCCCTGCCCAAGTCTTGGTGCCGGCAGGCTCATCAGCGGCAGAAACTGCCGCGCGTCTTCGTCGAGAATGATCTTGCCTCCGAGTCGCGGGAGCACCTCGGCCATCGTCTCGAGATAGAGCCGCTGCCGCGTCACCGCCGGGGCTTTTTCATACTGTTCGAGGAGCGCCTTGAATCGGGCGACGTCGCCCTCCGCCTCGTTCACCCGCTTCAGTGCGTAGCCCTCCGACTCGCGGAGCTTCCGCTCGGCTTCACCGCTGGCCCGCGGCACGACCTTGTTGTATTCGCCGTTGGCCTGGTTGATCATCTGCTCCCGCTCCTGCTGCGCGCGATTGACCTCGTCGAAGGACCGCTGCACGGCCGTGGGCGGATGAACGTTCTTGAGCTGCACCTGCTGCACCCGCAGGCCCATCTTCAAATCCTGCACGAGGCCCGTGAGCTTGGCGATGGCGTCGGTCTCGATGCCCTGGCGGCCGATGGTGAGCACCTCGTCCACCGTCCGGTCGCCCACAACCTCCCGCATCACGCTCTCGGCGAGATCGCGGAGCGTGGGGCCGGGTTCACGCATGTTGAAGAGATAGGCCTCTGGATCGGCGATCTCGTACTGCACGACCCATTCGACGTGGGCGGCGTTGAGGTCGCCCGTCACCATGTCGCTCTCCCGCGACTGCTCCACCGAAACCTGATCGGGGTTCGAGGCGCCGGACGAGCCGAAACCAAACTCCATCTTGAGTTGTCGCTTCACCGGCAGGATCGTGACCGTGTCGACACCGAACGGAAATTTGAACCGCAGGCCGGGCCCCACCGTACCCACATAGCGGCCGAACCGCTGCACCACGCCCACACTCTCCGGGCCGACGGTGTAGACGCCACGGGCGAGGCCGGCGACCACGAGAATGAGGATCGCGAGGGCCGCGGGGCCCCGGAAGTCGAAGCCGCCGGGGCCGACGCCGCGATGAATGGAGAATGGCTGGCCGGGGCCGGGCATGGGAGTGCAGACCTGCGGGGAATTGCTGGGAAAAGGTCGGATGACCGATATACTGTATTACCCTCGCCAAGCCGTCGCGTCGAATCGCGGAAAACCAACGGCCCCCGTGGGATTTTCAGGAGAACAGGTGCCGCATGCCACGCTTGCGTTTGCCCATCGCCGCCACGATTCTCCTCCTGGCCGGTCGGTGCGGGCTTGCCGCGGGCCCCGATTTTGCCCGGGAGGTTCGGCCCGTCCTCTCGAATCGCTGTTTCAAGTGCCACGGTCCGGACGCCGAGCGGCAGGAGGCCGGCCTGCGGCTTGACCTGCGGGAGGCGGCGATGGCCGAACTCGACAGCGGCACGCGGGCGATCGTCCCCGGCCATCCCGACGACAGCGAAGCCGTGGCCAGGATCACGAGCGACGACCCCGATCTGGTGATGCCTCCGCCCCACACCAAGGTGTCGCTCACGGAGGACGAAAAACGAATCCTCACCGAATGGATCGCGGCGGGTGCCGAATACAAGGAGCACTGGGCGTTCGTGAAGCCGACGAAGCCCACGGTGCCCACGCCCGCCAACACGACATGGCCCCGCAATGACATCGATCGCTTCGTCCTCGCGAGACTCGAGCAGGAAGGCCTCACCCCCGCGGCCGAGGCCGACAAGGCGATTCTCTGCCGGCGGGTCTTCCTCGATCTCATTGGCATCCCGCCGTCACCGGCCGAGCTCGACGCCTTCCTGGCCGACAAGTCGTCGGACGCCTACGAGAAACTCGTCGACTCCCTGCTCGACAGCCCCCGCTACGGCGAACGCTGGGCCCGCCGCTGGCTCGATCTCGCCCGCTATGCCGACACCAACGGCTATGAGAAGGATCGCGAGCGGTCGATGTGGCCCTGGCGCGACTGGGTGATCCGGGCCCTCAACGAAGACATGCCGTTTGATCGGTTCACGATCAGGCAGATCGCCGGCGATCTGCTCCCCGGTGCCACCACCGACGATGTCATCGCCACGGGTTTTCACCGCAACACGATGTTCAACGAGGAGGGGGGGATCGACCCGCTCGAGTTCCGCTTCCAGGCGATGGTCGATCGCGTCGGCACCACGGGTGCGACCTGGCTCGGTCTGACCACGGCCTGCGCCCAATGCCACACCCACAAGTTCGACCCGATCCTCCACACGGACTACTACGGGCTCATGGCGCTGCTCAACAATGCCGACGAGCCGCTCTGGACCATTCCGAGTCCGGAACACGCGGCCCGACAGGCCGCCATCAGGCGGCAGATCGAGGAGGCTTGGAGCAGCCTGCCCGGCAAGTGGCCGGCGACCGCGGAGCCCGCCGGTGGCATGGCGGCGCGGTTCGCCGCCTGGAAGCGGGAAGAGGCAGAGCGGGCGATCGACTGGCGGATCTGCCGGCCAACCGCGATGGAGTCAAACCTCCCGCATCTCGTGCTGCAGGACGACGACTCGGTGCTCGTCAGCGGCGACATCACCAAGAGCGACACCTACACGCTGACGCTGCCGCCGTCGCGAAAGCCGGTGCGGGCCCTGCGGCTGGAGGCTCTGCGCGACCCGAGCCTGCCGGGACAGGGCCCCGGCCTGACCTACTACGAATGGCCCCGGGGCGATTTCTTCCTGTCGGAGATCGAGTTCACGGCAAAGGGCGGCAGGGTTCCGGTCGCGAAGGCCACCGACTCCTTTCATGCCAGGGCGGCCGGCCGCGCCGGGGATACCGCGGCCAAGGCGGTCGACGGGGAGATGTCGACCGGCTGGAGTGCGAACGGCGAGTTTGGCCGCGACAACTCGGCGGTGTTCCAGTTCGCCAAGCCCGTGCCGGCTGGTGTGTCGTTGGTGGTGACGCTTCGCTTCGAGCGGCACTTTGCCTGCGGTCTGGGCCGCTTTCGGATCGCGGTGACCGATGACGAGGCCGCCGAGTCGCGTGGTCGCTCCGCCGACGTGGAGGCCGTGCTGGCGAAGTTGCCGGGGAAACCCACGCCGGCGGAGAATGACGTGCTGGAGCGGGGCTTTCTCGAGTCGGCGCCGGAGCTGACAGGGCATGTGCAGGCGATCCGGACGCTGGAGTCCAGCCTCGGCGAGGGAGTCAGGACGCTCGTGCTGCGGGAGCGGCCCGACGACAACCCTCGCAAGACCTTCCGGCATCATCGTGGCGAGTTCACGCAGCCCAAGGAGGAGATCGCCCCGGCAACCCCCTCCTTCCTGCCCCAGCTCCCGGCAGAAGCGCCCGCGAACCGGTTGGCGCTGGCCCGGTGGCTCGTCTCGCCGGACAACCCGCTCACGGCTCGTGTCGTCGCAAACCGCAACTGGCAGGCGTTCTTCGGCCGGGGAATCGTCTACACCCTGGAGGACTTTGGCTACCAGAGCCCTCCGCCGTCGCATCCGCAGTTGCTCGACTGGCTCGCCACCACGTTCACGGACGACCTGGGCTGGTCGGTGAAACAGCTCCAGCGCCTGATCGTGACCAGCGCCACCTACCGTCAGTCGTCGACGGCCACCCCCGCGCTGGCGGAACGTGATCCGCAAAACATCCTCCTCGCCCGTGGCCCCCGGGTGCGGCTCGAGGCCGAGGTGATCCGCGACTCGATGCTCAAGGCGGCCGGGCTGCTCTCGGACAAGATGTATGGGCCCGGTGTCCGTCCGCCGCAGCCGCAGGGGGCGACCGAGGCGGCGCATGGCGATGCCAAGTGGGAGCCCAGCGGCGGGGAAGACCGCCATCGCCGGAGCATCTACACGTTTCAGAAAAGGACCGCCCCGTTCGCGATGACGACCACCTTCGACGGGCCCACGGGCGAAGCCTGCATGCCCCGGCGGGATGTCTCCAACTCCGCCCTGCAGGCGCTCGCGCTGCTCAACGATCCCATGTTCGTGGAGGTGGCCCAGGCCATGGGCCGGGCCGCGATGACGGCCGGCCCCGACGACGCCGCCCGGCTCCGCGAACTCGCCCGGCGGGTGCTCTCTCGGGAGTTTGCGGCCGACGAACTCGCGGCCATGACCGACTACCTCGCCGAACAGCGGCGGCGGCTCGCGGCCGGCGAGATCGACCCTCGGCAACTCGCCGGAGGCGATGGGCCCGAAACGGTCGAGCGGGCCGTCTGGATGCTCGCCGCCCGAACCGTCATGAATCTCGACGAGTCGATCGTCAAACAATAAGGGGTCATCATGCGGCACCTGCTCGACATCACCCGGCGGCATTTTTTCCAAGACTGCGGCATCGGCGTCGGAAAGATCGCCCTGGCGGGGCTGCTCGCGGAATCGCTGCCGGCCTCGGCCGGCACGGGTGGCATCGCCGCGCCGCCGTCGCCCCTGAGCCCCCGGCCGCCCCATTTTCCCGGGCGGGCGAAGGCGGTGATCCAGCTCTTCATGGCCGGGGCCCCGAGCCAGCTCGATATGTTCGACTCCAAGCCGAAGCTCGCGGCGATGGAGGGCAAGCCGATTCCCCCCGAGGTGATCGGTGGCCAGCGGTATGCGTTCATCCGTCCGGACGCCGCGGTGCTGGGTCCGCAGTTCGGCTTCTCACAGCATGGCCAGAGCGGAGCCGAGCTCTCCTCCGCGCTTCCGCACCTCGCGAAGGTGGTCGATGACATCGCGATCGTGAAGAGCTGCCGCACCGATCAGTTCAATCACGCACCTGCGCAGATTTTCATGAACTGCGGCTTCGCGCAGCCCGGCCGGCCGAGCATTGGTTCATGGGTGAACTACGGCATCGGCAGCGAGAGTCGCGACCTGCCGGCCTTCGTCGTGATGAGCACCGGCGCCGGCATCAGTGGCGGTGCCGCCAACTGGTCGAGCGGATTTCTCCCGAGCGTCTACACGGGGACACGGTTTCGCAATGCGGGCACGCCGATCCTCAACGTGGATTCCCCCGGCGGGGCCGACCGGCGTCTGGCCGAAGACACGCTCGCGGTGATCTCATCGCTCAACCGCCGTCGGGCGGCGGTCGATGGCGATCCCGAGATCGCCACGCGGATCGCCAGTTATGAGATGGCCCACCAGCTGCAGACGTCCGCCCCTGAACTCATGAACCTCGCCGAGGAGACGCCCGAAACGCTCGCCTTATACGGCTGCAAACCGGCGGAGGCAAGCTTCGCCCGGGCCTGCCTGATCGCCCGCCGGCTGGTGGAGCGGGGGGTGCGATTCGTCACGATCTATCACGAGGGCTGGGACGGGCACTCCGACGTGGCCGGCAACGTGAGGGAAAACTGCGCGAAGACCGACCAGGCGAGCGCGGCGCTCGTGACCGACCTCAAGCGGCGGGGCATGCTCGACAGCACGCTCGTCGTGTGGGGGGGAGAGTTCGGGCGGACACCGATGGTGGAGGCGAGTGCCGTGCTGAATCGGTCCAAGGGTCGCGACCACCATCCCAATGCGTTCACGATGTGGTTGGCCGGCGGCGGGATCCGGGGTGGTGTCACGTATGGCGAAACCGACGAACTCGGCTTCCACATCGCCCGCGACGAGGTTCATGTGCACGATCTCCAGGCGACGATCATGCATTGCCTCGGGCTCGATCACGAGCGGCTGACCTACCGCTACCAGGGCCGTGACTTCCGGCTCACCGACGTGCACGGGCACGTGGTCAAGGGAATCCTCTCCTGAGTAAGATAGGCTGAGGGGCTGGTTTCGCCGGTGACGAGTCGCCGGCACCCCCCCTCCTTGTCGCTCCGGAGATTTCGATGCCCGCGCTCCTGGTTTCCGTCGTGTTGCTCGCATTCGCCTTCACGGCTCGTGCCGACGACCGGTGGCTCGTCGTCGAGGGGGGCCATGGGCCCGGCGCGGGCAAGCACGTCGTGTTGGTGAGCGGCGACGAGGAGTATCGCAGCGAGGAAGCGCTCACGCAGCTGGCGAGGATCCTCGCGAAGCACCACGGCTTCACCTGCACGGTGCTCTACGCGATCGATCCGGCGACCGGTGAGATCAGCCCCAACACCGGCGACAACATCCCGGGCCTCGAGTCGCTGCGGACGGCCGATCTGATGGTGATCGCCACCCGGTTCCGGAACCTGCCCGATGAACAGATGAAGGAGATCGACGACTACCTGCGGGCCGGCAAGCCCGTGATCGGGATGCGGACGGCGACGCACGCCTTCAACATCCCCGTGGAGAGGGCCTACGCGCACTACGGCAACGGCTACGCGGGCGGGAAGAAGGAGTGGACCGACGGCTTTGGCCGTGCGGTGCTCGGCGAGAGGTGGATCAATCACCACGGCCACCACGGCCACGAGAGCTCCCGCGGTCTGCTCGCTGCCGCCGCGAAGGATCACCCCATTCTCCGCGGCATCGCCGACGGTGATATCTGGGGACCGACCGACGTCTACGGCGTGCGGCTGCCCCTTCCCGGAGACTCACAGCCGCTCGTGCTCGGGCAGGTGCTCGCCGGCATGAAACCGGAGTCGCCGCCGGTGTCCGGGGGCAAGAACGATCCGATGATGCCAGTGGCATGGGTGAAGACCTACGCCGTGGAAGGCGGGCCGACCGGCCGAGTGTTCACGACGACGATGGGAGCGGCGACCGACCTCGCCTCCGAGGGGCTCCGGCGGCTGCTGGTCAATGCCTGCTACTGGGCGACGGGGCTCGAGGGGCAGATTCCGGAGAAGTCGGTCGTCGATGTCGTCGGCACCTACGAGCCGACGGCGTTCGGATTCAACGGCGGCAAAAAGGGACTGAAGCCCGCCGATCTGCGGTGATCGACCCCTCGTGTCGCCTGGAGATCAGCCATGCCTGCCTCGCCTCAGGGTGATCGGAGTGACGAACGGCTCACGGAACTGGCCCGTTACCACGACTACCGCTACGCCTCCAATCCGCTCTCCGACGGCACGCTGGCCGGGGTGCCCGCCGGTCGCTGGGCCGCCGAACTGCACGAACGCGGGCCGACCAGAACGCTGCCGCTGGATTCGAGCGTGTCGCTCGGTGTGATCGGGCCGGCCACCACGCCGAGCCTGTGCGCCAACTTCGTCCACATCGGTCCGGGGGATGCGCACGTCACCGACGTCAACGCGACGAGCCAGCTGTTCTTCGTGATGCGGGGGACGGGATCGACGCGGCTCGGCGACGGCACCGAGTATGCGTGGCACACGGGCGACCTCTTCACGCTGCCCGCCCGCAGCCGGGCGCAGCATGCCGCGGCCGAGGATGCCGCCCTTTACTGGGTGCACGACGGGCCGCTGCTCCGCTACCTCGGCGTCGAGGCCCATGAGCCCAGGTTTTCACCGACGATCTACCGCCGTGCGGAGATCATGCAGACGCTCGACACGATCATCCGTGATCCGTCGAGCGCGACGGCGAACCGGCTCAGCGTGCTGCTCGGCAGCCGGCTCTTTCCCCAGACGATGACGATCACGCATGTCATGTGGGCGATGTTCGGCCTCCTGCCGGTGGGGGCCGTGCAGGCCCCCCACCGCCACCAGTCCGTCGCCATCGACCTCGTCGTGGACGCGAAGCCCGGGTGCTACACGCTCGTCGGCAAATCGCTCGACAAGGAAGGCCGCGTCGCGGAGGGCCAGCGATTCGACTGGCACCCCAGCTCCGTGTTTGTCACTCCCCCTGGGCTCTGGCATTCCCACCACAACGAATCGGGCTTCCCGGCCCACGTTCTCCCGATTCAGGACGCGGGCCTGCACACCCATCTGCGGACGCTCGACATCCGCTTCGCCAAGAGCCTCGCGGGGGGCGCGTGCGAGGTCATGGATCACGCCGGCTGAAGACGGGCAGGCAGGGAGGGTGAGGCCCGGCCGCCTCCGGTGCGAGAGGCTCGTCTGGTGAACGCCCTGGCCGGAGGAGCGACGGGGCAGGTCCGGATTACCAGCGGCCCTCGAGGCCGATGCTCACGCCCTGCAGGACGACGCTGCCGTTGGCGTTGATGGCGCCGACCGCGGGCTGGCCCGGGGTCAACTGCTGACTGGTGAGCTGCTGGGTCGGCTGGGCGATTCCCGAGAGCCACAGACCGAAGTAGCCGAGCCGGACATCCAGGCAGGGCGTCAGCGGAACGACGCCCGTCAGCCCCACCTCGCCGACGAAAGCGGCGTTCAGAGGCGACTCGCCGACCGTCACCCCCGCCGTGCCGGGATTGGCCGGATCGTTGGTCGTGTAGAGAGACGACTGGACCGCGTTATTGTAGTAGGCACCGGCCTTGACGACCGAATCGAACCGTATCCACGGTGTCGCCAGGAGATTGGCATCGAGCCCGATCTGCCCGCCGTACAGGTCATTGATGCAGTTGGTCTGGAAATAGTCGCTCCCGCCCCCGGCCGAGTTCGCCTGCATGGAGAACTGTTCCTGCCATTCCGCCCAGCGGAATCCGGCCAGGAACCGGACACAGCGCGAGATGGAGTGATGGCGATTGAATTCGAAACTCTGGATGCGGGCGCCGAGGTCGGCGTTGGCGGCGTCGATGGCGGGTCCTGGATTGCCGTAGATGCCCGGTGAAGCCAGTTCGTAGGGTGAGCTCAAGGCGGAGAGCGGCCGCAGGCTGCGGAAGTTGGCCGCCCGAAGATAGGTCGCCTCGATGGCATGGCCCGTGCAGTTGTTGACGCGGAAGATCGAGAGCCGCGGCCCCGCGGCGGCAGGGCTATCCATGCCGCCGGCATTCAGATTGCCTCCCGGGATGAGCGGGTTATCGACAATCGGGGCGTCCGGCGGGGCGTTCCGCCAGAGAATGAGGGCATCGGCCCGGCCGACCCAACAGGCATTTTTGGAGTGGCATTGATCACCGAGATCGCCAAAAGAGCCCACGGCGTCGGTGCATTGGACACAGCCAGCCCCGTCGCACTGGATGCAAGTGCCGTCGCCGAAGAATGCATTCTGGGAATCGGCCACCGTGAAGGAGGAGTCTCCGATCGGACCGTATTCACCTGTGAAGCCGGCACCGTGGCCGCCGGTGATGTCGGGACCGCCGGGCTCATCTCCGGAGCCGACGATCACCGATTGCATGCCAGCCTCTTCCCATGCCTGGCTGGCGTTCGCCGCCGAGTGGGGTTCAGCCATCGCGAAAAGTGTCGCGAGGGCGAATGCGGCGGCCGGCACGGATGGGCCGGTTGTCCGGATGCCGAAACAGCGCACAGCCATCTTTACTGTCTCCAAGGATAATACCGTCACGACTGGTGGAATCGGTCGTGAGGGTCGTCCGAGGGCAGCCTTCCGGTTGAGGTGCGCGTCCGGCAAGTTAGGCAGTCTGGGCGCCTGCACCGAAGGCGTCGAGCGCCTCGCCGGTGTGGCTGCGGAGCAGGGGGCCGGCCGATCCGGTGCCCTTGCCCGCCGCGGCCTGCTGCTGCCGCCAGCGGCGGGCATGGATCACGATGTCTTCCGGCGGGCCCTCGACCACGACGTGCCCGCCGCCGACGCCCGCCTCCGGGCCGAGATCGAGCACCCAGTCGGCCGCCGAGATCACCTCGAGGTTGTGCTCCACCACGAGCACCGTGTTGCCCGCGTCCACCAGCCGCTCGAGCACATGCAGGAGCTTCTCGATGTCGGCGAAGTGGAGCCCCGTCGTCGGCTCGTCGAGAATGTAAAGCGTGCTCCCCGTGCCCGGCTTCGCCAGTTCACGGGAGAGCTTCACCCGCTGCGCCTCCCCGCCGGAAAGTTGCGGCGCCGGCTGTCCGAGGGTGACGTAGCCCAGGCCGACGTCCACGAGCGTGTCGAGGATCCGCGCGACCTGCGGCACCGTCCCGAAAAATGCCGCGGCGTCGGCCACGCTCATCTCCAGCACATCGGCGATCGATTTCCCGTGCCACTTCGCCTGCAGGGTCTCCGACGAGTAGCGGCGGCCGCGGCAGGCCTCGCACTCGACCCAGATGTCGGGCAGAAAGTGCATCTCGACCCGGCGCTGGCCGAGCCCCTCGCAGGCCTCGCAGCGGCCTCCGGCGACGTTGAAGGAAAACGTGCGGGGGGTGAAGCCGCGGGTTCGCGATTCGGGCACCTTCGCGTAGAGCTGGCGGATGTGGTCGAAGACGCCCGTGTAGGTTGCCGGCGTCGAGCCGGGGGTCGAGCCGATCGAGTCTTGATCCACCAGGATCACCTTGTCGATCCGGTCGAGCCCCTTGAGGGTGTCGAACTGCCCAGGCTGCTCGCGGGCGGCGTGCAGCCGCCGCGCCAGCGCCCGCCAGAGCACCTCCAGCACGAGCGACGTCTTTCCAGAACCACTCGGGCCGGTGACGGCCGCGAGGACACCGAGCGGGAACCGCGCGTCGATCCCCTTGAGGGTGCGGTGACGCACCCCACGCAGATCGAGCCAGCCCACCGGCTCGCGACGGCCCTGCTTCGCCTTTCGCGCGAGGATCTCGTCGCACGCCCGACGCTTCGAAAGATACGGTCCCGTCACGCTGCCCGGCAGTGTTTCGAGCTTCGCGGGCGCCGCCGAGGCCACGATCCGGCCCCCCTCGCGGCCGCTGCCGGGGCCGAAGTCGAGAGCATGGTCGGCCGTCGCCACCACGTCGCGATCGTGCTCGACCACCACGATCGTGTTGCCAAGGTCACGAAGCTTGCCGAGGGCCGTGATCAGGCGGTGCGTGTCGCGGGGATGCAGGCCGATCGTCGGCTCGTCGAGCACGTAGAGCACACCCGTGAGCCCACTGCCCACCTGGGCGGCCAGACGGATCCGCTGCAGCTCGCCCCCCGAGAGACTGCCCGCAGGCCGGGCCATGTCGAGATAGTCGAGGCCGACGTCCACGAGGAACGCGACCCGCGAGTTGAGTTCACGGAGCAGATCGCCGGCGATCCGCCGATCGGTGTCGGAGAGCGTGATCGTGGCGAGTTCCTGGCGGAGACGACCCAGCGGCATCCGGCCCCAGACGTCGAGCGTGCGGCCCCAGAGCGTGACCGCGCTGGCCACGTCGGCGAGCCGGCTGCCACCACATTCGCTGCACGGCACTTCGTCCATGACGGCATCCACCCTGCCGCGGAGCGCGACGACGAGCCGGGCCGCCTCCTCGCAGGCGGCTTCAAGACCCTTGAACCGGAACGAAAACCAGGGGTTCTGAGCCGTGGACCGCCCCTTGCCGGCGCCCGGGCTCGGAGCCGCCGGGGAGGCACGGGGTCGCGGGACATCGATCCACTTGTCGCCCGTGCCCTCGAAGAGCACCCGCTGCTGGAGGCCCGAGAGATCGGCGAGCGGCACATCGATCGCCAGCCCGGTGGCCTTGCAGAGGGCCTCGAGCATCGCCCGGCCGATCCGACCGCCCTGCGGTCCATCGAGCATCGGCCAGAGGTCGAGCGCGCCTTCCCCCAGTGAGAGCGAGGAATCGCGGACGAGCGCCTTGCGGTCCACGCCCGTCCGCGTGCCGAGGCCGTCGCAGCTCGGACACCAGCCGAGCGGACTGTTGAACGAGAACTGCCTCGGTTCCAGCGGTTTGAAGCCGCGGCCGCAGTCGGGGCAGGCGAGCCGACGGCTCAAGACCTCCACCGGCCATTCGGTCTCGTCGAGCGGCTTGCCATCGGGGCCGTCCACGCAGCGGGCCACGAGCATCGTGCCGCCACCGGCGTCGAAGGCCGCCTCGACGCTCTGCGCCAGACGGCTGCGGACCGCCGGATCGACGGAGACGCGGTCGATCACGATCTCGATCCGACTCTTCCGCTTGCGGTCGACCGCGGGCTTCTCATCGAGCCGGAACGTCCGGCCGTCGATCCGCACACGGACGTGCCCCGCGGCGAGGAGCGATGCGAAGAGCGCCTCGGGGGCCTGGCCGACCTTGAGCTCCACAGGGGCCAGGAGGAGCAGTTTCGCGCCCGCGGGATGCAGCAGGAGTTTTTCAACGGTCTGATCGACGCTCTGCGCACCCACCGGCGTGCCGCAGTCGGGGCAGTGCATCTGCCCGAGCCGGGCCGCGAGCACGCGGAAATGGTCGTACATCTCGGTGAGCGTGCCGACGGTGGACCGCGGCGTGCTTCCCGTGGCCCGCTGCTCGATCGCCACCGCCGGCGAGAGCCCCTCGATCTTTTCAAAGAGCGGCTTCGGCACCTGGCCGACGACCTGCCGCGCGTACGGGGAGAGGCGTTCGACATACCGCCGCTGCCCCTCCGCGTAGAGCGTGTCGAAGGCGAGCGATGTCTTGCCGCTCCCGCTGGGGCCGCAGCAGACAGTGGTCTGGCCGCGGGGAATATCGGCATCGACGTGCTTGAGGTTGTGCAGGGCGGCGCCGCGGACGGTGATCGAGGGGGGGCCGGGATCGCGGGACTTCCTGCCGACCGTGGCCAGCATCTCCTGGATGTCCTGGGCGGGATCGACCACCTTCTTGCGGCGCACGGCGGGCCGGCGGGGAGCCTTGGCCCGCGCCTTCGCCGCCCCGAGCAGCGGGGCCAGCGCCCGGCCCGTGTGCGACGCCTTGACCTTCGCCACCTGCTCCGGAGTGCCCTCGGCGACGATGCGCCCGCCACCGCCCCCCCCTTCCGGCCCGAGGTCGATGACCCAGTCGGAACGCTTCACGACGTCGAGGTTGTGCTCCACGACGAGCACCGTGTTGCCCGCATCGACGAGCCGTTCGAGCACCGTGAGCAGCTGCCGCACGTCGGCCATGTGGAGGCCCGTCGTCGGCTCGTCGAGGATGTAGAGCGTTTTTCCGGTGGACCGCTTCGCCAGCTCGCGCGAGAGTTTCACCCGCTGGGCCTCACCCCCCGAGAGCGTCGGCGAGGGCTGGCCGAGATGGAGGTAGTCGAGACCGACGTCGTGAAGCGTCTGCAGCTTGCGGGCGATGTCGGGCGCGTCGGCGAAGAGTTCGAGCGCCTCGCCGATCTCCATGTTGAGGAGATCAGCCACGCTCTTTCCCTTCCAGCGGACGTCGAGCGTGTCCTTGGCGAACCTCGCTCCGTCGCAGACGTCGCAGGTCACCCAGACGTCGGCCAGAAAATCCATGTCGAGGCGGACGGAGCCGTTGCCCTCGCAGGCCTCGCATCTCCCGCCCGACACATTGAAGCTGAAGCGACCCGCCTTCCAGCCCCGCCTCTTCGCATCGGGCAGCATCGTGAACAGGTTGCGGATGTCGTCCCAGACCTTCACATAGGTCGCCGGATTGCTCCGCGGCGTGCGGCCGATC
>SXHR01000046.1:0-5972 GCA_005773625.1 Planctomycetaceae bacterium | reverse complement strand
CTCGCCGTCGCGGCCTGGGCCATCCAGACCGCGGCCCAGCAGCGGGTCGGCCGTGTCGTGTCCGGCTGGCGGATTCCCGTCGGCCAGCCGGCGAGTTCCTTCACCCGCCCCAACGCGGCGTCGTTGATCGTCGCCCCGTCGATGGATGACGCTCCGACCGCCACGGATGCGAGGCCGCGATGATCCGCATCCGCGTGGCAGCCTGTGTGCTCGCCGCGGCCGTCGGCGCGACGGCGGGCCTGCCGGCCGTCGAGTTCATCCGCGTGCACGTGCCGGAGGGCCGGCTGCAGGACGTGCCGCTCGGTCCGGATCGTCACGTGCCGATGCCGATCGCGGAGTTTGAACGGGCCGTGGCCCGCCTGGAGGAACCGGGCGGCGGTGTCCGGCTCCCCCGACCGCTCGCCGACTCTGCCTGCTACACGGCCTCCATCGACGAACGCGGACTGCTCGTCGGCTCGCTCTCGTTCGAACTCGGCAAGGTGGCCAGCGTGCTCACGACGCAGATGCCGCTGGGAGCCATCGACGCCTCGCCGGGCACCCTCACGTCATCGGCGGGCATCGGCGACGTCGTGGTCTTCGGGCTTCCGGATGGCGGGGTCGCGATGCGAACCCCCGGCCCGGGGAACTACTCCTGCCGGTTCGTCTGCCCGCCGGTCGTGGCCGGCGGAGGCGACTACCGTCTGCCGATGGTGCCTTCGCTGGCCACCAGCATCAGTCTCACGCTTCCCCCCGGCCTGCGCCCGCTCGTCGTCGCCGTCCCTGCGCCGGCCATCGTGACGCCGCCGGCTGCCGAGGCGTCCGGGGGTGACGGGAGGAATACCTGGACGATCGAAATCGGCGGGGCTGCGGACGTGACCCTCGCGATCCTTCCGATCGAGACGCCGGCTCCGCGGCTGCGGTCGTGGTCCCGGGCCGTGTTGCGTGGGAGGCAGGCGGAGATCAGCACCCGCATCGTCCCCGATTCGCCGTGGCGGGCCGGAATGATCACCCTCCGCAAGGATGTGGCGCTCGAACCGATCGGCGTGAGGCTGCCCCTCGCGGCCGCGGGCGGTGCGGCAATGCCCGCGATCCGCGAGGTCGAATCGCGGACGCTCTTCATCGACGTGCCCGAGTCGCTCGCCGGCACCAGCGCCCCGATCGAAATCACCGGCGTCGCCGAACTGGCCGAGCGCGGGGAATGGGTCGTGCCCCAGGTGCGTCCTCCCGCCGAGCGCTGGGCGGGCGGCGGCCTGACCGTCGTCGTCGATCCCGATTTCGTGGTCGAATCCACGGCGCTCGAGGAGTGCGTGGCGGTTTCGCCCGGGATCGCGGCGGGGTGGCCGGATGCCACCGTCGACGCCGGCGGCGCCGCCGGCTCCGCGGCGGCCCAGATGCACTTCGAGCAGCAGTCACCGGCCGCGCGGGTCGTGGTTCAACTCAGACCCCGGGTTGCCGAGATCGACGCGGCCCGGGTGACCACGGTCGAGATCTCGCCCGCCACCGTGCTCGGCCGCGCGGCGTGCGACATGCGCGTCGTGGCCGGCGAAGCCTTCGGGCTCACCGCCGCGGTGGGGTCGGGATGGTTCATCGACTCGGTCGAGGCGGTCGATTGGTCCGCCGTCGATCCACAGGCCGATCCGCTCCCCGGCGGCCGCGGCAGTCCGGTGCCGGGCCTGCCGCTCGACTGGCGGGTCAACCGCTCGCCCGCCGGAAATCAGCTGAGCATCGGGCTCGCGGAGGCCGCGACCCGCACCCGCAGCCTCGGCCTTCGGATCACCGGACACCGCCGCGGCGTGCCGCTCGGAGGCGAGTTCATGACCACCGACATGGACATGGTGCGGCTGGAGGGGGAACTCGCGGAGTCGTCGCTGATCGACTTCCGCGTCGGCCCCGAGGCGGTCATCGAAGTCGCCGGGGATCCCATCGGACTGTTGCCCGCCGAGGGCCGGCTCGCCCCGCTGGTCGAGCCGGGTTCGCCCCGGGGCCGCATTCGCGGCGGTGCACGGGCCCCGGCCCTCGAGGCGCGGCTCGTCCAGCGTCGTCCGCCGCTCGACGCCCAGATCTCGCTGCAGATGCTCGCGCTCGACGAGCGTCTCTCGGAGACCTTCACATTCACCTGCAGGCCCGAAGCGGGCGGCATCGATGCCATCGTCGTGCACTTCTCCGGGCCGATGGGCGACGCGCTCGAGTGGTCCCTCCTGCAGCCCGCCGGCGGTGCGTTGCTGCCGCGGCGGATGGATGCGGCCGAGGGACGGCGCGGCGACCTCGGGCGACAACCGGGCGTCGAGGAATCGTGGCTGCTGGAGTTTCGTCCGGCGGTCGAAGGCGCCGTCACGTTCCAGGCCACCCGCACCCTCCCGTT
Source organism: Planctomycetaceae bacterium (assembly GCA_005773625.1). Lineage (GTDB taxonomy): Bacteria > Planctomycetota > Planctomycetia > Pirellulales > UBA1268 > QWPN01. The sequence goes on along the minus strand of SXHR01000046.1, from coordinate 3,631 downwards.
CAACGCCGCCGTCGGGGTGCCGCTGGCCTGGGTGGAGGGCAGCACCGTGGCCCGCGGGGAGGTCGTCATCCGCAGCGGCAGCCGGTCGCGGCCCACGCTCGTGAATCGCAGGCTCCGCGAGGTGCCCCCCGGCGTGTCGATCGACCGCGAACCGGCCGGCCCGGTCACGGAGCTGGCGTATGGAGATCCAGCCTCGCTGGGGGAGGAGGCTTCCGACGAGCCAGCCGCGGAGCTCATCCCAGCCGACGACTCGGGTGCGCGGGCGTGGGCCTGGAGGGAATCGACCACGTGCTTCTGCCATGCATCCGGTCGGATCGAATGCGAGTTGAAATTCGAGATCGAGAATCGTGGTCGGGAGGAGGCCGTGCTGACGGTGCCCCGCGGCCTGGTGATCGACGAGGTGCAGATCGATGGCGCACCGGTGCCCTTCGACGCGGCGTCCGCCGCCGGCGGGATTTCCGTCCCCCTGCCTCCCGGCCGCGGTCGCCTGACGCTCGTCATCCGGGGCATCGCCACCCGCGATCCCGCCTACGGCATCTGGCGGATCGACCCGGTGGCGTGCACGCTCGACGTGCCGGTCCTCGACAGGGACCTGCAGCTCATGCTGCCGCCGGGCATCGACCTCGTGACGTCCGGCGCCGACATGGGGCACTCCCCGGACTGGCTCGACCGGTTGTTCGACGCCGCTCCGCGGGCCGCCGTGGTCTCGCCGCAGGCCGCCACTCCCACCGGCTTCCGCAGGGTTTCGGTGTCGCTGCCCGTCCGAACCGCGTTCGGCATCACCGTCGCGAGTCGTGGGCTGATCGCCTCCTCGGCGGTGATCGCCGGACTCGTGGCCGCGGCAGCCTGCGGCTGGATCGTGCGCCGGCGTCCGACGAAGGCCGTCGTCTGCGCCGTCGCCGCGGCGGTGGCGGCCCTCTGGCTCCCCCAGCCGTTCGCGGTGATCGCCCGGGGGTTGTGGTGGGGCGCCGTCGTCGGCCTGGGATGGGGTGCGTGTCGGCGCGGGGTCGCGGGCACCATCGCCGCACCGCTCGTCGTGATCGGCGTGGCGGCGGGCGCTGCCGCGGCCCATGGCGGGCCGCCGGACGAAGACGCCGCGGCCATCGCCCCGTATCGGGTGCTGCTCGCCCCGGACGAGTCCGGGGGCACGGCGCTCGTGCCCGAGCCCTTGTTTCGCATGCTCGCCGCCGACGACGTTGCCGCCGCCGCGGCGGTGCGGGTGCTGGAATGCACCGTGACCGCGGGCGGGACGACGGTCGAAGACTGGCGGATGGTGCTCGACGTCGATGCCGATCGTGGTGGCGTGCTGGTGCTCGACCAATCCCCCGCGGGTGCCCGCTGGAGGCTGCCCGCGAAGGATGGCCGCGCTGGCGTGGCGATCGAACTTGCCGCCGCTGACGCGGTCGCGCGGATCGTGGCCATGACACCGGGTCGGCATCGCGTGGAACTCGACGTGATCCCGGGGGCCGCGCGGCGTGGAGGCGTGGAGACACTCGTCGCCGACCTGCCCCCGGCGCCGCGATCGACCCTGCGGTTTCCGCCGCCGGAGCGGGCCACGGCCGGTGGTCCGGCTTTCGAGCCACGGCGGGTGATGTGCGAACGTGCCGACCGGGCCGGTCCGTGGCATCGCGTCAGGGAGTCTGCGGCGGCCGCCGGGACGTTCGATGTGTCGCGGGCCGCGCGTGTTCGGCTGACGCGGACGATCGATCCCCGCACCGCGATCCCGGCCGCCATCGCCGAAGCCGTCAGTTCCAACGACGTGCGGTGGAGCGAGGATTCGTGCCGAGTGCGGGCGCGGTATGAACTCGGCGGGGGCTCGGCAGTGGTGCCGGCGGTCGTCGTGAGGGCCTCTCCCGGGCTCGAGCCGATCCCCGATCGCGACGGCGAGTCGGCCGAGGTGTCGTGCCTGCCGCTCGGCCACGGCAGGTTCGCCGTCGAGGTGGCCGAGCCGGCGCCGGGACGCCTGCAGGTCGAGCTCGAGTTCACGAGGCCGCACGTCGATCCGGTCGGCGTGTTCGACGTGCCGTGCGTGTGGCTCGAGGACGTCGTCAGCGACATCCGCACCGTGCGGTGCATCGCGCCCGGCCGGTTCGACGTGACCCCTGAACTGCCGAGCGGAGCGGCGCTGCTCCGGCCGCGCGAGGAGGATGGCCCCGATGCCGTCGCCGTGTGGCGGTCGGAGGTGGACGCCCCGGCCAGGGAACCGGGGACGGTGGCGTTTGACCCGGGTGGCGGCGAGCGGTCACCGCCGCGGATCGCGGTGCGTCGACGTCCCGAGCCGCCCCGGGGATCGCAGCGGCTCGTGGTCGATTTCGGCTCCGACCATGTGGGCCTGAGCCTCACCTGCCTGATCGCGGCGGAGTCGGCGCCGCTCACGGAGCTGCCGATCGAGCTGCCGGCGGAGTGCATCATCGACCGGGTGATGCTCGAGGAAGAGACGGAGGCCGAGGCGGCCGCGGTCGATCTGTTTTCGGCACGGCCATCGGCCACGCGACTCGTCGTGGTGCTGCAGCGGCCCCGCACGGGACGCTTCCGCCTCACGCTCAACGGCCGCCTTCCGAGCCGGCCCGACCCGCGGGGCCGCCTGCCGCTCGCGCGGGCGGTCATGCCGGGCGAAGTGCCGCTGGCGGTCACCTGTCGCTCGTCGCCGCAGGTCGCCGTGCAGGTGCAGCCTGCCGATTCGAAAGCCACCGGCACCACGGGGGGCGATGCCGACGACTTTCGCGAGGTGCTGCCGGGTGAGCCGGGGCCCGAGTACGTGCTCAGCGCGCAGACGACGGTCGAGCCGGGCACCGGCCCGCGTTCTGCGGTGACGTCGCAGACGGGAAAAGACACGCCGATCGGCCACGTCGTCGAACTCACGACCATGCATGTGACGATCGACCGCCGCGGCCGGGTCTGGGGAACCGCGCGGTTCGATCTCGTCACGGAGCGGCCCGTGGTCCGATTGCGGATGCCCCCGGGCCTGCGACTCTTCGATCTCCTCGTCGACGGGCGTGAAATGGAGGCCGTGCCGCAGGGCGGCGACGCCTGGGATGTGAGGTTGAACGACATCCGCTGGCCGCGGTCCATCCTGGCCGTGTTCGCGGGCGAGGTCGGCGGCCGGCTCGAGGACGGCGTGGCCATCCGGCTCGAGACGCCCCGGCTCGAGGGTTTGCCGGCCCGGTCGGTGCTGTGGGCGATCGACGCGCCCCCGGGCATGCGGCTACGGATGGCCGAGCCCGCGAAACTCATCTCCCCCACCGAGTGGCAGGCGGCGATCGGTGCGGGACGGCAGCGTGTGGCCGCGCTTTTCCAGACGGCGCTCGCCGCATCCGGGGATGTCGAACGGGAACGTCTCGCCGGTTTCGCGACGCTGCGGATGTCGGGTGAACGGCCCCGGCTCGAGGCCGAGTGGGAGCGGGCGATCGCCCCGCGCGGCGACGGATCAAACCGCGTCTTCGCACTTGCCGCCGACGATCAGGGCGTGACGATCCGGGCGGTTCGCGACGCCGATGCGACGGTGCCGGCCCGCGGCCTGGTGACGGCCGGTCTCGTCGCGGCGCTCGCCGCCGGCTGGAGCATCTCGGGCCGCTGGCCGGGGGTGTGGGCGGCCGCGGTGTCGCGGGGCTGGCCGTGGGCGGTCGCGGTG
>SXHR01000045.1:0-7673 GCA_005773625.1 Planctomycetaceae bacterium | reverse complement strand
TCCTGCCGGCGATGGGCATGGTGAGTGACATTCTCACCGTTTACGCCCGCAAGCCCCTGTTCGGATACCGGCCGATGGTCTACTCCATCGCCGGCATCGCCGGCCTGGGCTTCATCGTCTGGGGCCATCACATGTTCATGTCGGGCATGAATCCGGCGCTGGGCATCACGTTCATGGTCTCGACGATGATGATCGCCCTGCCGAGCGCGGTGAAGACCTTCAACTGGCTCGGTACGCTCTGGGGGGGCAAGATCCAGTACACGACCTCGATGCTCTTCGCGCTCTCCTTCGTCTCGATGTTCATCATCGGTGGGCTGTCGGGCATCTTCATGGCGGCCACGCCCGTCGATATCTTCATTCACGACACCTACTTCATCGTGGCCCACTTCCACTATGTGCTCTTCGCCGGCACGGCGATGGGCGTGTGGGCGGCGATTTACTTCTGGTTCCCCAAGATGTTCGGCCGCACGATGAACGAGTTCTGGGGCAAGGTGCACTTCTTCCTGACGTTCATCTTCCTGAACGGAACCTTCTTCACGATGCACATTCTCGGTGCGGTGGGCTTCCCGCGGCGGCTTGCCGACGCCTACCACTACGAGACGTTCCATCACCTTCAGCCGCTCAACGCCTTCATGACCTACTGCGCCAAGGGCATGGTGGCCACGCAGATCATCTTCGCGGCCAACTTCATCTACAGCATGTTCTGGGGGCCGGTCGCCGGCCGGAATCCGTGGAACGCCAATACGCTGGAGTGGACGGCGCCGAGCCCTCCGGGCCACGGCAACTTCGACTACCAGCCGGTGGTCTATCGCGGCCCGTACGAATACTCCGTCCCCGGAGTCGAGAAGGATCACCTGATGCAGACCGACCCGCCCAACGCCGCCGCGGCGGCCGCTGCGGCGGCGGCACATTGAGGGGAGGAGCAGGCAGGGGTCGCGAGTCGCCGGCATGGGGAGGGCAGGACTCTCTCGTGGCGGTCGTTCCTCTGAGCCGATGAAAGGGGCGTCGTTGCCGCGGAAGAAAACCGCGGGGTGCCCCGGGCGTCGTCAGCCGCCGCGGCCGCTTCCCCTCACGGGGCCCTGAATCAACATGAGACTCTCCGCATTCAACTGGACGCATTTGGTCGCCTGCCTTTTGGTGGGCGTGACGGCAGTGCTGCTGTCGTTCGGGGCGCTGGTCACGACGTACGAGGCGGCGATGGCGGTGCCTGACTGGCCCGCGACGTACGGCCACAACATGTTCCTCTTTCCGATGGCCGAGTGGCTCACCGGCCCCTGGGATCTGTTCCTCGAGCACGGGCATCGACTGCTGGGGGCCCTGACGGGGGTGATCACAATCGGGCTGGCCGTGGTCGTCTGGTGCTCCTCGTCGCAACCAACGGTGCGTTGGCTCGTGGTGGCCGCGGTCGCACTCGTGCTCGTGCAGGGTGGGCTCGGCGGCGCCCGCGTGCTCCTCGACGACAAGACGGTGGCAAAGGTGCATGCCTGCACCGGCCCGCTCTTTTTCTCCGTGGCCGTGGCGATCGCCGTCTTGTCGCGGCGGCCCGGGGCGGCCGCGAGCCGCGAGGTGGCCACGCGGATTCCCGTCGCGCTGCTCGTCGCGGCTTATCTGCAACTCGTCGCCGGGGCCCAGCTGCGGCATCTCGACGCCGCCGTCGAACCCGCCACCTTCCACGCCCTCGTCGGCTTGCATATTTTCGGGGCCATCGCCGTCACGGTGTTGACGGTAGCCAGCGCCGTGACGGCCAGCGCACTCGGGTCGCGGACGGCTCGGCTCTGGTCGTGGTGCATGCTCGTGCTGGTGGGCAGTCAGTTGCTGCTGGGGGCGGGAGCCTGGGTGGCGAACTGGGGCATGCCGGCAGACATCGTGCCCGAATCCTGGCAGTTGGCCGAGCCCTTGCGGGCGCGGAGCGTGTGGGCGGCCGGTGTCGTCACCGGGCATGTCGTTCTCGGAATGTTGATCCTCGGTGGTTCGGTGGCGGTCGCGATCGAGTCGGGGGGGTTTGGCCGAACGACCGCCGCTGCGACGGCCGGACGAAGGGCGTTCACGTGACCCCTCCGCCATCGATCGCCGCCGAGTTTGCCGTTCCGCCCGCGGCGGTCGGGGGTGATCTTACGAGCGGCTCCGCCTCGTGGACCGCCGACATCTCGAAACTGACGCGTCCGCGGATCGCCGTCATGGTGCTGGCCACCGTCGTCACGGCGATGTGGCTCACCGCAGGCCGTCCGGAAAGCCTTTGGTCCGTGGCGACGCTGCTCCTTGGCACCGCCCTCGTGACGGCCAGTTCCAGCATCGCCAATCAGATCCTCGAGCGGGATACCGACAGGCGAATGCCGCGAACCGCATCCCGGCCGATCGCGGCCGGACGCATGACGGTGGAAACGGCCTGGACATGGGCCGGTGCGTTGTTCGTGGCGGGCTCGGCCGTATCCGGCATGGCCTATGGCTGGCAACCGGTCGCGGCGACCGCCGCGACGTGGCTCTTGTACGTGGCGATCTACACGCCGCTCAAGCGGGTCACGCCCCTCAATACGGCCGTCGGGGCCGTGGCCGGGGCGATGCCCGTGATGATCGGCTGGCTGGCGGCCGGTGGCCCGCAACGGCTCGCCGCAGGCGACGCCCGGGGAGGGCTCGCCGCCGCGGCGCTGGCCACGGTGCTCTACCTCTGGCAGTTTCCGCACTTCATGGCGATCGCCTGGCTTTACCGCTCGCAATACGCCGCCGCGGGGCTCCGGATGCTGACGGTGGTCGATCCGACGGGCCTACGGGCGGGGGGGCAGTCACTTGCCGCGGCGCTCGCGATGATCCCCGCCGGGCTCGTTCTGGCCGTGCCGTCCGGCGGCATTCGGCTGTTCCTGGCGGCGGCGGTGGCCGGAATCGTTTATCTTCTGGCCACGGTCCGCTTCGCCATCCGGCGGGACGACGCCTCCGCCCGCATCCTCCTGCTCACATCCCTGGGTTCCCTGCTCGGCCTGCTCGTTGCGGCGGTCGTGTTTGGAAAGCCCGTCTGACACCCCCGATCCCCCGAGCATCGACCATGAACGCTTCCGCATCTTCCATCAGCCATGGACACGCCGGTCATGCGGGGCATGACGGGCATGGCGGGCATGACCACGGCCACATCACGCTCCAGTATCAGCCGGGCCTGCCGCTCTCCCGCGGCAAGCTGATCATGTGGCTTTTTCTCTCGACGGAGATCATGTTCTTCGCGGCACTGCTCGGAAGTTACGTGGTGCTTCGATTCGGTGCGCCGGTGTGGCCCAAGGCCCACCATGTCCATCTGAGCGAGCCGATCGGCGCCTTCAACACGTTCGTGCTGATCTGCTCGAGCGTCTCGATCGTGCTCGCCCTCGAGACCGCACGGGCCAACAAGGCCAGCCTCGCGAAGTTCTGGATGCTGCTGACACTCCTGCTGGGCGGCCTGTTTCTCGGCGTGAAGGGCTACGAATACTCCGCCAAGTTCTCCCACGGCATCTACCCTGCGGCGCCCCGAAGCCGGATCTACGAGCGGCCGGACCTCTACTACGGCTCCGCCGTCCGCGGTCGGCTCGAAGAACTCCGCCGGGAGCCCAAAGACGCCTGGCAGGCCCTGAAATACAAATGGGCCGTGATGTGGCATCGTTCCGCCCAGGCGGCGGCGCTCCATGGCTGGCAGGAACCGGAAACGGTCGATCGGCTCAAGGAGCTCGACGAGACTCCCGAAGCCGCGCTCACGACCGAGCAGCTCGCCGCCCGCGGCAAACTCCAGCAGATCCAGAAGATGGTGCTGAGCCCCGATCAGCAGGCGTTCGACATGGCGGTCGTCGCCGACCAGGTGATGCCGCTTCCGGCCGAGGGTGCCGGTGGTGCCGGCCATGGCGCCGGCCACGGGTCGCACGGCCTCAACGACGCCTTTCCCTGGCTGCGTCTGCCCACCGTCATACCCGGCGGCAACATGTGGGCCAGCACCTACTTCCTGATCACCGGATTCCACGCCATTCACGTGGCGGTCGGTCTGCTCGTGTTCGCGATCATGCTCACCTGGAAACTGGACGCGAAGCGGGCCGGGGCGATTGAAAATGCCGGACTCTACTGGCACTTCGTCGATCTGGTGTGGATTTTCCTGTTTCCGCTCCTCTACCTGTTCTGATTCCGACATCATCGGTCGCGGCCCCGAGCCCGACCTCGAAAGGCGACCACGAAAGGTGACATCGATGAGCGACCACGGCAACCACAGTCACGGACCCGTCACCCGCGCGGGCGAGTCGGCCGACGAGACCCTGCTGCACTCTGTCGAGGAGTCGCACGGCGGCCATGAGGGGCATGGCGGCATCGGCAAATACATGCTCGTGTTCCTCGCGCTCTGCGGCCTGACGACCATGTCGTTCTTCACCTACTCGCCCGCGTGGCCCTGGCGCGACCAGCCGCAGGTGGGCTGGGCGTTCATGATGGCTGTGTCGTGCACGAAGGCGATGCTCGTCATCCTGTTCTTCATGCATGTCTGGTGGGAGGCGAACTGGAAGTACGTGCTCACGATCCCGGCGGCGATGATGGCCATTTTTCTGGCGATCATGCTCGTGCCCGACGTCGGCCTGCGGAACCGCATGGTGTCACAGGAACGGGCGCTCTACATGGCCCGCGGTTCGGACGTGCGTCTGCTCGAGGAAGCGGCGAAGGACAGCCCGCTGAACGAGCCGGCCGCACACTGACCATCCGTAACGACCCAGCTCCGGGAATCGCGAACGTGCCCTCCGCCGTCCCCATCCACCGACTCCTCTGCGTGCTTGTGCCGTTGGCCTCCGCCATCGTCGGCTGTCGTCCCCCGGAGACCGGCGTCAGCGAACCGCGGCCCACTCCCGTGGCGGGCAGGGTGCGAGTCGACGAGGAGACGGTGCCGAACCTCGCCGACGTCCCCTTCACGCTCACCGATCAGACCGGGGAGGATTTCAGCTCGGAGTCGCTCGCCGGCAAGGTCTGGATGGGGGCGATCTTCTTCGCGAACTGCCCGGGGCCGTGCTTCCGGGAGAATCAGGCGATCGCCGACATCCTGCGCAGGATCGACGATCCCGGGTTCATGGTCGTGAGCCTGACGTGCGATCCGGTCAACGACACTCCTGAATCGCTGGCGAAGTATGCCGCCCGGTTCGAGGCCGATCCGGCCCGCTGGAAGTTTCTCACCGGTGACCTCGCGTTGATCGAGCAGGTTGGCCAGAAGATGTTCCGCCTGCCGGTGGAACTCGGCGTGCACTCGGAGCGAGGCGTCGTCTTCGATCGGCAGGGGCGGCTTCGCGGAGGCTACCACCTGCTCGAACCTGACCGGGTTGCCCTGCTCGAGAAGCTCATTCGGGAGGTTCTTGCCGAGCCCGTCGTGTCTCCCGCGGCCGCGCAGCCGGGCGGCCCGCAGGAAGCCAAACCATGACGCCGCTCGTCGCCTCGGTCAGCGTGCACCCGCTCGCCACGACCAACGCGGTGCTCAACTCGCTCGCCACCATCCTGCTCCTCGCGGGCTGGGTGTTCATCAAGCGGGGCAACGTGAGGGCCCATCGGTCGGCGATGGTGGCGGCATTCGTCGTGTCGGCCATCTTCCTGGTCTGCTATCTCACCTATCACTACCTCGTCGGTCACGTCCCGTTCAGGGGGCAGGGGGGCGTCCGCGGCGTGTACTTCACGATCCTGATCTCCCACATCCTGCTCGCCGTCACCGTTCCGGTGCTGGCGATCGCGATGTTCGCCCTCGCATGGCGGGGCCGCTGGGCAACCCACCGTCGCCTGGGCCGGATCGCGTTGCCGATCTGGCTCTATGTGTCGGTGACCGGCGTGGTCATCTACATGATGCTCTACCACTGGTTTGTCTGACCCCGACCGCCACGGGGCTGCCTCCTGCTCCCGGCCCTGCTATCATTGGGGATGGAGGAGAAACCCATGCGGAAGGCATTCGGACGGGCCCTCGGGCAGCCAAGCGTCATTTCGGCCTGCATCGTGGTGGGGTTTCTCCTCGCGAGCGATGCGTTGGGCTGCCCCAACTGCAAAGACGCGGTGAACACGTCGGATCCCGAAGGCCTCAACATCGCCCGGGGCTACTTCTACAGCATCCTTCTCATGCTCGCGATGCCCTTCACGCTGGCAGGCTCGTTCGGCGCGTATGTGTGGCGGGAGATGCGGCGGCAGCGGGCTCAGGCTGAATCGCTGCCCGGCGACCTTCCGGAGCGGCAGCCATCGTGAACGACGATGCCGACCTGCATCGCTGCGGTGCTCCGGGCGGAGAACCGGAGGCGGGGCAACGGCCCGGCAGGCGGGTCGCGAAAAACTATCTGGCCCCCGCCGAGCGGCGACGGCTCTTCCTGTTCGTGATGCCGGCGGGGATCGTGCTGGTGCTCGTGCTCGGCTGGGTGGAGCGAACGTGGTTTCCACGCGACCGCAGGGAGCAGGGGCCCGCACAGATCGACACCCGGCTCGACGCGGTCAACGGGCCACGCCCCCGGGGCGACGAGCTCGTGATCGAGCGCGACCCCGAACCGTTCGACGACCGGTCGGCGGCTCTCCTCAGCGCCTCAGCCGAGTCGCTCTCGAACGTTCGCGACGCCACCTTTTTCCGGGAGTCGGACAACGACGCCTGGTTTCAGACCTGGAACACGCTTCGGGAGACCAGCCTCGCCGCGTTGCGGAAGGCGAATCCGCAGCAGGTGAGTTTCAGCGAGGTGTTTGGCCAGCCGCGGTCGTTCCGGGGCAGGCTGGTGCGGATGCGGGGCACGCTTCGCCGCCTCGAGAAAGTGGCGGCCCCCGCCAACAACTACGCCATCGACGACTATTGGCAGGGCTGGATGGAGCCCCTCGAAGGTCCCGCGTCCCCGGTCGTGGTGCAGTGCCTGCGGATTCCCGAGGGGATGCCGGGTGGGATGAAGATCGACGAGCCCGTCGAGATCGTCGGCTACTTCTTCAAGAACTACGCCTATAACGCGACCGATGCGATCCGCGTCGCACCGCTGATCATGACGCTCGAGCCGATCGGGCTCGCCAAGTCGCCGGCGGCGGACTCGTCGGCGGGGGCGTCTGGTGTCGTGACGCTCGTCGTGCTGATCACGATGGCCGGGCTGGTGGCCGCGACGCTGCTCGGCATGAGCCGCGGCGGCCGCCCGGCCACCGGCCGGGCGACGACGGATCCGGCCGGGCTCGACGATTCGCTCGCGAACGTGAAGTTGTTTTCCGTCGAGGAATCGCTCCGCGAGCTCGCCCTCGAGGGCGAGCCGGCCCCGAAGCCCCCCACCAGGGAGCCCGCATCATGAGCATGTCGTCGTGTCGGCCGGTGTTCGGAATGAGGCTGGGCCGCGGACTCGCGGCCTGTTGCTCGCTCGCAGCCTGGCTCGCGGCGGGCACGGTCCCGGGGCAGGAGGCCGCGGTGAAGCCGGCCGCCGATCTCGGCTCGTTTCTCGCCCTCAAGGAGATCGACCTGTCGAGGCGGGCGGTCTTCAGCGACGAGACGCCTTGGAGCGACGACAAGGAGCGGATGCTCCTGCGGGTGATCGCGCGGATGGCGGCGCCGGCGAACCTCGCGGCGGCCTGGGCCGAGGCCGCCGCCGACGTGGCCGCCGCCGGCTCTCCCATCGTGATCGACGACCGGCTGGTGCGCGTCCGCGGCCGCGCGACGTTCGTCGCCCCCCGGCATCTGCCCGCGCCGCTGGCGGGGGTGGGCGGCC
>SXHR01000044.1:0-2845 GCA_005773625.1 Planctomycetaceae bacterium | reverse complement strand
TCCGCGGGCGTGTCGTTGCCGCGGCCCCACCAGGCGTCGAACGACCCGCCATGGCCTTCGCACCATTCGGCCGTGGCGGCGAGAGAGCCGATCGGCGCGTCGAACCAGACATACCAGTAGTGGCCGGGGGCGTCGGGAATCTCGAAGCCGAAATAGGGCGCGGGGCGGGAGACGTCCCAGTCCCGCAAGGGCTCGCCGAGAAAGTGGCCGGCGAGGTAGTTGGCGATCCGCGGGTCGAGGCCGCCCGTCGTCGTCCAGTGGGCGAGGAACCCATGGAGTTGCTCGATCGTCACGAACAGGTGCTCGGCAGACCGCACCTCCGGCCGGCTGCCGGAGAGCGTGCTCACCGGTTCGATCAGGTCGGCGGGCGCGTAGGTGGCGCCGCACTGTTCGCAGGTGTCACCATATTGGTCGGCGGCGCGGCACCGGGGGCATGTGCCCTTCACGAACCGGTCGGCGAGGAACGTGCCCGCCGTCGCGTCGAACAGCTGCTCCACTTCGCGCGACACCACGAGCCCGCGCCGCCGCAGCGCCTCCCAGACCTCGCCGCAGAGCCGGCGGTTGGCGGGATTGTCGGTCGAGCCGTAGTGGTCGAAGGCGACCTGGAAGCCGGTGAAGTCGGCGAGATGGGCCTGCCGCATCTCGGCGATCAACTCCCGCTCGCTGCGGCCCTCGGCCCGGGCCCGGATCATGATCGCGGTGCCGTGGGTGTCGTCGGCGCAGAGATAGATGCACTCGTGTCCGCGGAGCTTCTGAAAGCGGACGAAGATGTCGGTCTGGATGTACTCGACGAGATGCCCGAGGTGAATGTGCCCGTTGGCGTATGGCAGCGCGGAGGTGACGAGGATGCGGCGCTGGCGTGGTGCGGGCATGCGGTGTGGGCCGGAGTGGGGGATCGAGGGTCCGCGGATTGTAGGAATCGGTGGGGAATCGAGGAAATGCCGGCCGACTGGGCAAGGCCCCGATGCCGAAAGTGACCTTGTCGGCACCCGACGAGGCCGCCACTATCCCGCCCGCTCGCCCGGCTGTTTTCCGCGGCGAACCCTCGTTCCCCGCTCGTGAAATCGACGCCGCCGACCAGTGGAGTGACCGATGATGCACCTCCGAACGATCACCCCGTGGGTCGTGTCCCTGTGCGGTCTCGCCTGCATCGCCTCCCAGGCGGCCGATCCTGCCGCCGCGGCCCGCTCGGGGGAGGTGGTGCTGCTCGACTTCGCAGCGTCATGGTGCGGCCCCTGCCGCCAAATGGCGCCGCTGGTGGGCGAGATTGCCGCGGCCGGCTGGGTGGTGCGGCACATCGACGTCGATCACGAGAGCGATCTCGTGAAGAGGTTCGGTGTGACGGGCGTGCCCTGCTATGTGCTGCTCGTGAAGGGGCACGAGGTGGGCCGGATCAACGGCGCCACGACCCGAGCCGAACTCGAATCGCTGCTCGCCACGAGCGCCGCACCGCTCGGCGGCCAGGCTCCCGTGGCTCTTTCCGGGGCAGATCAGCCGCCGATCCCGGGCATGCCGCTGCCCGTCGCCGCCGCTGCGGCACCCTTGGCGACCGAAGCCGCACCCCGGGCCACCGCACCCGCAGCCCGACTCACCGCACCCGCAGCCGTCGCGGCGGCCCCCGCTAGCCCGGCGGCCCCGGCTAGCCCGGCGGCCCAGGCTCGACCGGCGGTCCCCGGGGCATTCCCAGAGACGACCGCCGGCCCCGTGGCCATGCCGCAGGGGATGCCGGCCGCGGCCCGCGACCGCCAGCCCGACACGGCCACGCGGGCCGATCTCGAACAAAAGCTCCTCGCCGCCACCGCCCGTCTCCGTGTTGAAGACGCCGCGGGCGTGTCGTGGGCGACGGGCACCGTGATCGACTGCCGGCAGGGAGAGGCGCTGATCCTCACCTGCGGCCACGTGTTCCGCGACTCTCAGGGCAAGGGCCGCGTCGAGGTCGATCTCTTCGGACCGCAGGGACCGCGAGGCGTTGCCGGGCAGGTCGTCTCCTGGGATTTGAAGCGGGACCTCGCCCTGGTGAGCATTTTCACCGACGCCACCGTCGAGCCGGTTCGCGTGGGCGGCACCGACCGCACCACGCCGGTGGGATCTCCCGTGGTCACCGTCGGCTGCGACGGCGGCAAGGATCCGACGATCCATCACAGCCGCGTGACCGCGGTCGACAAGTATCTCGGCCCCTCAAACCTGCAGGTCGCCGGCCAGCCCGTGCAGGGCCGCAGCGGTGGCGGGCTGTTCGGAATCGACGGCACGCTGATCGGCGTGTGCAACGCCGCCGACCCGGCCGACAACGAGGGCTTGTTCGCGGCGCTCCCCTCCATCCACGACCAGCTCGAGGAGTCGGGCCTCGCGTTCGTGTTCCGCAACGTCTATCCCAGCAACGGACTCGAGGCAGTCGCCTCGACCGGCGGCCCCCACGTGCCGAGCATGCCTGCGGCGATGCCGACGGTGTCGTTCGACCGCCGCGACCGGGCCGATGCGCTGCCGACGGCGTCGACCGGCACGCCGGTCGACGCGATGCCGGCCGCGACCGACTCTCCGGCGGGCGGCAGGATGGCGGCCGAACCCCGCGCCGCGGCGGCGAGCACGACGCTTTCACCGGGCGAGGCGGCGCTGCTCGAACACGTGCGGCAGCACGACGGCAAGGCGGAGGTGATCTGCATCGTGCGGCCTCACGGGTCTGTCGACGCGTCGAGCGAGGTCTTCGTGCTCAAGGCCGCACGAAACGACTTCGTCGATCATCTCTCGAAAGCCCATCACGGCCACGCGGCCGAAGCGGGCCATGCCGTCCCCGCCAACAGCTCCGACGTCGCGCTCCTGCCCGCGGTGAACCCAGTGCGGTGAACCC
>SXHR01000043.1:0-3258 GCA_005773625.1 Planctomycetaceae bacterium | reverse complement strand
GGTTTTGCCTTCGAGGGCCTTGAGGTCGGCGTCGGCGTCGTAATAGATCGTTGCGGCCAAGGGTTCACTCCGGTTGGGGACAGCGGGTCAGGGCGGGGTCAGGGGCGGGAACGGAAGGGCGGGCACGCGGCGTCAGGCCAGCGACTCGCCCACGGGTGCGGAATCTGCCGGACGGGCTCCGTCGGCGGCCTCGGTGGTCTCGCGGGTCGGAGGGCTGCCCCTGACCAACGCGATCCGACCGGTGCGGGCAAGCTCGATGATGCCGTGGGGACGCATCACCTCGATGAAACCCTCGAGCTTCTTTTCCGTGCCCGAGAGCTCGATGATCACGCTGTCGGCGGCGACGTCGATGATGTGGCCTCGGAAGATATCGACGAGTTCCTTGATCTCGGACCGGGAAGGACCGGAAGCGGCCGCGATCTTGATCAGCAGCAGGTCGCGCTCCACGTAGTTGCGGCTGCTGATGTCGTCGACGCGAACGATCGTGACGATCTTCTCCAGCTGCCGCCGGACCTGGTCGAGCACACGGTCGTCGCCGCGCAGCACGAACGTCATCCGCGAGAACCGCGGGTCCTCGGTCTCGCCGACCGCGAGGCTGTCGATGTTGTAGCCCCGGGACGCCAGCATGCCCGAGACGTGGGCGAGCACGCCGGGGACGTTCTGGACGGTGGCGGAAAGGACATGGCGCATGAGTGGCTCGCGACGGGCTCCGGGCCGGGAATTGGCAGACGGGGCGCCGGACGAAGCGGCCGCTGCTGGTCTGAGCCGGAGTCTAGTAAGGGCAAACCCCCGCATTCAAGCCTGAGCCGCGGTTTCCCGGGCCACAGGGGGCCGGGAATGCCCCCCAGGACGCCGCCGGCGGAGGCACGTTGACAGAGGGGGGAAAAAGCCGATAGTTTGCGGTGCTCGGAGCGTGCGAGCCTCCGCAGTCCTTGTCATCCGCAGTCCTTGTGTCGTCCCACTGACCCCAGCACCCAGCGAGCGAGAAGAGCGTGTCGAACGTCTTGGCCCAGGAACTGATCGAAGCCGGCGTCCACTTTGGCCATCGTGCCAGCCGGTGGAACCCGAAGATGAAGCCCTACATCCACGGGCGTCGCAACCTCATCCACATCATCGACGTCCGCGAGACGATCCGCGGACTCCTGAGGGCCAGGAAGTATCTCAAGCAGGTCTCCTCGACCGGTAGCCTGATCCTCTTCGTGGGCACCAAGCGCCAGGGCGCCGAGGCCGTCGCCCGCGAGGCCGCCCGCTGCGGCATGCCCTACGTCAGTGACCGCTGGCTCGGCGGCACGCTCACCAACTTCCGCACGATCCGCAACCGCCTGGCCCGCCTCGAGGAACTCGAGACCCTGATCCCGTCGGAGGCGTTCGGTTCCTATTCCAAGAAGATGCAGTCGTCGCTCCGCCGTGAGCACCGCAAGATGCTCCGCAACCTCGGCGGCATCCGGACGCTGTCGCGGCTGCCCGAGTGCCTCGTCGTGTTCGATCCCAAGAAGGAGAAGAACGCGGTCAACGAGGCCCGCAAGATGGGCATCACGACCGTGTCGCTGATCGACACCGACTGCGATCCCGATCTGGTCGATCTCCCGATCCCCGGCAACGACGACTCGATCCGCTCGATCGAACTGGTCGCCGCCCGGCTGGCCGACGCGATTCTCGAGGGCAAATCCCACTCGGCGACCGAGGCCCAGGTTTCGGCCGAGGGCGCCGAAGGTGGAGCCGAGGGAGAAGGCAAGCCGAAGCCCCGGGCCCGGCCGATGGTTGCCAAGCGGTCGGTGCCGAAGCCGAAGGCCTGATCTTCGCGTCAGCGGATGGTCTTTCCTTGTTGTTTCGCCACCGGCGTGCCCGGGACGGCGGCCCGCACCGCTCCCACGATCAGCACGCCCCCATCTGCATTCCTCGAACCACAACGCCCCAGGAGAAGGAAACCCATGGCTGAGATCACCGCGGCGGCCGTCATGGCCCTCAGGGAAAAAACCGGCCTGCCGATGATGGAGTGCAAGAAGGCGCTCGCGGAATGCGGCGGCAACACCGATCAGGCGGTCGACTGGCTTCGCAAGCAGGGCATCAAGACCCAGTCGATGCGGGCCGACCGTGAGACCTCCTGCGGTCGCCTCGCCGTGTTCGCCGATCCGGCCAAGGGGGTGGGCACGATCATCGAGCTGAAGTGCGAAAGCCCGCCGGTGGCCGGCAGCGACGACTTCAAGGCGCTCGCCAACGAGATCGCCAAGACGCTCGCCCTCGGCCCGGGAGCCGCGACTCCGGCCGATCTGCTCGCCCAGAAGAGCGTGTCGCATCCCGACCGCACGCTCGGCGACATCAAGGACGATCTCTTCAACCGCATGCGGGAGGTCTTCGAACTCTCGCGGATCAAGCGGGTTGACGGCCCCTGCGGCGGCTACGCCCATCACGACGGCTCCAAGGCCGCGCTCATCGAGATCGCGGGCAACACGACGGCGGCGACCGCGGCCGAGGTGGCGAAGGATGTCGCCATGCATGTGGTCGCGCTGGCGCCGCAGGCCATCCGCAAGGAAGACCTCGATCCCGAGGTCGTGGAGAAGGAGCGGGCGATCCTCACCGAGGCGGCCCGCAAGGAGGGCAAGCCGGAAAATATCATCGCCAAGATGATCGAGGGCCGGCTGCGAAACTTCTTCAGCCAGTGCGTGCTCCTCGAGCAGCCCTTCGTGAAGGACGACAAGCAGTCGGTGGGCCAGTTCGCGAAGGCGGCCGGCCTGGAAATCAAGTCGGTTGAAAACTGGAAGCTGGGTGGGTGATCGACGCGGACCCTTCCTGGGGGAGCCATGGACAAGACGCCCTATCGACGTGTGCTCCTGAAACTCTCGGGTGAGAGCTTCGCGCGGACGGGCGAGCGGGGCATCTCGATGGACGAGGTGGTCCACATCGCCCGGCAGACGGTGCAGGCGGTGGCGCGGGGTGTCGAACTGGCCGTCGTCATCGGCGGCGGCAACATCCTCCGCGGTGGCTCGTTCACGGCCGGCAACACCGCGATCCAGGAGGCGACCGCCCATTACATGGGCATGCTCGCGACCGTGATCAACGGCCTGGCCCTCCAGGACGCGCTCGAGAGCCTCGGCGCCCAGACGCGGCTGATGACGGCGATCCGGATGGACGGCGTGGCCGAGCCCTACATCCGCCGCCGGGCCCGGCGGCACTTGGAGAAGGGGCGGATCGTGATCCTGGCCGCGGGCACCGGCAGCCCGTACGTCACCACCGACACCGCCGCCGCCCAGCGGGCCC
>SXHR01000042.1:0-4883 GCA_005773625.1 Planctomycetaceae bacterium | reverse complement strand
TATTTCGAGTGCCTCCACGAGATGAAATTGATCGTCGATCTCTTCTACCAGGGCGGTCTGGAATACATGCGCTACAGCGTGTCGAACACCGCCGAATATGGCGACTACACGCGTGGCAAGCGGATCATCACCGACGAGACCCGTGCGGAGATGAGGAAGATTCTCGAGGAGATCCGGTCGGGCGAGTTTGCCCGCGACTGGATCCTGGAGAATCGTGGCGGAGCGGCGATGTTCAAGACGACCCGCCGCCGCGAGCGGGAGCACAAGCTCACGGAGACCGGCCGCGGCCTCCGCAAGATGATGAAGTGGATCGACAGCAAGGAAGTGTGATCCGTCATGACGCCAGAGGAATACGAGGCCCGGAGCCTCTACGAGCAACTCGAGCCCGGCGACCGCGTGGAAGTGATCCACGGGGTGACCGTCGGCTCGTCGGCGAACTGGAGCACCAAGACCGTGGGCAGCGTGCTGCGACGCGAGCGGCGGCGGCACGGGCTCCACTTCCGCCGCAACGGCGACGACAAGGTCTACAGCGACGTGCTGATTCTCGCCCGCGACGACGGCGAGCTCACGACCGTCACCATGGACGAATACACGCGTCTGCGGCGGGCGTGATCCCGCCGCAGACTCGGTGCAGGATGATGCGGCGGGCGTCCTCCCGGCGCCGGCCCGGGGCTTCCCGACGGGAAGTGGCGGCCGACGTCAGGCCACGCGGGCGATGACGCACTTGAGGTAGTCGCCCTCGAGGCAGCTCGCGCTGACGGGGTGATCGGCGGCGGCACCGCGGCACTCCAGCAACTGGAGCGGACGCCCCGATCGCTGGGCCACGCCCGAGAGCATCTGCAGGAAGTCCTCCCGTGACACCGAGCCCGAGCAGGAGCAGGTGACGAGGATGCCGCCCGGTTCGAGAAGGCCGACGGCCACCCGATTGATGCGGTGATAGGCCCGCAGGGCGTCGTCGACACCCGACCGGCTGCGGGCAAACTTCGGCGGGTCGAGAATCACCATCCCGAAACGTTCACCGGCTGCGGCGAGGGCGTCGAGCTTCTCGAAGGCGTCGATCGCCTCCACGGTCACGTTGGCGGCGCCGTTGAGATCGGCATTGGCGCGGGCGAGCGCAGCGGCCTTCGCGCTGGAGTCCACGGCCAGCACGCTCCGGGCGGCCCCCGACACCGCGCAGGCCACCGCGAAGCCGCCGGAGTAGCAGAACATGTCGAGCACCCGGCGGCCCCGGGCATACCGGGCCGCCGCCTGCCGGTTGTCCCGCTGATCGAGGTAGTAGCCGGTCTTTTGTCCCTCGGCGAGATCGACGCCGAACTTCAGGCCGTGCTCGTGGACGAAGATGGGGCCGCTCGGGGGAGCGCCGCGGACGAGCCGGTCGACCAGCGCGAGGCCTTCGAGCTTCGCAAGCCCCCGCTCGGCGCCCCTGAGCAGAATCCCCTTGGGCGCGACGGTCGCTTCGAGGGCGTCGCAGAGCGTGTCGAGGCGTTCGGCCATCGCCAGGGCCGTCACCTGCACGGCGAGATAGTCGCCGTAGCGGTCGACGATCAGGCCGGAGAGGTCGTCTCCTTCGCTGTTGACCAGCCGGGCGGCGCCGGTGCGGTCGTCGAGCCCGAGGGCCGTTCTCAGGGCGACGGCCGCGGCGATGCGTCCCTGCCAGAGGGCATCGTCGAGCTTGGTCGAGGCGTCGAAGGCATAGAGCCGCACCCGCAGCCGACTCCGGGAGTTCCAGAGGCCGCGGGCCACGAAGTGACCGTCGTGCGTGGCCAGGTCGACCACGTCGCCGTCGGCGGGCTGACCATCCACCTTGAGCACGGCGGAGTCGAGCACCCAGGGGTGACGGCCGAAGAACGGCCGGGCCCGCTTGGGCTTGAGCACCACGGTCGCCGTCGGCAGGCCCGAGACAGCATCAACGGCCGCCAACGACTCAGGCATGAACGACCTGCTTCGCCGGCCCGGGCGTGACATGGGGTGCCGGAAGGGCGTCGCTGCCGGGGTCGGCGATCAGGCGGCGGCGGCCCGCCTTCGCGGCCTTCTTCCGTTCGATGCGTTGCACGCTCCAGGCGAACACCGCGCCGAGAGGCCCCGAGAGCAGGGCGGGCATCAGCACGAGGTTGCCGACCAGGGCGATCGTGAGCATCGCGAGCATCATGTGCCCGAACCGCTGCGTCGGACCGAAGGGGGAGAGCGAGAAGACCGACAGGCCGATGCCGATCACGCCCCAACTCTGATACATCGCCCGGGCGCAGCCCTTGTAGGCGAGCATCGTGGCCTGCCTGCGGTCGAGGCCGTCGGCGATGCCGCGGCGGAACCAGAGCATGAAGTGCACGACGTCGTCGACGGTCACGCCGAGGGCCACGCTCGGCGCCATCACGCTGCCGATGTCGATGAACAGATTGCCCGAGTGCAGCGACTTCATCAGGAAGTTGCCCCAGCCCATGAAGCCGAACACCAGCACCGCCGGATAGGCCGCCGGCAGCAGGAGGACGAGCCCCGCCGATGCGGCCCGGCAGAGCAGGATCATGACCACGACGATGATCGCGAAGTCGAAGATGAACCCGATCTTGAGGTTCTCCAGCAGCGAGTGCTGGGCCTTGTAGACCAGGGGCACGAGCCCCGTGTAGTCCACCGCGATGCCCTTCACGCCCTCGCCGTCGAGCCGGGCGAGCAGGGGATCGATCTTCTTCTGGAGGTCGGCCTTGAAGAGGGCGTAATCGACTTCCTGGATCGCGCTCACGCGGGCGCTGATCCGCCAGAGTTCCTGCTTGTGGGGGAATCCCGCGGAGTCGGGGACGCTCGCCTCACGAAGGTAGTCACCGGCCAGGAAGTCGTCCCGGTGCCGCACCAGGGCCTTGTTGAGCGCGCTGCGGGCGAGCTTGGCCCGCAATCCTTCGCCCCCGTTGCCGCTGTCGAGGCTGCGGCCGAACGTCACGGTTGACAGCGAACTGCCGACCGCGTCGAGCCCGCCGATCTCCCGCTGGATCTCATCGACGAGCTCCATCCGCTCGAGGAAGGTGAGCGGGCAGTTCTCGTCGATGCGGACCAGGATCTCCATGGGCACCAGAGGGCCCAGGTGGCTCTCGAGCCAGGCATAGTCGGTGCGGATCTGGGCCTTCCGGGAGAAGAGCCGCATGAGCTGCACGCTGCTCTCGACGTGGGTCATGCCGTAGCCCACGCCCGCCATCACGAGCAGGCAGGCGACGGTCGCGAAGGTGCTGTGCTGGGTGATCCAATGACCCACCCCCCACCAGCGGCTCGACTCGATCGGCTTCCAGCCGGCGGCGGTCTCATCGCCGGCCAGCATGCCCACCCGGAGTTTCGGCGGGACGAGTTCGAGCGCCGCCGGCATGAACGTGATGAGGATCAGGAAGCTCACCACGACACCCGCGGCCGAAAAGATGCCGAACATGCGAATCGGCACCAGTTCGCTGACCGCGAGCGTGGCGAGACCGATGGCCGTCGTGCCCGTCGCGAGCGAGAGCGGCAGGAGGGCGTGGTGCACCGCCCGGCCGGCGGCGCCTTCCTGCATCCCCGTCTCGGCCAGCTGATCGCGGTAGTAGTTGGCCAGGTGGATCGCGCCCGAGGTGGTCGCGACGTACACGAGCGACGGCATCGTCAGCAGGATGGCGTCGACCGGAAAGCCCGAATACCAGACGACGGCCAGGCTCGCGAACATGCTGTAGACGCCCGAGGCGATCACCATCGCCACGAGTGCCGTGCTCTTGAGGCTCCACCAGCTCACGAAGAAACCGACGACGAGCGACAGGCCGAAGAGGATCGTGACGCTCGTCTGCCCGGCCTTGTCGATCGAGACGTTGTCGACCGGCGGGCCACCCATGTGGAGATCCTGGTCCGGGATGCCACATTCGCCGACGGCGACCTTCCGGATCTCGTCGATCGCGCCGTGGAGATTCGCCCGGGCGGTATCGGCCAGCGTGAGCACGAGGCAGGTCTTCCGCTGGTCGAGGTCGTCGCCGGCCGCCCCGGCCTCGACCCCCTTGGGCGGCGGGCCGATCAGGGCGCCGGTCAGGCGGGCGATCGACTCCTCACGCGAGAGGTTGAGGGGTTCCTGACCCATCCGCTCGACGGCCCGGGGGCCGGTCTGAGCCGTCTTGAAATAGAGTGGCCGCTCGATCCGGGAGGCCTCTTCCGGCGGCGGCAGGAGTTTCCTGGCCAGCATCTCCAGCCGGGGATCCGCCATCGTGCAGCCCTCCCAGCTGACGAGGATGAACTCCTCGCCCTGGAAGTTTTGGCGGAAAAAGCGGTAGGTCCGGGTTTCGGGGTATTCGGCCGGCAACCAGCCTTTGACGTCGTTGCGGTTGTTGCTTTTGGCCTTGATGGCGCCGATCACCACCAGGGGCATCAGGAAGACCAAAACGGTCATGATCCCGACGCTGTGCCGCTGGTAGAAGTTTGACCGCTGGTGAGACATC
Organism: Planctomycetaceae bacterium; assembly: GCA_005773625.1. Taxonomy (GTDB): domain Bacteria; phylum Planctomycetota; class Planctomycetia; order Pirellulales; family UBA1268; genus QWPN01. Next base: position 453 of record SXHR01000042.1, on the reverse strand, counting down.
ATGCCTTCCGGGGCGTTCCGTCGGATCAGTTCCGGTTTCCGAGCCTCTCAACCCTACAGGCGTTCGGCTGGGCAGTCCATATCGTTCCCACCCTCCGGGACCCTGTTTTTCCCTCCCGGGCATGCCCTAAGTGTTGTACTGGGAACAGTTTCCGTCTGCCTTACATTTTCCGCAGCCGGAACAGGCAGACCCCTCTGGGTTTTTTTTCGTGCCCTGAGTTCGGTCGTCGGCTCGGGCCTACCGTCTAGCCAGACTTGTGGGAACCATCGCAGAAGGGCCGGGTCGCCGTCCGGCCGCAGCGGCAGAGGGCAACGGCCCGTTTGTGGCTCGAGAGCGGGATTTCTTGGCCCTCATGGTCGGTCACCCTGAGCCGCAGGCCCCCCTCGGCCGGCATTTCAACGACCAGTGGGCCGTTTTCGCGGCAGCGGATCGTGACGCACCCGGGCACGGCAT
>SXHR01000041.1:0-4245 GCA_005773625.1 Planctomycetaceae bacterium | reverse complement strand
GCGCCGACCACGGAGTCGGTCCTCCGATGGCTCTGCGACTGAAAGGCGGCCGCGAGGTGGCGTATTCGCTGACGCGGTCGCCGCAGCCGCCGTAGACCCGCTCGAGGAGGTCGGCCTGGTCGATCGCCGTCTCGAGCCGCTCGCCGAACTCGACCGTTTCGTCGAGGCGATGATCGCGATCCGCGAGGAGATCCGGCTCGTCGAGAACGGCACCTGGCCCAAGGACGACAATCCCCTCAAGCACGCCCCGCACACCGCCGACACCGTGGTGGCCACCGAGTGGCGGCGGCCGTATGCCCGCGAGGTGGCGGCCTTTCCGGTGCAGTCGCTCGTGCGGCGGAAATACTGGCCGCCGGTGGGCCGGGTGGACAACGTCCACGGCGACCGCAACCTGTTCTGCAGCTGCGTGCCGGTGTCGGCATGGGCCGCCGAATGAGCCGGGCCCCCGGCGTTCGCCCCCGCCGCCGACCGCGATCCCGCGCGGCCGCCTTTCAGTCGCAGAGCCATCGGAGGATCGACTCCGTGGTCGGCGCCCCGCTGCGGTCGAGCCTCACGACGAGCGCCGTGGCAACGGCGAGAAAGACGAAGGCGAGCCCGACGGCCACGTCGGCTGGCACCGCTTTCTGCCACAGGCTCGTCGCGGCGCCCGTCGTGGCCAGTCCTGCCAGCCAGAGCGGCCAGAGGTGGACGACATGGTGGAGCAGGTAGATCGAAAGCGAGTGCCGGCTCAGGGCCGCGGTCCAGTCGAGCCATCGTGAACGCCGTCCGTCCGTCCAGCCCGCGACGGCGCGGTCGATCGTGCGATGCAGGATGGTGGCGGCGAGGATCGCGCCGCCGAGGGTGCCGAGGACGTAGGCCGTCGATGCAGGACACATCGTCCACGCCGCGGGCGTGGCGACGAGCGCGGCCGGGAGCAGCCGCGGCACGAGGACCGTGGCCGCCGCCGCGACCACGAGCGAGACGCCGACCAAGACCGGCCGCGACCGCGGGGCGTCCTCCGGCGGTGAGAAGATCGCGGGCGCCGCGAGATACCCGGCGATCGGGAACACGAGCCAGGGGAAGAGCGGGAAGTATCCGGTCACGAAGAAGCCGATCAGGACGTCGCCGAGCGTGAACCCGGGGTCGAAAAACCCGTCGCTCCAGTAATCGGAGTAGCCGACGAGTTCCCGCATCACCGGCGCGGCCACGACGATCACACCGCAGGCGAACAGCGGCACCGCGGGGGGAAGCCGGCGCACGGTGTCGAGCACGATCAGGCCGGCGCCGACGAAGGTGAGGATGTCCCAGTTGAAGACATCCTCGGGCAGCCAGACCAGGACATTGAAGGCGAGGCCGAGGAGAAAGAGCAAAAGTCCGCGGCGGATGGTGGCCTTCGCGACGGCGTCGGTGTCGCGACCACGGCGCTGCTGCCCGGCGAGCCAGAGCCGGTAGCTCACGCCCGACAAAAATGTGAAGAGCGGGGCCGCGAAACCGGTCGGCGCCCACCAATACCGGTTCGCGCCCGTGAAGGGGCCTTCCGTGAGGCCGTAGGCGCCGGAGAGGTTCTCCACGAAATGCACCGTCACCATCATCGCGATGGCGAGTGAGCGGAGGATGTCGATCGAGGGCTGCCGTGTCGTGGGGGTGGCCGGCTTCATGTCGTCCGCGCCGCGAGGAGATCGACCGCCAGCAGGATCACTTCCGTGGCCAGGAGCACGATCAGCACCCACTCGAGCGTCGCATGCCGCCGCGAGGTGGCGTATTCGCTGACGCGGTCGCCGCAGCCGCCGTAGACCCGCTCGAGGAGGTCGGCCTGGTCGATCGCCGTCTCGAGCCGCTCGACGATCCGGGTGCGGTCGCGGAGTCGCTCGCCGAGCTGACCGGCCAACGTCGGCGGCTGGGGGGCGGGCCGCTGCACGGCCGGCGCGAGGAGGGAGAGCCGCCGCCGCAGGGAGACGGCCTGGCTGAATCGGGCGGCGAGCTCGCCGCGCCTGGGCAGCGCCGGCGCGTCAAACTCGAAGGCGAGCGGCGCGTCGGCATCGACGTGGGCCAGGGCCTCGGCGATCCGGGATTCGATCCCGCGGAGCTCGGCGTCGTGGCCGGCAAACTCGCCGACGGCGGCCCGCATCTGGGGCAGTCGCTCCGCCGGCCCGACGAGGACGGCCCGCCCCGGGCTCCAGATCACGTGGGTGCCGTAGAGCGGCACCACGGTGACGGCGTCCGTCGGGTCGTCGCCCGCCCAGGCCGCCGCGCCGGCGACGATATCCGCGATCTCGGTGTCGTGAGCGACCGCATCATCGGCATCCGCGGCCGAGCGGGCGATGCACGCCAGTTCGATCGTCTCACCGCACGGCAGCCCGATCCGCTCGAGGGCCGCGTCGGGGGGCAGCCCCGCGGTCGCCGCAGGGCCGACGGTCGCCGCGGTCTGATCGTGATGCGTCGTGATCATGGGGAATCCTTTCGGGGCGTCTCATGCCGTGGCGAGCGCGGCCAGCCATCCGGCCACGTGGTCGGCTGAGTCGAGCACGCCGTTGAGCGTCGAATCATAAAGGTAGTCTCCCACCACGAAGAGGTTCGGGTGGCTGATCGGTTCGGGCTGGTGCCGCCGGTCGATGCCCCGGGGCCGCCAGCCGCCCGGCAGGCTGCTGACGGCGCCGGTCCAGCGGTGGACGCGGGCCTCCATCAGCCGCGACCGGGCATCGCCAAACGACGCCGGCAGGCTGTCAATCGCCCGGTTGACGAGCGTCTCGTCGTCGAGCGCGGCCAAGGCGACCGCGGCACGGCCCCCCATCAGCCACCCCAGCACGCCGTATCGGGAGTCGGGCTCGCGGGACGACTCGTCGTAGAGGCAGCAGCCGTCGAAGGCGTCGAGCATCAGGTAGGAGCCGTCGATCGCGGCCCGCCAGAAGGGCTCGTCGAAGAGCGCCGTGACCCGCAGGTAGTGGGCGGGGTGATCGTGCTCATGGCAGTGCCTCCGCATCGCGGCGGCCAGCCGGTCGCCCTTGAAGACGACGGCGTTGAGGTGCTGGACGGGCAGCGCGAGCACCACGGCATCGAAGTCGCTGGTCACCTCCTCCCCGGCGGCGTGCGCGGTGACGCGGAGCGGGCGGGTCGAGCCCGGGCCGACATGCGTCACCCGCTCGCCGAGGCGGACGGTCGCATCGAGGCGGGCCGCGAGCGCGGCGATGAGTTGGTCGTTGCCGCCGGCGATGCTGTAGAGCCGCATGTAGGCGGGATCGTTCATGAGGTAGTTCTGCAGGCCATATGACGCGCTGGTGAGCGCGGGCTCGGTGGCCAGGTCGCTGTGGATCAGCGTCTCCACATACCGGCGCAGGGTCGGGGCGGAGATCCGGTCGAGTTCGCGGGAGAATGGTGTCGGCGGGGCCGGAGGGCTCTCGTCAGACGCGTAAAACTCCCGCGGTGTCATGCCTCCCCGGGCACGGGTGTCGAAGGCCTGCAGTTCGCGGCGGGCGGCCTGTCCCAGCGACTCGGCGATGTCGTCGAGGTTCGACAGCCGTCGGCCGTCCATGATCACCGACGCCCCTCCCAGCGGCGTGGTGGGGAGTCCCAGCTCGGCCACGAGTTCGCGGAGCGGATCAACGCCGACCGGGGTGTAGTCGTAGAGTTCGGCGGCCCCCGCCTCGTAGCGGATGGGCGCGGCCGAAAAGAAGGGGGTGAGGATCTTCCCGCCGAGCCGGCCGCTCGCCTCGAAGATCGTGATGCCTGTCGGTCGGCTCGCCGCTCGCCGCAGAAACAACGCGGTCAAGAGCCCACCCGGGCCGCCGCCCACGATGGCCACGCTCGGTGTCCGTCCCGTTCCGTTCCCTGGCAGTGGCATCACGATGCCAGTTCAACGGCCGGCCGGCCACGGAGTTGCGGTCCGGGTCACGCCCCGAGGGGCCAGAGATGGAGCGTCCGTTCGGTCGGGACGCCGTAACAGACCTCGATCGGCAGGTCGGCGGGAGCCGCCGCGGCCCCCTCGACGGGCTTCATGGCGGTGACGGCCAGTCGGGCGGAGTCGGCAAGCGGTCCCCGGTCGGCGAACCAGACCCAGCCGCTGAACACGATGGCGGCGAGCACGGGCACCACGGCATGCACGGGATGCGGGCCCCGGAGCTTCGAAGGGGAGGATCGCATGAGAAAACTCTTTCAGAGGAGGATTGGGCGTACCCGGCCCGGCCATACTCAAGAATGTACCCGCGCCCCGCTGCCGGTGTCGGCGGCGACGCTGCCGGTCGTGCGGCCTGTGCGGCCGGTGTCGGAGGC
>SXHR01000040.1:0-7341 GCA_005773625.1 Planctomycetaceae bacterium | reverse complement strand
GCTGCTGACCGCCGGAGAGCGTGGCCGGCAGCGCGGTCACGAACGACGCGAGCCCCACGCGGTCGAGCAGTTCGATGGCCCGCGACCGGGCCTCCGCCACGGTGTTTTTCAGGACGGTGCGCGGGGCCAGCGTGACGTTGTCGAGCACCGAGAGATGAGGAAAGAGATTGAACTGTTGAAAGACCATGCCCACGTCCCGCCGCAACGCCTCGAGCACTCCACCGGCATGCGGACCAGGAACAAGCCGGTGGCCGGCGATCGACACCTCGCCGCGTTCGAAACACTCGAGCCCGTTCAGGCACCGCAGCAGCGTGCTCTTGCCGCTGCCGGACGGGCCGACGAGGGCCGTCACGCCCCCTTCCGCGCCCGTCAGGGTCACGGCGTCGAGGACCGGCAGGCCGGACCGGTGTTTCGTCAGTGAGTCGACCGCGATCATGCGATTGTCCCGGCAGTTCTTGCCGCGCTTCGGCGTGGCGCGTCGTCAGGGCGCCGTGCCGGCCGGCCGTTCCACCCGCGGCTCAAACCAGCGGGAGAGCAGCGACAGCGGCCAGCTCATGCAAAGGTAGAGCAGCGCCGTCACCACCGCCAGTTCCACGATCCGGCCCGTGGAGAGGGCGAGCACGCTGTAACGCTTGGTCAGTTCGATCACCGTGATGGCCGAGCAGACACTCGTGTCCTTGAAGAGCGCGATGAAGTCGCTCGTCACCGGAGGCATCACGATCCGCACCGCCTGGGGCACGAGCACGTGCCGCAGCGCCTGCCACTTGGAGAGCCCGAGCGAGAGGGCGGCCTCGAACTGCCCCAGGGGCACCGCCTTCAGGCCGGCGCGGTAGATCTCCGACTCGTAGGCGGAATAGTTGAGGGCGAGGCCGAGGATCGCGGCCAGGATCGCCGGCAGCGCCAGGCCCACCTTCGGCAGCAGAAAGAAGATCGCATAGAGCTGGAGCAACAGCGGCGTGCCGCGCAGCACTTCCACGTAGGCCGTGAGTGGCGGCCTGAGCCACGCCGGTCCGTAGAGCCTGCCCAACGCCACCGCGAGCCCGATCGCGATCGCCAGCGGAAACGACAGGCAGGAGAGGAGGATCGTCATGCCCGCCGACGACAACAGGAGCGGCAGCGTCTGCCGGAACAGTTCGATGAACGACCGCTGCCGGGCCACGGGGATCTCGGCCGCGTCACGGAGCAGGAGCATCTGCTGGCGGCCGGCGAGATCCCAGCGGTCGTAGAGCGACTTGAGCCGGCCGTCGGCGATCAACGTGCCCAGGGCCGCGTCGATCGCCGCAGCCAGCCGCGGCGTGGATCGCGGCGTGAGCACCGTGTAGAAGCCGCCGGCGAACGGCCGATCGACGGTGCGAATGCGGGCGAAGCGGTCGGCGTAGTGGTTGAAGATGCAGTCGTCCATCACCGCCAGATCGAGCACGCTGGTAAGCACCTGCTCGAGCGAATCGAGCGTGCCGTCGTAGCCGACCACCTCCACCTGCAGCTCGCCCCGGGCCCCCCGCGATCGCATCTCCGTCTCGGCGGCCGATCCCGTGAGCACCCCCACCCGCCACGGGCCCGCGGGGCCGGGATCGGCGAGGTCGGCGAAGCTGGCCGGCGGGGCGTCGCGGCGGCCGAGCATCTGCAGTGCGTAGGCAAAATACGGCCGCGAGCAGCCGTAGTCGCGGCGGCGTTCGGGCGTGAGTTCGATGCCGTTGATGACGCAATCGGCCGACTGTTCGAGCAGCAGCGGCAGCCGGTCCCACTGCCCCTGCTGAAACCGCGCCTTCACGCCGAGTTCCCCGGCGATCAACTCCGCGAGGTCCACCTCGAATCCGGTGATCCGCCGCGGGTCGGCGGGATCGGGAAAGACGTGCGGGCCGCCCCCCTCCTGATCGGCCGCCCAGACGAGTTCGCCGCGACGCCGCACCTCATCGAGTTCGGCCCCCTGCACGAGCGACACCGCGCACCAGATCGCCGGCAGGATCCAGGCACGTCCGGCCAGCCGCCGCGTGGGCGGCAGGTGTTTCGCGGACGCAGCCGGCGGGCTCGGAACGCTCATCCCGGCGGCCTCCGCAGGCGGCCGAGGCCGGGCGTTTCCCCGCAGACCGCGGCCAGCCGATCGGCATCGGCACCGAGTCGCTCTCCCTCGTCGAGCCACGCGGTCGTCGCGTCCGCCGCGTCGGCAAAATCGGCGAGCAGCGGATCGACGAGCCGGGCCGCCGGGAGACCGCCGACGAGCGACTCGATGTCGCGGTCGAGTCCCAGCCGCACCAGTGCGAAGATCAGCCATCGCAGGAAGAGCCCCCACAGAACGACCCACACCAGCGCCTCCTGCAGGAAGCCGATGCCCGACACCGGCCGACCCTCCCAGAGATTGCCGTGAAAGAAGTTCCATCCCGCCCGCACGAGCACCGTCGCGAGCAGCGCGACGAAGAGCCCTTCAAAGACCCCATGGAGGAGCGGCCGGCCGATCCGGCCGCGACGTTCGGCCACCAGGCGGTCGATGCCGGCGCCGAGCCAGTGGCCCGCACGATCGATGACGTCGGCGGTGATGGCCGGCACGCGGGACGTGTCCAGGCGGGCGCGACCCACGAGCGGTTCTCCGATGGCGGCACGCGACGCGAGGCCGGCGAGGACGCTCCGCGACTGCTCGACCTCCCCGGCTGCCAGGCCGAGCTCTTCAACGGCCTGCCAGCCGCCGTTGCCGGCGGCGGCCGTGGCCGGCTGTCCGGCAAGGAGACGGCCGATAAAGCCGCCGCCGGGGCGGACTCGACTCCAGACCGCGCCGAGCGCCGCGATCAGGTGCAGGAACGTCGCAAACGGGCCGCCGTGCCAGCGGGCCACGAGATCGTCACCGATCAGCCGCTGCCAGGCCGATCTGTTCGCGCGGAGTTTCCCGCCGACCTCGCGACTCAGGATCGCCTCGAGCCGCTTGCGTTCCGACACGACGCCGTGGGCGAGGGCCAGGGCGGGCTCCCTGAACGCCTTCAGTTCGCCCCGCGCCTGACGTGTCAACCAGGCGGCCAGATCGACCGCCCCCGTCCGCCGCACGCGGCGTGCCGCCCGTCCGGCGAGTTCACCGTCGATCGCGTCGAGCAGTTCACGAAACCCGGCGTCGGGCTCGAGCCCCGCGGCCGCACGGGCGGCCGCCTCGACGCCGTCGATCCGGAAGATCCGCGGCACTTCGAACCCCTGTGATTCCAGTTCGCCGCGCCAGTCTGCGCGGATGTCGGGGTCACGGGTGGCGTGCGTCTGCACGAAGAGCAATGGACGGCCCGGCGCGAACGCGGCCACCTCGCGGGCCACGATCCACGAGCGGTATTTCTGCGCCGTCGACACCAGCAGCAGCACGTCACAGGCCGGGAGCACCGACTCGAGCAGGTCGCGGTTGCGGTTGCCCCCGCTCGGACGCGCTTCCCCGCCGTGCGGTGGCGAGTCGTCGAAATCCTGCGTGTCTGGATCGGGGCAGTCAACGAGCACGATGTTGGCGACCGCGGGTGAATCGCTGCGAACGAGCCGGCCCTGCATCGCGTCGAGCGGCAGCCAGGAGACGTCCACGTCGCGGGCGGCGACCACGATCGGATGGACGGTCGTCGGCCGAGCGACGTCGCCGGCAGCCGTGACCTCGCCGCCGGCCAGCGCATTGACGAGCGTGCTCTTGCCCGTGCCGGTGCCGCCGATCACCCCCACGACGAGCACCCTCGAGAGTTCGCGACGGGCCCGGTCGAGCCGGGCCGCGACCGCTTCCCACTCGCTCCTGACGCGGCGGGCCGGGGGCCACTGTGGTCCGGCGACCGACCAGCGGGCCAGTGCGTCGACGAGCAGGTCGAAGGCCACGAAGTCGGGCTCGGCGGGATGTGGATGGATCGATGCGTCGCTGGTCGAGTCCATGTCAGCCACACTCCCGGGAACATTCGACAAGCAGTTGCCGCGCCCGCAGCAACTCGGGCCGCTGGCCCGACACCGCGAGCCGGGCGATCTCCTCCAGGCCGTCACCGAGAACCACGTCGTGAAGTGTCTCGGCGAGGATTTTTCCCCGTTCGGCCGACCAGCCGGCGAACAGTCGCTCGATCAGCGGCCGGATGCCCTTGGATGCGACCGCCACGGCCCCCTCGCCGGCCAGCGGCGCCGCGACCGTCACGCCGAAGTCGATGACGTGGTGCAAGACGCCCGCGGCCGCGGGCACCGCCGCCGCGCCCGCACCGAAGAGCGCGAGCGTCATCACCGGCCGGGCCACCGAGCCGACGGTGAGCCCGGTGAGCACGGCCTTGACCAGACCGGGATTCTCCGCCGCATAGCGGTCGAGTTCATCCCGGACGAACTTTCGGTAGTCGTGCGAGACCAGCGGCAGCGCCGCATGCCGTCGCTCGAGGTCGGCATACCAGGCCGCGCGGTCGGCCGACGCGAGCCGCGGCCCGAGCGTCCCGGCGAGCCGTTCATCGCGTCGGCAGGCGTCGTCGAGCCGGTCGATGAAGTCGGCGAGGGCCCGCTTCAGGGCCTCGAGTTCCACGGTCGCGAAATCCTCCTGCCGCTCCTCCGCCGACCGTCCGATCCCGATCCGCTGGGCAGTCCACGCGATGCCCCGACCGACGACCCGGTAGCCGCCGCTCACGAGGAGGTCCACGCCCGACCGCCGGGGCTCGAGCCACGACCAGATTTCATCCCAGACGATCTGCCGCGGCGCCGCCGGCAACTCCACCCGGACCCGCCCCTCCCGCTCGAGGAGCTGCTGCGATGCCCGCCAGCCGGCGGCCGCCCGATCGATGCCGTCCAGCCAGGAGGCGAGCCCCCGGCCGGGATCGAGGACGACCCGCATCGCCCCGGCCATCGCCTGCCGCTTGATGCGGTCGAAGTCGCAGCCCGCAAGACGCTCGCCGAGGCCCGCGTGGCCGCCGTCGGGCGTGAGCTCGGCGACGGGATGGAGGGTGATGCCGCCCGCGGCCGCGGCGGCGAAGTCGTGCGGCGCGGCGTAGACGGCCGCCGGCGCGACGCCCGTTTCGGCGGTGAACGTGCCCAGCCATCCGGCGAGCCGGTCCCGCTGCCGCGGCCAGTCGACCATGTTGAAGACGACGAACACCGTCTTGCCCGCCGCGGCGGCGGCCGAGAAGAAGTCGCGGACCGCCGCGTCGTTGTATTTCTGCTGGGTGAGCACCGCCACGATCACGTCGGCGGCGTCGCGGACGAGTTCGGCGCGGTGCCAGTTCTCGCGGAGCGTGCCGTCGATGTCGGGCGTGTCGAGCACGACGAGCCTCGCGGGCTGCGTCCCCCCCGGATCCTCCCGCCAGACAAGCACATCGTTGGCGGCGGCATCGAGCGCGTCTTCCTCGCTCCGCCAGGGCACGGGCCGAAAACCGGGAAAGAGCGCGGCCAGATCGATCCGGCCGGCGACCCCCGCGGCGAGGCTCGCCACCGGATGCAGCGTGCGGGCCGCCTCCGGCACCGAACGGCTGATCTCCGCCCCGACCAGCGTGTTGGTGATCAGGCTCTTGCCGGTGTTCGTGCCGCCGCAGACGGCCGCCACGATCAGCGGCTCCCGGGCCACCTGCGGCCTGAGTTTGCCGAACAGGGAGCCGTGCCAGTCGGTCCCACCCGGCTCGGCGGCGCCGAGGGTCGCCGCCAACGGCGCCAGCCGCTCGACCTGTTCGCAGAGGTCGGCGACGTTGACCGCCCAGGCGGCGAACGACGTTGCGGCGGGCGGAGCATCGGGAACCATCGGTCTGCGGCGACTCCTCTGGGCATTCTGGCGGGCGGTCATTCTGGCGGGCCACCTTGCCGCGTGCCGACGGCCTTTATTGCCGTCGCCATGCCGACGCCCTAGACTCGGGACGGTGTGCGGGGCCAATCCCCGACCAAGTGTGTCTTCCGCGGGATTTCCCCGCAAATCCGCCCTCCGCAGCCCCGCTTCCGCCATGCTCGAACGCCGCCCCGTATTTCCCGGTGTGATTGAAATGAACTACCAGGCCGGCTGGCGGATCGGCTGCAACGTCTACCTCGTCTACGACGACCGGGACTGGGCCCTGATCGACATCGGCTACGAGGAGAGCGTGGACGAGATCATCGAGCTCGTCCGCCAGATGGACTTCCCGCTCTCGCAGTGTCGCGCGCTCGTCGCCACCCACGCCGACGTCGATCACATCCAGGGGCTCGCCAAGGCCAAGGCAATCCTCAAGTCGCCCGTGCTCGCCCACGCGAAGGCCGTACCGTCGCTCGAATCAGGCGACCGGATCAAGACGTTCGCGGAGATCGAGGCCCAGAACGTGCACCTCGAGATGCCGGCCGTGAAGGTTGATCGCATCATCGGCGACGGCGACTCGATCGAGATCGGCGGCCGGTCCCTCGAGGTCTGGCTCACGCCCGGACACACCGACAGCCAGCTCGCCTTCCGCACCGGCAATCTTCTGCTCTCGGGCGACAACATCTACCGCGACGGGTCCGTGGGGGCGATCGACGCCCACCACGGCAGCGACATTCCGTCGTTCATCACGTCGCTCGAGCGGATCGCCGCCAGTGATGTGGAATGGCTGCTCCCCAGCCACGGCCCGATCTTCCGGAAGGATGACCGCCTCCTGGCGGCCACGATCGCCCGCCTCAAGGGCTATCTCAACCTCGCCGACTTCGGCACCTGCGCGCCGCACTGGCCGTTGATGGACGACTGGGACCGAGAGCTCGCCGAGGGCACCTTCCCCGACGCAAAACCCCGCCGGTCCTGAGGGAACGTGACCGCGGGCAGCCCCGCGTGACCCTGCGGGATTTTCCGTGAAGAACGGTCGTAGGGTCGGCCGATATTCCCTCTGAAGCTGGACTCTCAGGGGGAAAATCCGATGACACGGCATCTTGCCGCCGGGGCGCTCACCGCCCTGGCGTTGCTCTGTTTTTCAGCCGCCGACGCGGCCGCCCAACCGCCCGCCGGCGCGGGCACACAGGCCTACGGTCGCCAGTGGGGCAACTCCTACAACGCCCAGGACTGGAACCGGCTCTACCACTATCCCTACGTGTGGTATCCGCAGAACTTCTACCACGACGGCTACATGCAGTCGGCGAACGACCTCTATCACCGCTATCCACAGGAAATGCGGACGCCGGTCTACAACCGCGACTGGCACAACGAATACCCGAAGTCGCGCCGCTACCACCACGGCCACCACTTCAATCTGGACGTGTTCTGAATTGAGCGCCCTCCGGGCCATCCATGGCCCCGGAGGGCTTTTGTCGGGCGGGGCGACGCCGAGGTTCGCCGCGCCCCACCGGCCGCCATCACGGCGGCCGTCGAAGATGCCCACTCACCGCCACCCGAGCCATCCATGGCCCCGGAGGGCTTTTGTCGGGCGGGGCGACGCCGAGGTTCGCCGCGCCCGACCG
>SXHR01000039.1:0-24955 GCA_005773625.1 Planctomycetaceae bacterium | reverse complement strand
GCGGTGCAGATCGCCGAATACCTCGCCAAGCACGGCGTGCGGCCCGCCGGGATGAAGGCGGGGCGGCCGGTGCGGGAATGACGAGCCCGTCCGGCGGCGACTCCCGGCCGGCCGCGGGCCGGCGGATCGCCCTGCGACTCGCCTACGAGGGGAGCCGCTACGCGGGCTGGCAGGCGCAGCCCGGCGTGGCGACGGTGCAGGGGGCGGTCGCCGAGGCGATCCGGTCGATCTCGGGCGAGGAGATCCTGCCCCGGGGAGCGAGCCGTACCGACGCGGGCGTGCACGCGCTCGATCAGGTCGCGGCATTCACCTCGGTGAGCGGCCATTCCGCCGCGGTCTGGGTGAAGGCACTCAACGCCCTGCTGCCCTCGGACATCACCGTCCGCGAGGGGCGGGAGGTCGCCCCCGACTTCAACCCGGTGACGGCGGCCCTCCGCAAGCGATATCGCTACAGGATTCACGACGCCCCGTGGCGGCCCGTGTTGCAGCGGCATCTCGTCTGGCACTGGCGGGGCCGGCTCGACATCGATCTGATGCGGGCGGCGGCCCCGGCACTCGTGGGCGAGCACGATTTCACGAGCTTCGAGAGCACCCTGTCGCCGCGGCGGACGAAGGTCCGCACGATCCATGCACTCCGGGTCGAGCGGCCGCCCGTGTCGGACGACGCGGCCGGCTCCGAAGTCTGGATCGAGGTCGAGGGCAACGGTTTTTTGTACAACATGGTCCGGATCATCGCCGGCTCGCTGGCGATGGTCGGCGCCGAAAAACAACCGCCCGAGTGGCTCGGGCAGGCGCTCGCCGCCCGCAGTCGGCCCGCCGCGGGGCCGACGGCGCCACCGCAGGGACTCGTGCTGGTGTCGATCGAACTCGATTCCGGGTGGGAATCACTGACCTCCGCGCTGGAAGCTGGATGATGGCCAAACTCCCCGAACAACTCGGCTCCCTGAAGCTCGTGCAGCAGATCGGCGTCGGCAAACACTGCCAGGTCTGGGAGGCCCTCGACACGAAGGCCCGGGCGAAGGTGGCGATCAAGGTGGTCGTGCCCGAGATGGCCAAGGACGCGGGCCAGCGGAAGCTCCTCGAACACGAGCTCAAGGTCGCGAAGTCGCTCGACCATCCGACGATCATCAAGATCGACCGATTCACGGAAGACGGCGGCCTGCCGCACCTCGTGATGGAGTATTTCCCGACGCCGAACCTCAAGAAGCAGATCGCCTCCGGTGTCGAATCGCTCGCGCCCCGGCTCCAGCGGATCGTGACCGAGATCGCTCTCGCGCTCGACCACATGCATGCCCGCGGCTGGGTGCACCGTGACGTGAAGCCGGACAACGTGCTGGCCGCCGCGGACGGACAGACGAAGGTCATCGATCTCGCGATCTCCGCGCGGGCGTCCGGCATGCTCGGCAAGCTTCTCGGCGGCAAGACGCCGCCGCAGGGCTCGCCGAGCTACATGTCGCCCGAGCAGATCCGCGGCGAGTGCCTCGACGCCCGGTCCGACATCTACTCCTTCGGCTGCGTGCTCTTCGAACTCCTCGCCGGCCGGCCCCCCTACACGGGGACCGACACCAACGACCTGCTCAACAAGCACGTCTCGGCGACGGTGCCGGCAGTGGACGCCTTCAACAACAACGCCACGACGAGCATCTCGAAATACCTCCGGCAGATGCTTGCCAAGAAGCCGTCGGAGCGGCCGGGGACGATGAAGGACGTGCTGCAACAGCTCCGGGCGATCCGGCTCCTTGAACGGGCGGGCGTCTGACCGGCGGGATGCCCCCGACCGCGGGAGCGGTGCAGGGGGGCCCGGGAAACGGCGGCCGATTTCCCGGTTGACGCGGGGTTTCCGTGGCGGGGAAACTCTTGGGCCTGTCCACCCCGCCCCGCAAGAGACCACCGATGGCCGCCGGACTGCATCGACTGCCGCTCGAGAAGCCGATCTACGAGATCGAAGACCGGATCGCCGCCCTCGAGGCGGCGCCCCTGGGCGGCCAGCAGCCCGAGGAGCTCCGCCGGCTGAAGCGGGAGCTCGTGGAGGTGCAGAAGAAGGTGTTTGGCGGGCTCGATCCCTGGCAGACGGTCGAGGTCTCGCGGCATCCCAACCGGCCCAAGACGAGCGACTATCTGGATCTCGTGTTCGACGAATTCGTGGAGCTCCACGGCGACAAGTCGTTCGGCGACGATCCCGCCATCCTGTCGGGCTTCGCCAAACTCGACCAATACAAGGTGATGGTGATCGGCCATCAGAAGGGCAAAACGCTCGCCGAGCGGCAGGCCTGCCACTTCGGCTGCGCCCATCCCGAGGGCTATCGCAAGGCGATGGGCAAGATGCGGCTGGCGGCCAAGTTCGGCCTGCCGGTGGTGTGCCTGATCGACACCCCCGGGGCCTACCCGGGCGTGGGTGCCGAGGAGCGCGGTCAGGCGCAGGTGATCGCCGAAAGCATGTTTCTCATGGCCACGCTGCCGGTGCCGATCGTCTGCGTGGTGATCGGCGAGGGGGGCTCCGGCGGCGCGCTCGGCATCGGCGTGGGCGACCGGGTGGCCGTGATGGAGCACGCCTACTACAGCGTGATCAGCCCCGAGGGCTGTGCGGGCATCCTCTGGAAGAGCGTGGAGTTCAAGGCGGATGCCGCCCGAGCGCTGCGGTTCCGGTCGGCCGATCTCAAGGAGTTTGGCGTGATCGACGCCGTGATCGAGGAACCCGCCGGCGGCGCCCATCGGCATCCGCGGCGGATGGCGGCCCGGCTGAAGATGTATCTGGCGAGATCACTCCGCGAGCTCCTGGCCCGGCCGCGGGATCAGCTCGTCAACGAGCGGTACGAGAAGTTCCGCCGGATGGGGATGTTTCTCGAGGGCGAAGCGGCCGGCTGACGGCGGATGAGCGGCATGGCCGGGCCGGTCAGCCGTCGGGCGTTTCGATCAGGTGCTGCAGCCGCGCGGCGAGCTCGGCCGGATACCGTGCCGGCCAGTCACGCGCACCGCGTCGCGGGCCTTTGCATCGGGCCCGTCGAGGAACATCTCGATGCCGGCGACGCGGCGGCGGATGAATCCCGCCTTGGCCAGCGCCTCGCCGGCGCGATCGAGGTCTTCCCGCCGGAGCACGAGATCGACTGCCAAGAGCCCGTCGTACTCGGTCATGGGGAGCCTCTCCATCTGGCCTCCATGGTGCCACGGCGGGTGGAGCTTCCGGCCTTTTTCGCGGAGCAGGCCGATCGCCCGCAGCGTTCCGCGTTTGAGTTCCGCATGGATCGGCACGGGCACTGTGACCGTCGTGTCCGGATCAGTTAGCTAGCCTGCAGCGCCTCGACGCTGTTGATATGGATGAGTGCGCAGGTGACGCTACGGTCGTCGTCGGGATAGTAGACGATCATTTTCGTCTTCATGACAAACGCGCACTCTGGATGTCGGATCTCGTGGGCTTCCCCATTCGACATCCGGATCACAAACGGCTCGAAAGGCTCGCGGCGGAGGTAGTCGCGGATGGTGTCGGCGTTCATGGCAGACCTCGCAGGACTCTCCGGATACTGTACCGGTGAACATCGTAGCGGGCGTCCGCGCGGCAGGCAACGCGGCGGCTTTCTTGGTCGCGTGGCTGCCTTGGCCCGCCGGCTCAGCCGCCCTGGAGTTCCGTGTACTTGCGGGCGTTGCCGCGGGCGAGGTTGACCGGGTATTTCGCCTCGTTGGCCGCGAGCTTGGCAGTGATCGCCTCGGCGAGGTCGATGCCCAGCCGGTCGGCTAGGAGCATGGCGAACATCACGACATCGGCGATCTCGTCGGCCACAAGAGCCAGCTTGGCCGGGTCGGCCAGATCCTGATCGACCTCGGCGTCTGTCTTCCAGAGCAGCCGCTCCTGGAGTTCCGCCGCCTCGATGGCCGTCGCCGCGGCAAGGTTCTTCGGCGTGTGGAACTGGGCCCAGTCGCGGTCGTCACGAAACCGGCGGACAGCCGCCACGAGATCTGCGAGCGGGATTCTGTTTGGATCGGAGCAGGTGGGTTCCATGGCGGTGAACATAGCAATCAGCCACGAAACAGCCCCTCTCCCCAACGTCCGATAATGTCTCTTATGTCCGTTTCGGCCAAGCGTTTTCGCCTTGTTTTCTAGGCTCATTCCCCCTGCCCGCCCGATGTCCACGAGAGCCCGAACGTCGTGGCGAACACCACGCCGCCATGCCCGTGCGGGCGGCGAGTCGCGGTCCGTCGGCGAGCCCGTGCCCGGCATGCCGACGTCTCATCAGCGGAGGGGGAGCGGCGTCTGTGCGCCGACCGGAAACTGCCCCGGCGGCTGCTGGTACTGCGGCCGGTTCGGAAATCCGCTCGTGGCCGGCGGTGTCGGTTGTGGCGGCTGCATGGTCGTGGCTGCCGGGCCGCCCCAGGCCGTCGGCGAGGTGAAGCCGGCGGGCACGGCCTGCTGCCCCCCCTGCCCCAGCGTCGCCGGTGCGGCGGCGTTGCCCGTCCAGGCTGTCGGCGAAGTGACGCTCTCCCAGATGGCTTTGAGCGCGGACGGCTGGGCCAGGCCGTTTGGCTGCGGCGGGGCGGCGACGCCGGCTCCCGGCTGCCGAAACTGGTCCTCGAACTGCTTGACGAAGGGCTGCACCGGCTCCGCGATGTTCGGCGGGAGCAGGTCGTCGGCCCGGACGATGATTTCGGCCACGAGCCGGCCGCTACGGCTGCTGACGATCTGGTTGCGGTAGGCAGGGGCCAGCGTGACGGCGAAGAACGTGACCACGACGCAGATCAGCCCGCCTTTTGCCAGGCCGAAGACCAGGCCGAGTTGGTGGTCGAATGCCGAGAGGTGGACGGCGTTGATCGCGCCCGAGATCACGCGGAACACCAGCCACACGCCCAGCGACGTGCCCACGTAGATTGCCAGCATCGCGATCAGCCGGTTCCAGGGGGCCGACTGACCCACAAGCGGAGCCAGGGAGCCGCTGAACCGCAGGGCGAGAAAGCTGCTGGCTGCGATGCCGGCGATCCACGCGATTTGCCAGACGATGCCCTTGAAATAGCCCAGGACCGCTGCCGCGGCGAGTATCCCCAGCATCACCAGGTCGTAGCCTTCGATCGACATCGAGCAGCGTCTCCTGGGATCCCACGGCCATGCGAGCGACGGAGTGTAGAGACCGACCTGCCGGCGGACGAAGCCCAGAAACAGAGTCCTCGAAGGCAGGATCATGCCGTTACACGAGGCACTGCAGACACATCTTTCCCATCTTGCGCAGGGCACTCATCCGCACGCCGACAAGGCGTCGGCGGCCGTGCAGATCGCCCAGTATCCCCAGACTGCCGCCTTTTGCGGTTCAATCATCCGTCCATTGAAAAGGTGATAGTTCCGAACGTTTGCTTTCGGCGGTGCAGGGGATGCGGCGCGGTGTCGGCTGTCCCTTTGACGGGCAACGGTCGATACGAACGACGGAGTGCGCTGGACGGAAGGGAATCCGCTCGGTCGCTCTCCTTGGGGGAATCTCAGCGTGCCCGGCTTCCGCGAGCACATCACCGGCTCATCCTTAGTGGGTGCGGGCTACGGCGCGGCCGCCTGGTATCTGGGCGACATGCCGCCCATGACCTGCGCCCTGGGCACGGGGCTGTGCGCGGTTTCCGGCATGCTGCCCGACCTCGACAGCGGCCCGGGCACGCCGCTTCGCGAGAGCGTGGCGTTTGCCGCGGCCCTGGTTCCGCTGCTGATGATCCACCGCTTCCAACAGTGGGGCCTGCCGCTCGAGGCGATGATTCTCGTCGGAGTGGCGATCTATTTGACGGTCCGGTTCGGGATGACCTGGCTGCTCGAGAACCATGCGCGGCATCGTGGCATGTTTCACAGCCTCCCCGCGGCGGCGATCGCAGGCCAGGTGACGTTCCTCGCATTTTCCTCCGAGGAGCCGCTCCACCGCTATTTCGTCGCCAGCGCCGTCTTGCTCGGCTTTCTCACGCACCTCGTGCTCGACGAGATCTGGGCCGTCAGGCTCGGGCTTTTCGGACCGAAGGTGAAGAAGTCGTTCGGGACGGCGATGAAGGCCGCCGGAACGGAGCTCTGGCCGAACCTCATCTCCTACGCGATCGTGATCGTGCTCGGCGGCATCGCGGCCGCTGACGCGGCTTGGACCGAGCGGATGGCCAATGTCCGCCAGCACATGCAGCACGCCACCCGCACGTATTACCAGCAGCAACAGCAGCCACAGCAATATCCGCAGTCGCAGTTCCGGCGATAGCGGACTGGCGGGCAAGCCTGCACGAGCAGGATGCGAAGATCAGCGAACGGTGAAAACGCCGAGGGTTTCCCGAGGCGACACCCGCCGCATCCATCGGCGGCTGAAATGATCCGCGGCCCATCAGGTGCCGGCCCTTGTTTCGTGCAGCCGGTGACGGGATCATGGCCCGACAGTCGTTCCAACCCCCGCCGTGTGCACCATGCTCCTTGCCACCACGCTTCCCGACGCGACGGCTTTCGCCAGCCTCGTGGTGGAACTCCTGCTGATCGCGACCGCCGCCTTCGCGGGGGGGGCGTCGCTGGCGTTCCTGTCCCTCGGCCATCGGCCGATGCAGGTGCTCCTGTCGCTGACCGGGGGCGTGCTGCTCGGTGTGGGGATGCTCCACCTGATGCCCCATGCCTGGATGCAGCTCGACCGCGACATCGAAAAGACGATGGGGTGGGTGCTGGCCGGCTTCTTTCTCATGTTTCTGCTCGAGCGGGCCTTTCACGGGCATGCCCACCACACCGCCGACGGCGGCTGCAGCCATGACCACGGCAGCCATGACCACGGCAGCCATGGCGACGACGCCGGTCATGGGCATGAGCACGCCGCCGCCCCTGCCGTGCGGTCGTTCGCCTGGTGCGGCGCGTTTGCCGGTCTCGCCCTGCACAGTCTCGCCGACGGGGCTGCTCTGGCGGCCTCGGTGGGGGCGGATGCCGCCCACGGCGTCGGGCTCTTGGCGGGGTTCGCGACCTTTCTCGCGATCCTCCTCCACAAGCCGTTCGATGCCGGCATCATCGCCACGCTGATGATCGACGCCGGAGCCTCGCCACGGACGAGGCTCCTGGTCAACGCGCTCTACGCGGCCGTCGTGCCGATCGGCGCCTTCGGCTTTCTCACGAGCCTCGCGCTTTTTGGCGGGCGGCAGGACGCAGTGCTCGGCATCGCCATGGCGATGGCGGCCGGGGCGTTTTTGTGCATCGCCGCGGCAGATCTCTTGCCGGAGGTGCAGTTTCACAGTCACGACCGCGTGTTGCTGACCACCGCGCTGGCGATGGGTCTGGCGATCGCCTGGGGGATCACCGCCTTGGAGCGGTCATCGCATGCCCATGGCGCCCACACGCAAAACGCGATCACGGCCCCGGTCGCCGCCCCCGCTCAGGATCGCTGAAGGTCCACGGACAGAGTCATTCCCGACCTTCGTCCACTGGATCGAGCGGAGGAAACGCCGGGGGCTTTTCCCGGTCGCTGATCTTCGCGTCCTGCCCGCGCGGACGTGGTGCACGGTCGGCTAAGCCGAGTCCCCCGCGGCGGCCGCGGCGGGGCCGGCCGATTCGACGTCGAGTCCGCGGGCGAGCCGCTCGCGTCGCACCTCGGCGACAATGTCGTCGATCAGCTTTTGCTGTCCGCGGATGCCGGGCATCTGCGCTTGAAAACACCAGGCGATGGCCGCCGCGAGGCCGAGGCCTCCGATGAGGTGCGGCGTCACCCAGTCGCTGCTCCCCCTGCGGCCCGCCGCCGGATCGGCCGCGCCCCCCAACGCCACGATCGCCACCACGGCGAGCATGCCCGCGAGTGCGAAGGGAAAGGCGGCCCGCTTGAGTCGGCCGCTGCGGGCGATGAATTCGTCGTCGAGCCCATACGCCTCGACCACCTCCCGGCACCACCGCCCGGTCCCGATGAAGTAGGTCACCGTCAGGCTGTTGACCAGCACCACGGAGAGCGCCGCAAAGACCCCCGACAGGCGATGGACGGTGCCCCAGCGGAGCACGGCGGGCTCGGTCACCCCATGCAGATCCCCGAGCCAAAGCCCGACGGCCGCCGTCGCCGCCAAGAGCGTCAGGGCGAAAATCGCCGCCCGCGTGAACACCCGCTCCATACCGTTTGAATCTCCTCGCGCGTCTCGTTGTCCGGCCCGCTCGGAATCGTGCCGGGAGGCCGATGCACGGCCCCAATGAACGTTATAGGCTGAAGCGATCCACCGGCACCATCAACCCCTCCCGCGATGAAGCAGATACACGCCCCTCCCGTGCTTGCGCTGACCTGCGGCGACCCCGCCGGAATCGGTCCGGAAGTGGTCGCCCTCGCCTGGGCCGCCACTCCCGCGCACGCCACCGCGCGGCTGCGGGTCTTCGCCGAACCGGCATGCTTGGCCGATGTGCTCGCCCGCCGCAGGGGCATGCCCGCACTCGCCGTGGAGCAGGTGGCCGCCGACGATCCGCGGCCCTCCGGAGGCCGCACGCTGCTGGTCGTCGATTCCGGACCCGCGGCCGGGGACGGCGGGCCGATCGAGGCCGGTGTCATTTCGGCGGCCGGTGGCTTGGCGGCGGCGCGTGCCGTCGAGGCGGCGTTTGCGGCGACGCGGCGCGGGCTGGCCGACGCCCTCGTCACGGGACCACTGCACAAGGAGGCCCTGCACGCCGCCGGCTACGACGTGCCCGGGCACACCGAACTGCTCGCGCGGGCCTGCGGCCTGCCGGACGCGGCCGCATCGATGATGCTCTGGCTGCCGGCCGATCCCCAGGCGGGCCGCGCCGCGGGCCTCGGCGTGGTCCACGCCACGCTCCACGAGTCGCTGCGGTCCGCCGTCGAGCGGCTGTCGTCCTCCGGCATCGAGGCGGCGGGCTTGCGGCTGGCCGGGCTGCTTGCCGCGCTGCTCGGCCGCCCGCCTCGGATCGCGGTCGCCGCGGTCAATCCGCACGGTGGCGAAGGCGGACTGTTCGGCGACGAGGAGTCACGGATCGTGGCTCCCGCCGTGGCTCGGCTCGCGGCCGCCGGGGTGGCCGCGACGGGCCCCCTGCCGGCCGATACGCTCTTCCTGCGGGCAAGCCGGGGAGAATTCGACGGCGTGGTCGCGATGGATCACGACCAGGGTCACATCCCCGTCAAACTGCTCGGCATGCACCGTGCGGTGAACATCACGCTCGGACTGCCGCTCGTCCGCACGAGCGTCGCGCACGGCACCGGCTTCGACATCGTCGGTCGCGGTCTCGCCGATCCGTCGAGCATGCTTTCGGCCATCGATGCCGCCGAGAAGCTCGTGGCAGCGGGTCGGCCTGCCGCTACCGCATCAGGCCGAGGCCGTTGACGTACATCTCGGTGATGTCGATCAGCCCTTCCGTGGCGGGCTGATAGAAAAATGCCGTGGCATCGACGGGCCCGTTGAGCTCCACGTCGTGAAGGTCCATGGCGCCGATCGGTGCCGGAGTCGCGTCGGCGACGGGCCGCCTGCCGGGGATGGCCAGCCATTCGATGCGTCGCGGCACCAGATCCGACTTGCCGATCGACAGGCGGATGCTCCACGGCACGCCATCCGGCAGATCGGCCGGCCCCACGCCGCCGGGCTGTTTGATGCGGTCTTTCAACTCGGGGAGCACGATCCCGAGATGATCGGGCGCCCAGTTGCCCTGCACGATCCACACGGGCGTGCCTTCGAGATCGCCGGGCGTGGCCTCCGAAAATCGGAACCAGTGGCGGAGCAGCCGCAGCGTTCGCTGCAGTCCGCCGAGGTAGGCCGTGCCATCGGCGGCATCGGGCGCCTTGAGCGCGGAGAGTTTGCCGCGAACGCGGCGCACGTCGATCCGCTGCAGGGTCGCCGGCTCCTCGCCGTTGTGCTGGTGCATCCAGCAGAACAGCCCGTCGGAGACCTCCGTCAGCTCGAATGTCTCGGTGTCGCAGGTCAGCGTGGAGTCGAACCGGAACCGCTGCTCCTCCCCCTTCCCCGACTGGATGTAACGGCCCGTGCCCACGAGGACGCGGTCGCCCACGCGGGCCTTTTGGCGGATCTTGAGCGACACGGCCTTGGCGCGGGCGAACACGGCCAGCGAACTGGCGACGATTCTCTCCGCCTGGGCGGCCGCATCCTCCGTCGGGGCCGCCGCCGGGGTGGCCGCGCCATCCGGGCCCCGGCTGTAGACGCTCGCCGCCGGTTCGTCGCCGCCGGTCGGGGCCGTCCCGGCCGGGAGGAGCGCGACGACCAGGGCGGCCGCCGCCAGGCGACGGCGGAAGACGGGAGGTTTGGCGTGGGTTGGGATCGTCACAGTCGGGCCGACTTTGAGGATTTTGCCAAAGAAACCACCGTCCAAGCGTCGAAACATCTCTCGTGAATGGTCCCGTCGGGGCCGTTCTCCGGCTTCGTCGCCGGCGGTGAGTCTACGGAATCGGCTCTTTCCGGCCCATGCCGGAACAGGCCGTTCCTGACGGCCGCAAACGACCGTTCCGGCACGGGTTCCTGGAGGTATTGCGATGCTGAAGCGACGTCTGCAGGGCTTCGTCGGCATGTCGATCGCGGCGACGCTGACGGGCTGCACGATTCCGGCGAATTCGCCGTTCACCGGCCTGGCCCAGATCCGGCCGGTTGCCACCCCGCACACCAATGTTCTGCCCCCCGCAGCGATGCTCCAGCATCCCGGCCCCGGCGTTGACGGCCCCGGTCCAGGCATCATCCATCCGGCCTCCTACGAAGCCTCGCTCGAGGCGGCGGGCGTCGGCGGCATGATGGCTGACGGAGCCGGCGGGATCTACGGCATGGCCCCCACGTCGCAGGTCGGATTCGTCGGCAACGACGGGATGCAGGTTCGCTGGGACATCTCGATGCCGGGCGGGTTCGATTCCGAGCCGCTCGTCAGCCCGGGCCGCTACGACTTCCCGCAGGGTGCGATCTACCGTCTGAAGCTCACCGACATCCCCGGCCGCGAGGGGATCGAGCTCTACCCGTCGCTCGAAGTGGCGCCCGTGACGCCGCGGACGGCGGCCTACCTCGCGCACAACGCGGTGCCGTTCCAGATCACCGAGGAGGATCTCGACCAGGTGACGACCGGAAACTTCGTCACGAAGGTCGTCTATCTTCCCGACGCCGAGTATCAGGAGCTCGCCGTCGCGGGCGTGGAGACCCTCGTCAGCACCCGGCTCGACCCCGGTTGTGATCCGGTCGTGGAAGCCGATCGCCGCGGCTCGATCCTGGCGATCATCCGCATCGGCAACAAGGATCTCGAATCACCGGGCGCCGCCGGTGTCGCCGCCGGCGGTCTGGCCATGGGCGGCCCCGGCACCGCCACGCCCGCCGGCATGGCGGCCCCGCTCGGCATGCCCTGCGGCGGCAATCCGGCACAACTGCCCCCCGCCTTCCTCGCCGGCATGACGGCACCGCAGTACGGCATGCCCCACGTCGGCACGCCGATCGGCTTGCCCGGTCCCGCGCACGTCCCGCTCGGGGTGCCCGCCGGATTGCAGAAGCACACGATCACGAACCACACCAAGATGCACATTCCGCCCCCCTCGCGGTCGGTCGGTCTCCACGTTCAGGAGTTCCCGGGCCTCAGCTACCCGAAGCCCGCGCGACACGCCTACGTGCTCGAGCGGCATGATGTGCCGAAGCTCCATCTCAAGCAGCCGCACGAGGATCGCACGCGGTTCGTCGACAACGGCGGCATGGATCCCGACACGATCAACGCCGGTGCCCGCATGGTGCACGGCGGCGGAGGCGACGAACTGCCCTGCCCGCCGGAGCCGATGGAATAGGCGGCCGACGCGAGCTTCCCGGACAGACTGACCATCCGACCCATTCGGAACCGCATCCATGACCGCCGCCGGCATTCAAACCGCGACAGCCATCCCGATGCGGACGCACGACACCGGCACAAGGAGCATCAAGACTTTCCGGACAGGGACCGTGCTGCGGTTCTCCCGCGGGCTGCTGGCGACCGCCGTTCTCGTTTCGGCATCTTCGGGGGGACTTGACCCCGGGGCTGCCGCGTCGAGTCCGGCGGACACATTCGCCAACACCTCTATACCGGGAGCGATTGGCGCCTCACGGAGGCCGCAGCCCGGTCCCTGTCCGGAATCTCTGCTACCCGCGGGTGTGCAGCCGGTCGAGATTCGCGGACCGGCGGGCCTCGAGTTGGCGATCGAGACGGCCGAGGGCTGGTCGCCGCTGCGGACCGGACCGCTGCGAATGGGGCTGGTGGTGGGCCAGGCCTACCGGCTGCGAGTCGGAGGAATCCCGGGCCGTGAGGGGGAGGAACTTTTCCCCTCCGTCCGCGTGCTGGCGAAGCTGGCCACCCCTCCGGGCATGGCCTGGCGATTTCCCGTCGAGATCGTGATCGACGGGGACGACCTCGATTCCGCCTCGGGCGGCGCGCACGTTCGTCGCGTCGTCTACGCCTCGTGTGAATCGGAGCAGCCCGACCCGGTGCCTGCCGGCTGGTTCGACGTCAAGCCCGGTGACGACGCCCTCGAGGTCGCCCGCACGCTCGGCGATCCGGTCGCAGAGTTCGTGATCGGCAACCGTCTGCCCGCGCCGGGGAGCCTGCCATGAATGACACCCCGGATGCTCAGCGTGTCGTCGTGTCTCCGGCCGTCCGGCTCCGCTGGCTGCGGATGCTCGCCCTGGCGGCGACCGCTCTTCTGCTCGCGTCTTGCCGTGCGTTGCCGCTGACGGCCCTGGCGACGACCGGGGCCGTCTCCGACGCCACGATGCTCATCGAGGATGGTGCCGCCGCGCCGCTGGCTGCCGCGGGCCCCGCCGCGGCCGACGTGCCTTCGCTCGACGCCGTCGTCGATGCCGGGCCCGCGATCGAGGCGGTCGCCGTGCGGCCCGCTGCGAGCGAGCAGGCCGCGATCGAGGATTTCCTGGTGACCCGTGCCGGACTCGAGGCCCCCTGCCCCGCCCTGCCCCGGATCGGTGGTGGCTGCGAGCCGCGCTGGAGGACGCATGCCCCGCGCACGGGGCCGGGGGGAGCGGCCTGCCCCAGCGGCGATTGCGGTCCTCGATGCCCGCCGACCGGCTGCCTGACCTGCGAGCCGCCACCGCCGCCGGTCGTCGGTCCGTATCTCGTCTGCGATGGCGGCGATGCCTGCCGGCCGGCGCGGGCGGTTGGTGACGACCGGCTCGCAAACCTCACGGCGGGCGACACCGTCGCCCGCTTCCGTCCGGCCGACGAGATGCCCGACTCGGTCGATGTGCGGCTCGTGGCCTCCAACTGCGCCTGCGTGTTCGCACCCCGCTTCGGCGCCGTCCGCGAGGTCACCCGCCCGTTCGAAGGCGCGCGGCCCGAGGGCCCCCGCGGACTCGCGCTCGACGCCGGCGTGGAGCTGGAGGAGACGCTGCAGCCGGTCTGCGGCAAGACGCAGAGCGTGGCCCTCGAGGCGGCCCGCAAGGCGCTGCCCGGTGTCGCCGTGCACGAGCGGCTCGGTCCGCTCGCGGTGGACCAGGGCGACATGCCCCGCGAGGACGACGGCCTCCAAGGCCCGATCGAGCGGGTCGCCGAGCAGACTCCCGAACTCGCGCGGCTGCGGCAGCGGCCGCTGGTGCAGGTGGGCTTCGACGTGCCGATCGCCTGGACGTGCATCAAGGCGGCCAACGTGGTCTTGAACGACCAGGCGGCCGCGGTGGTGGCGGTCGATCGCGGCACGGCCACGCTCCGCTTCGAAGAGCCGGGCCGCGCCGAACTCACGCTCTGCAAGCGTGCCGGCAGCGACACGGCGCGGGGGGGCGAGGAGCTCGACTTCACGATCTTCATGCTCAACTCGGGCGATCGTCCGCTCACGGGGGTGGTGCTCGCCGACGCCCTCCCGGCCCGGCTCGACTACGTTCCCGATTCCGCGGCAGCCAGCGTGCCGGCCGATTTCGTCACCGAGACCGGCGACGACGGGGCGGTCGTCCTCACCTGGCGGCTCGAGGGGACGCTCCAGCCCGGTGAAAGCGGTTTCGTTCGATTCCGCACGGTGGTGAAGTAAGCCACACCCGGTGGTTGCCCCCGCCGGTGCGCGGCGGTTACGATCCGCACACCCACGGAGCCGTCCGGCTCCGGTCTTTTTCCCTCGAGGTCTCCATGTCGAATCGCCCCCACGACTCCCGCTCGTCGCTCCTCCGGCTGGTTTTGACCGTGCTCGCCGTCGTCGCCGGGATCGGAATCAACGCCGTGTCGCTGCAGGCCATGCAGCCGGCCACCGCCGGGGCCGACCCCATTCCAGCCACCGAACTGAGCGTGCCGGCGCTGCCGCAGGGGACGCCCGAGGAGATGCTCGCGTTCGTCGAGGGACTCATGCCGCCGAAGACGCAGCCCCGCTCGCGGCAGGAGATGATGACGTACATCCGCGATGTTTCGCGGGTGGCGATCGAGGCGACAGACGCGATCTTCCCCCAGGTGAAGGCCGATGATCCGCTCTACGCGAAGGCCGCGAAGCTGAAGCTCGCGAGCCTGATGCGGCTTTCACAGTTGGGTGACGAGCAGGCCGGCGGTGATCTCGCCGCCTTCGCCGCGACCCTCGCCGACAGCCCCGTTGAGGAACTCGCGATGGAGGCCAAGCGGCTCCTCGTCGTCTCCGAGGCGCAGAAGATGTTCGCCGAGGAGAAATTCGACGCGGCACCGGAACTCGTGAAGAAGGCCGCCGCGCTGCTGGCCGCGAATCCCGACGACCAGCAGACCGCCGGGCTCGTGATGCAGCTCTGCGGAGCGCTCGAGCAGATCCCCGACGGTGAGAAGGTCGCTGCCGACGCACTGATGACGTTTGGCCCGATCCTCACGGCCAGCAAGAATCCGCGGATCAAGGAACTCGGCGAGAGTTTCGCGGGCAAACTGCGGCTCCTCTCGCTCCCCGGCAAGCCGATGGAGATCAAGGGCGACCTGCTCGACGGCACGGCGTTCGACCAGAAGTCGCTCGTCGGCAAGGTCGTGCTCGTCGATTTCTGGGCCACCTGGTGCGGCCCCTGCATCGCCGAGATCCCCAACATGCTCGCCGAATACGAGAAATACCACGACAAGGGCTTCGAGGTGGTGGGCATCAGTCTCGACGAGGAGAAGGGGAAGGTCGATGCCTTCGTGGCTGAAAACAAGATCCCCTGGCCGATCATCTACGCCGGCAAGGGCTGGCAGGACCCGACCGCGCAGTTTTACGGCATCTCCGGGATCCCGCAGCTGATCCTCATCGGCCGCGACGGCAACGTGATCACGCTCAACGCGCGGGGCGAGAAGCTCGCCGAGCGGCTCGCCGAGCTCTTCAAGGACGCCGGCTGAACGCCGGGGTGTTTGCGTGATGCACGAGCCCGAGTCGGTGGCCCGGTCGCGGTGGAGCGTGTCGAAGCGGGCGGCCGCCTTCGATTCGTCGGGCATCCGCAAGGCGTTCGACCTCGCGGCACAGCTCGACGACCCGGTCAACCTCTCGATCGGCCAGCCCGATTTCGAGATGCCGGCGGCGGCCCGCGAGGCGGCGAAGGCGGCGGCCGACGCCGGCAGGAACGGTTACACGCCCACGCAGGGGGTTTCCGCGCTCCGCGAGCGGCTGGAGGCGGATGCCCGGCGGGAAACCGGGCAGCCTGACCGCAGGCTGTGCGTCACCAGCGGCTCGAGCGGGGCGCTCGTGCTCGCGCTGATGGCGCTCGTCGATCCCGGCGACGAGGTGATCGTGTTCGAGCCGGCGTTCGTGATGTACCGGCCGCTCGTCGAGTTTCTCGGGGGCCGCGTGGTGCCGATCGACACCTCGCCGTCGTTTCGGATCGATGTCGACCGGGTCGCCGCGGCGATCACGCCGGCCACGCGGGCGATCCTGCTGAACACGCCGGCCAATCCCACCGGCTTCGTCGCCGACGCCGACACGGTCCGCGATCTGGCGGCGCTCGCCGAGCAGCGGGGGGTCACGCTCGTCAGCGACGAGCTCTACCGCTCCTACTGTTATGACTCGCCCTTCCACTCCCCTGCCCTGCACTCCGAGCAGGTCGTCGTGATCGACGGCTTCTCGAAGTCGCATGCCATGACGGGCTGGCGGGTGGGCTGGATTCACGGCCCGAAGCCGATCATCGATGCCGTGACGATGATGCAGCAGTACACCTTCGTCTGCGCGCCGCAGCCGGGGCAGTGGGCCGCGATCGCGGCCCTCGACTGCCCGATGGACCTGCCGCTCGCCGAGTGCCGCCGCAAGCGAAATAAGCTGATGGAGGGCCTCCGTGGCCACTATGAGTTCGTGCAGCCCGGCGGCGCGTTCTATCTCTACCCGAAGGCTCCGGGCGGATCGGGCAAGGCGTTCGCCGAGCGGGCGGCTGCCGAGGAGAAACTGATCGTGGTGCCGGGCAGCGTGTTCGGCCGCGCCGACACCCACTTCCGCATCGCCTACACCGTCAGCGAGCGAACGCTCGACCGCGGCATCGCCGCCCTGCAGCGGCTCGCCGCCGGGCGATGAGCAGGCCGCCGATGCCGGCCACCGCGGCGAGGACCGCTGTCGCGGGCTCGGGGACCGCGATCGCCGTCAACTCGACGCCATTCACGGGCAGGGCCACGATGCCTCCGCCGACACGGGTCAGCGAGATCTGCGGGTTCGACACGGTGGGCGTGAAGGTCATCGATGGGATCCCGAAGGCGGAATCGGTCTGGGTGCCCCGAAGGTTCGTCACCGTCCCGTTCATGGCCGTGACGACCGTGGCGCCGCTCGCCGAGATCTGCACGCTGCCGCCGCCCGCGGCGAATCCCTGGTTGGAATTGTAGGAATCGTTGTGCCATGTCCTGATGCGGTAGGTGCCGCTGGTTGAAAGCCCTGACAGGGCGATGGTGAACGACATGGTTCTCGTCACCCAGAGATCGGAGACGACGTCGTTGAAGGAGGTTCCGGCGACGGGATCCCGACCTTCGGCCGTGCCGCCGCGTGTTTCCCAGTTGCCGGCGGTGATGAGCGAGGCGGTGACGCCGGCCGAAGAGCCGCTTGCGGTCGGGGTCAGCGACAGCGAGGTCGTTCCGGTCAACTTCGCCGATTCTTCGGCAAACCAGCCGGGCTGCGTCAGCTGCCCTGCCGGCGACCCCGAGAGTTGCAGGTCCGAGACGAACAGGATCATGTCGGCCGGGGCGGGCATGGCGAAGCCGACGCAAGTCGCGAGCACGATCAGCGGTGCGAACCGGCGATGAGGAATGATCTTTCCCCGGGCTGTTGCCTAGGGGGGAATGGTAGCAAATGTGGAAGGTGGCAGAGAGGTGCCGCTGACGAAAAAGAAATGAATCGGGCACGGGCGGGGACGAATCGGCGAACGGAGCGTCAGGCGGACGCGGCACCGCAGCGGCTCTCGCATGCCGGGTGTCGTGGCGGACGGCGCGTGGTAGGGTGTTTTTTCCCGTCGCTGCTTTCACCCCCGTTGCCAGAACCGCCGCCATGTCATCGCGCACCGTCGCCGACGTCGCCAAGACACTCGACCATGCCGTCCTCAGGCCCGAGTTCTCCCGTGACGATCTCGCCCAGCACGCGGCGATGTGCGTGAGCCGGGGCGTGGGTTGCCTCTGCGTGCGATCGTGCGACGTGGCCGCCGCGGCGCGGCTCGTCGCCGGCAGTCCGGTCGTGGTCGCGAGCGTGATCGGTTTTCCGCACGGGGCCCAGCGGCCGGAAGTGAAGACCTGCGAGTCGCGGCTGGCGATCGCCGACGGGGCCCGCGAGCTCGACATGGTGATGAATCTGGGGGCGTTCCAGTCGGGGGACGAGGCGACGGTTCTCGGCGACATCGCGGCGGTGGTGGCGGTGGCGAAGCCCGCGGGGGTGGTCGTGAAGGTGATCCTCGAGACCTGCTACCTCTCGCTCGAGCAGATCGCCACGGCCTGCCGGCTCGCCGAGTCGGCGGGCGCCGATTTCGTGAAGACCTCGACGGGCTTCGGCGTGAGGTCGAGCGGCCCGACGGGAGCGACTCCGGAAGCGGTGCGGATCATGCTCGACACGGTCGGCGGACGTCTGCGGGTGAAGGCCTCGGGGGGCATCCGCACCTGGGCCGACGCGGTCCGCTATCTCGACATGGGTTGCGCGCGGATCGGCGTCGGCGATGCGGCCGCGATCCTCGACGGCCGTCCGGCGACGGACGCCGCGGCCTACTGATCCTGCTCAGGCGGGATCCGCGGCCGTTGGCGCGGCGTGGAAGGCTCCGGGCGGCCCCGGCGGTCGATCGCGTGGACGGAGCCCAGGGATCACTTTTGCCCGCAGGCGGCTAGAATGCGCTCACACCTCGGAGACCCTGCGAAATGAGCAGCCAGCGAAGGCCCTCCACGCTTGCGGAACTGACGGCGAGCGGCTGGAGGAGCCGCACCGTGAAGGACGAGGTTCGGGAGAACTTCCTCCGGATGCTCCGGGACGGCGAGGAACTCTTCCCGGGAATCGTCGGGTATGACGACACCGTCATTCCGGAGATCAGCATCGCCCTGCTGGCCGGGCACGACATGCTCTTCCTCGGGGAGAAGGGGCAGGCCAAGAGCCGCGTGATGCGGCTGCTCGTGCGGTTTCTCGACGAGCACCTCCCCTACCTCGACGATCCCGCGATCCCGCTCCACGACGATCCCTACGCGCCGATCACGTCGGCCGGCCGGCGGCTCGTGGCAGGTCGCGACCCGGCGGAGGTGCCGATCGCCTGGTGGCCCCGGGCGGAGCGGTATGCCGAACGGCTCGCGCCGGGCACGAAGTTTGCCGACATCATCGGTGAAATCGACCCGGCGAAACTGGCGGGCGGCACGAGCATGTCGAGCGAGGAGGCCATCCACCTCGGACTCATACCACGGCTGCACCGTGGCATCTTCGCGATGAACGAACTTCCGGAACTCGACGAGCTCGTGCAGGTGGGGATGTTCAACATCCTCGAGGAGCGGGACGTGCAGATCCGCGGCTATCCGGTGAAGTTCGACATCGACGTGATGCTGCTCTTCTCGGCCAATCCCTCGACCTACAACCGCTCGGGGAAGGTCATCCCGCAGCTCAAGGACCGGATCGGCGCCGTGATCAACACCCACTATCCCCGCGACCGCGACCTCGGCATCCGCATGGTGGAGCAGGAGGCGGGGATCGATCTCGGCGGCGAATGGCCGGTCGTGGTGCCCGCTTTCATGCGGCAGATCCTGGAGCAGATCACGATCTCGGCCCGGAGGAGCAAGTTCATCGATCAGCAGTCGGGAGTGAGCGCGAGGTTTTCCATCGCCAACTACGAGACGATGGTCGCCAGCGCCCGGCAGCGGGGCGTGCGGCTCGACGAGCGGCCGGCGGTGCCGCGGATCAGCGACCTCGGCCACCTCTATTCATCGAGCCTCGGCAAGCTCGAACTCGACATGATGGGGAGCCATCAGATGAGCGAGCGGCAGGTGCTCGATGCCGTCGTGGCGGAGGCGATCGCGACGGTGTTCGAGGAATACGTCGAGGAGCACGGGCTCGACGAGATCGCAAAGGTCTTCGGCCAGGGGGTCAAGATCGAGGTTGGCGACATGGTGCCATCGGCCGCCTACGAGCGACTCGTCACCGAGGTGCCCGCCATCTGGGACAAGGCCTTCGAGGTCAACGTCGCCCGAGACCCGGCCGTGAGGGCCAGCTGCATCGAGTTCGTGCTCGCCGGGCTCTACGCCACCGAACGAATCAGCCGCCTCCAGGCCCATGGCCGGACGACCTACGATACCGGAGGCTTCCGCTGACCCATGCCCAATCGCGACACGCTCGGCGGCATTCTCCACACCTACCAGCGGTACGACCCCGCCCGGATTCCACCCCCCCGCCCGCCGGCGGTCGATCTGGTCTCGCCGGCGATCGATCATCTGCTCGAGTTCGGCGACATGACCGACCTCACCGAGGAGCAACTTGCCGCGGCGGTGATGCTCGATCCCGAACAGATCAAGGGCCTGGGGCCGTCGCTCGACTCGATCCGTCGGCAGCTCGAGGAGGCGCGGCGGAAGATCCTCGAGCGGTATCAGACGGAGGGCGTGCAGAAGAAGGCGCGGCGGCAGTTTCGCGAGGCGGCGCAGCGGATGCAGCCGCCGGCGAGGTCGCGGGAGGGGTTCGCCAAGGCGGTTCGCGAGGAACAGATCCGGCAGCTCGAACGGCTGTGGTATTCCGTGGACGACGACCAGTCGCGGTTTGCGGGACAGCTCCCCGGGCTGATCGAGAAGCTCGGCGAGGTGTATCAGATCGACGAGCTCGTCGCGAAGTGGCAGTTCACCGGCCGCGAGAAGCTCACCGTGCCGGAGGCACTCGAGGTGAAGGAGCGGCTCGAGGAGATCGAAGAACTCCTCAGGCAGGTCGAGGAGGCCCGGAAGAATGCCCGGGTGTTCCTGATCGACATGGAGTCGCTCGGCCGGTATGTCGAGCAGGGTGAGCGGGACGAACTCGATCAGCTTCGGCGTCAGATCCAGGAGATCGTGGAGCAGGCGGCCGCCGAGCAGGGCCTGCAGCGTCGGAAGACGGGTTACGAGCTCACGCCACAGGCCCTGCGAATCTTCCAGGGGAAACTCCTCGAGCAGATCTTCTCGGCGCTCGACCCCTCGCGGACGGGGCGGCATCAGGGGGGCATCGTCGGCGACGGTGCGGTCGAGCTCGTGCCCACCCGGCCGTACGAATTCGGCGACTCGGTGGCCCACATGGACATTCCGGGATCGCTGGTCAACGCCATGCTCCGGCAGGCGGGCGACGACTCGGCCTCCAGCGACGGTCGGCCGCGGCGGCTGCGACTCGACGCCCGGGATATCGAGGTGCATCGCACGCGAAACAATCCGAAGTGTGCCACGACGGTGGTGCTCGACATGAGCGGATCGATGCGTTACGGCGGGCAGTATGTGAGCGTGAAGCGGATGGCGCTGGCGCTGCAGGGGCTCGTGCACCGCGAGTATCCGGGGGATTTCGTCCAGTTCATCGAGATGGCGTCGTTCGCGAAGCCCCGTTCGGTCGGCGAGGTCCTGACGTTGCTGCCGAAGCCCGTCACCATCTTCGACTCGGTCGTCCGCCTGCGGGCCGACATGGCCGATCCGGCGATCAGCGAGTCGGACGTGCCGCCCCATTTCACCAACATCCAGCACGCGCTGTCGCTTTCGCGGCAGCATCTGGTTCGGCAGGACACCCCGAACAAGCAGGTGATCATCATCACCGACGGGCTGCCCACGGCCCACTTCGAAGGAAGCGAGCTCTACCTGCTCTACCCGCCGCACCGCCGAACGGAGGAGGCGACGATCCGGGAGGCGACGCTCTGCCATCGCGAGGGAATCACCGTCAACGTGTTTCTGCTCTCGGGCTGGTCGCAGTCGAGAGAAGACATCAAGTTTGCCTACCGACTCGCGGAGGCCGCGCAGGGCAGGGTCTTTTTCACCGCCGGCAAGGATCTCGAGAGGTTCGTCGTCTGGGACTACCTCGCCCGCCGCCGGTCGATCATCGGCTGACGCAACCGGTCCCCGGAGTGGTCGGGAAAACCGCTATCCCGCCGCCGGCCGCTCGCTGTCGGGCTTTTCTGACGGCAGCGCAGCGGAGGTCGGCGCGGCATGCTGATTCCGGGAAGCCCGCACAGCCGGCGACGGGGAGAAGCCGCGTTCGCGGGCGAGCATGGCGAGCGAGCCGGCTGCCGCAACGGCGGCAGCCGTTGCCAGTGTCCAGAGCGGCACGATCCGGCCGGGGGCGACGTCCTCCCGTTGACGGGCCGAGTCCGCGAGGTCGATCGGCTCCTCGCCCGCGGAACGCCGCTGCCGTTCCTCGTGGGCACGCTGGCGGCCGAGGAATCGCCCTTCGACCTGCTGCTGCCGCACGTCGAACTTTCGCGCGATCAGTCCGATCCCAGCCAGCGCCATCACCGAAAACACCGCCCCCCAAAACCAGCCGCTGTCGGTGAGTGGTGGGGCGGGCGACATCGAGAAAACCCTCGTTTCTCCGCACCCTGCTGCGGGTCCGATCACCTTAGCAGACTGTGGAAACCCGCGGCGTTTCCCCCGTGATCGATCGTGCGGACGACGGTCATGGATGACTCTGGTCACGGAAAGCGACCGCCGCCCCGGCAAATCGGGAGGCGAAACGGTGCTTCCAGTGCCGATACCCTCCGACTCCGGCCCACTTTTCGCACGTCTGGTTGTCAAAAATGACCACCGGCGTAAATTGACCTGTATGTCCGACTCGGCCCCCAACTTCCGTGACTCCGACGCAGCCATCGTGGAACTGCTCCGCGGGGACGCCGTTCTGGGGATCGGGGAGCTTGCCGGGCACCTCGGGGTGACGGCAACGGCGGTTCGGCAGCGGCTCGATCGGCTGATGCGGGCCGGTGTCGTCGATCGCAGGGTCCAAGCGAGGCCTCGCGGCCGCCCCGCCCATGTCTACAGTCTCACGGCGGCCGGTCGGCGGCTCGGTGGCGACAACTTCCGGGATCTCGCGATGGTTCTGTGGCGGGAAATCAGGTCTGTGCGGGAGCCGTCGGTCAGGCAGGGTCTCCTGAACCGGATCGCCGGCTCGCTTGCCGACGTCTACCGCGACCGGGTTTCGGGGCAAACGCCCACCGAAAGGCTCTCCAGCGTCGCGGCCCTCCTCGGTGAACGCGGCATTTCGTGCAGCGTCGAGCAAGGAACGTCCCTGCCGGTGCTCACCAGCTATTCCTGCCCCTACCCCGACTTGGCCGAGCAGGACCGTTCGGTTTGTGCGGCGGAGCGGCTGATGCTTCAGGATCTGGCCGGGGTCGCTGTGCAACTGTCCGAGTGTCGCCTCGACGGGGCCGCCTGCTGCCGGTTCACCGCCGCGGGCGACGCCAGCCGACCGGAGGCTGCCCCGCCGCCGCTGTCGCAAGGGCTTGAAAGAATGCCGATTCCATCATCGAATGCCGGTCGGTCGTAAGCCGCCAAAGACAGTCACGGAGCCCCAGCAATGACGATCAACGCCGCCCAGCCCAGTCTGCCGAAGCCCTGGATCGAAGGTCGCTTCGAGGAAAACCTCGTGCTCACGACGGTCGAGCAGGCGATCAACTGGGCCCGCCAGTCGAGCATCTGGCCGATGACGTTCGGTCTGGCGTGCTGCGCGATCGAGATGATGGCCGCCGGTGCGAGCCGCTACGACATGGACCGTTTCGGGGCCGGCGCGTTCCGGGCCACGCCGCGGCAGGCCGACTTGATGATCGTGGCGGGCACCGTCACCTACAAGATGGCCAGCCGGGTGCGCCGCCTCTACAACCTCATGCCCGATCCAAAATACGTGATCGCCATGGGCGCCTGCACGACCGGCGGTGGGCCGTACTTCAAGTGGGGCTATCACGTCGTCAAGGGCGTCGATCTCGTCGTGCCCGTGGATGTGTACGTGCCCGGCTGCCCGCCGCGTCCCGAAAGCCTGCTCGAGGGCCTGATGCGGATTCAGGACAAGATCCAGGGCCAGAGGATCGCCAGGCAGAAGGGCGGGATGGGGAAGATCGCCGATGAACTTCCCGTGCCGCATCACTCCGGCTACGTGGCTCCCGCCGTCGCCGCCGACGAACTCGTGTTCGACCACCAGAAGACCCAGTCCTGAAGACGTTCCCGAAGACAGTCCTGATCTCCCCACGCCCACCCCTCACCGCCCTCCCGACAATCATGACCCACGCCGCAAAAGAAAAGCTCGTCATCTCCAATCTGCACGTCTCCGTCGAGGGCCAGGAGATCCTCAAGGGCGTCGATCTCGAGATCGGCCGCGGCGAGATCCACGCGCTCATGGGGCCCAACGGCTCCGGGAAGAGCACGCTCGGCTACGCGATCATGGGCCACCCGTCCTACGAGATCACTTCGGGTTCGGTCGAACTGATCGATGCCGACGGCAACCGGCATGATCTGCTCGCGATGGAGCCCGATCAGCGGGCCCGCGCCGGCGTGTTCCTCGCGTTTCAACGGCCGATGTCGATTCCCGGCGTGCGGCTCGCAGACTTTCTGCGGCACGCGGTCACCAACGTCCGCAACCCCGACCGCAAGGAGGGGCAGGAGTTGATGGCGATGCGGGACTTCCGCAACGAGCTCAAGAGCAAGATGGGCGAGCTCTCGATGGACACCGATTTTGCCCGCCGCTACGTCAACGACGGGTTTTCCGGCGGAGAGATGAAGCGGGCCGAAATTCTGCAGCTCGCCATGCTGCGTCCGAAGTTCGCGGTGCTCGACGAGACCGACAGCGGCCTCGACGCCGACGCCGTCAGGCTCGCAAGCGAGAGCATCGCCCGGATCGGCGGCGCCGAGATGGGCATCCTGATCATCACCCATCACGAGCAACTGCTGGAGCACAACATCCCCCTCAAAACGCACGTCATGCTCGGCGGAAGGATCGTCGAGTCGGGCGGGCCGGAGCTGGCCCAGGAGCTTCACAAGCGGGGTTACGAGCGGATCCGCGGGGCGTATCCCGAGGCGGCCGCGGCGGAAAAGGCGATGGAAGAGTCGGCGCGGGCGGTGTCCGCCTGACGGCCGGGGCTGGAGCGGTTGTCGGTTGAGCAAGTGTCGGTGTAGCGGGTCATACGTGTCGGTCAACGCAGGAGCAGCATCATGTCCACCGGACTCGACGAATCAGCGACGCTCGCGGCTGTCCACGCGCAGCTCGGCGAGATCAACAAATACGACTTCCGCACCGATTCCCCCGCCGTCTTCAAGGCCCGCCGGGGCATCGATGCGGCCATCGTTTCGCAGATATCGGAGATGAAGCGGGAGCCCGGCTGGATGCGGGACTTCAGGCTGAAGTCGCTCGAGATTTTCGAATCCAAGCCGATGCCCCACTGGGGCGGCCACGTGGGCGTGAACTTCCAGGACATCTTCTACTACCTCAAGCCGGCGGAGCAGCAGGGCAAGACCTGGGAGGAGGTGCCCGACGCCATCAAGAAGACATTCGACCGGCTGGGCATTCCCGAGGCGGAGCGGAAGTTTCTCTCCGGGGTCAAGGCGCAGTTCGAGAGCGAGGTGGTCTACGGTTCGCTGCAGGAGGATCTCGCCAAGAAGGGCGTGCTCTTCACCGACACCGACACGGCCGTCCGCGAGCATCCCGACCTGCTGCGGGAGTACTTCGGGAAGATCATCCCGCCCACCGACAACAAGTTT
>SXHR01000038.1:0-9422 GCA_005773625.1 Planctomycetaceae bacterium | reverse complement strand
CCGTTTTCTGTAATTGTGACGCAGAAATCATGCCCGACATCATTACTCCAAGTAAAATGAATAACTTCATTATCTTCATTACCGTCAAGCTCGCTGAAAGGCGTGGACCTCCGCGAGCAGCTCGGGCTGACCTACCTCTTCATCTCCCACGACCTCTCGGCCGTGGAATACGTGGCGGACGAGGTGGCGGTCATGTATCTCGGACGGATCGTCGAGCGGGCGCCGGCCGCCACGCTGAGGCTCGAGCCGCTGCACCCCTACACGATCGCGCTGTTCTCCGCGGTGCCCTCGGTCGATCTGTCGAAGCGGCGCAGCCGCATCGTGCTGCCCGGCGACGTGCCGAGCCCCGCGCGGCCTCCTGCGGGCTGCCGCTTTCACACCCGCTGCCCGCTCGCCGAAAGTGTCTGCCGCACGGTCGATCCGCCGCCGTCCCAGGTGGGCGACCACGTCGTGCATTGCCATGTCGCCACGCGGGAGTGGGAGCGGGCCGGTGGCGACTCCGCCGCAGCAGCCCACCGCATGCTCCTGTCGCTGGCACCGGGGCCCGGGCGCACGATAGACTGAAGATCCCCGGCCTCCCAAACCTCGTGAAGCCTCGTCGCATGCCCAGTGCCCAAGCCGATCGCCGGCGACACGGAGCCTCGTGGCCGCTCGTGGGCCCGGCCACCCTGGTGATTCTGATCGCGGCCGCGACGCTCCCGGCTTCGGCGCAGGCTCCGCTCGACATCGATCCGACGGGTGGCCTTCGCCAAGCCGGAGACGACGACCTGGCTCCCTCGGGCATGACCCGCGAGGAGTTGGTGCGGAAATGGGACGCCGACGGGAATGGCACGATCGACGAGTCCGAAGCGGCCGTCGCCCGCGCGCGGATGCGCCGCAGCCGGCTGGAGACGCAGATGAACGCGTCGATCGATCCGCTCACGGGGCGGCCACGGGTGATCGAGGCTGACGAAAAGCCGCCCGTTGAGGCAGCTGCCCCGGCGGCACCGCCACCGGGGCGGAAGAATCGGGCGGCACCCCCCGGCACGCGGGCTCCCGAACAGCGGACGACCGCACCGAGGCCGACCGGTGCCACCATGGGTGGCGTTCGCGCCGGTGCCCCTGCGGCCCGGCCGGGCTACGGGGCGCTCAAGCCCGAATCCGACCCCCAGAGAAGCCGCTCCACCGGCAGGAACGCATCCGGCCGCACCACGGCGACGTCGCCCGATGGTCGCGGCGGCTTCCGTGGCGGCCTGCTACCGACGGCCCGTCCGGGCCGGCTGCCTCGCTCCCAAAGCCCCTTGCCCGCTCCGCTCGGACGGCCGGAAAGCCCGGTGCCCCTCATGCCCGGCACACCGCGGATCAACGCCGACGAGATCGGCGGGTTCTGACGTGTCATCCACGCGAGAGCCTCCTCCCGGGCCGCCACCACTCGTGTTCTGCTCGCCCCTGCGGTATGTCCAGGGCCCGGGCGCCACCCTCCGGTTGGCCGACGAAATGCGGGCGGTCGGGCTGTCGGGCCCGGTGCTCGTCGTCGCCGGCAACGCCGCCATCTCCAGACTCGCCCCGACGTGGGCGGCGGCATTTACGGCGGCCGGCTGGCAGCACCGCGTCCGTGCGTTCGGTGGTGAATCGAGCCGCCGCGAAATCGCGGCGCTTGCCCGCGAGGCCCGATCATTCGACGCCGCGGTGATCGTCGGGGCCGGTGGCGGAAAAACACTCGACGCCGCCCGGGCGGCGGCCGCCGCGGACCGGCGGCCCTTCGTGTCGTGTCCCACCGTCTGTTCGACCGACGCGCCCACAAGCGCGCTCTCGGTCGTCTATGTCGACGAGGGGCCGGAGGCGGGCGCGGTCGAGGGCCTTGAAATCCACCGGCGCTCGCCCGATCTCGTCCTCGTCGATACCGAGGTGATCGCCGCCGGCCCTTCCCGCTTTCTGGCTGCCGGCATCGGCGACGCCATGAGCACCTTCTACGAGGCCCGCGCGGCCGTCGCCGCGGCGAAGCCGAACATGCGCGGCGGCCGCTCCACGCTGGCGGCCCTGGAGATGGCGCGGCTGTGCCGCGACGTGGTGCTCGAGCACGGCGTGGCGGCGCTCGAGGCCTGCCGCCGACACGCCGCCGACGACGCACTCGAGCAGGTGGTCGAGGCCGCGACGCTGCTCTCGGGCCTGGGATTCGAATCGGCCGGCCTCGCCGCGGCGCACGCCATCCACAACGGCCTCACCGTGGTGCCTGTGATGCACGGCATGCTCCATGGCGAAAAGGTCGCCTTTGGCACGCTCGTGCAGCTGGCCCTCGAGCAGCAGGCGGAGGCCGACAGCGCATCCCAGGCGGCCCGCGCGGCGGAGGCCGAACGGGTGGCCTCCTTCTTCGTCCGCACGGGACTGCCCGTGACACTGGCCCAACTCGGCCTGCCGGACGAGCCTCACGCGGCGGCCAACGCGGCGGTCCGCGCGATCGCCCAGCGGGCGACGGTGGCGGGAGAGACGATCCACAACATGCCGTTTCCGGTCGATGCCGCCGCCGTTGTGGCGGCCATCGCGGCCGCCGACTCCCTGGGCCGGCGCACGCTCGCCGCGGGCGGGTAGCGGGCGTGCGGGGCCCCGTGCCATCGGCCCGAAGTCCGGGGCGTGGAAGGGGGCCCTGCGCCGCGGATACACTCGCCCGAACGTCCGACAGCCTCAGCGACTGGAGCCACCATGCACGTCACCCGCGGATGCCCCGTCTCATGGCGCGGCATCGTGAAGTCGTTCGCCTTCACGGCCCTCATGACCGCGGTCCACGGCTTTGCCGCCGAGCCGGAAATACCGGCAGCCCCGCGACGGGACGACCCGCCTCGCGTGTTCGTCAGCGGTGTCAAGGACGACTTCGAGGAGACGCGTGGGGCGATCGCCGCGGCCAAGAAGCAGGCCGGTCGCGATTACCGGGTGGTGGTGGTCGACGCCGCCGGGAGTGCCGGCGATGCGGCGGGGCTGCTGGAACGACTGGTCGCCCGCTGGCGGGAGGAATCGCAGGGCGATGCGAGCGGCTTCAATCCATCCGCTGACGTCACGATCGTGCTCGACATCGGCGACCGGCAGATCGCCATGGACGTGCCCTGGTCGATCGAGGCGGCCGTGGGCCTCGACCGCCAGACGCTCGAGAAGGAACTGATCGCCGCGAAGTTCGTGCCGCGGGCCAAGGACGGGTTGTTCGATGCGGGCCTCGCCGAACTCGTCAACGGCACGGAAACCTGGATCCGCGAGCAAACCGACGCGCGGCGGCGACGGGCCGAGGCGGCCCATGTCTTCAAGACCCGCACGCTCCCCCTGGGGTTGGTGGGCATCGGCACGGCCGGACTGCTCGGCGGCCTGCTCGTGCAGGCGGCCCGGCACTCCAGCCGCATGAGGGCCGCCCGCCTGAAACTGGCGGCGTTCAAGAGCGAGGTGGTGGCGCTCTCCGACATGCTCGACGGCCAGCAGGAGCGGCACCGGATGCTGCCGCACGCCGACCCTGACTTTCAGACGCCGATGCAGGGCATGACCCGCTCCACCTACGACAACGTGCAGGGGGCGATCGGTCGCTATCGCGAGCGTTGGCTCGGCCTGATGGACGTTTGGGAACGGGCCCAGGAGAAGATCGACGCCGAATGGTTTCTGGGGACGAGTGCCGCCGAGGACGCGATGCGGCTGCTCGACTCGGCCGAGGCCCGCCCGCCGCTCGAGGCCGTGGCGGGTGAATGCAAGGCGCCGCTCGACGCCCTCGAGCAGGCGCACGAAAAGGCGCGTGAGAGTGCGGTGACACTCGACGCGGAGATCGCCGAGGCGACCGGCCGGCTCGACGGCGTCGCCCGTCGGGGCCGGACGGCGGCGGTGTTTCAGCCGGCGCTCGCCGAGGTCTCGCGACACCGGACGCGGGCGGGCGAACAGCTCGAGAGCGACCCGGTCGCGGCCCGGGGCACGCTCGAGGATGCCCGGGGCACGCTCGAGAGCATGCTCGTGCGGGTCGATGCGCTCGAGGCCGCCGACGACCGGCGGCAAAAGGCGGTCTCCCATACCGGCGAGATCGTCGAGCGGGTGCAGCGTCTTCGCGCCGAGGGCTGGTTGTTCACCGAGCCGGGAGCCAATCCCGACGACCGCGTCGAGGCAGCGGCCAGGCATTCCAACCTCGCGGCGCAACTGCTCGACGAGGGCGAGATCGACCCGGCGCTCTCCCACATCGAACGTGCCGAGCGGGCCGACGCCGAGGCGGTCGCGCTCATCGAGAGCCTCCTGGCGGCGCGGACGAAGGCCGAAGAGCTCCTGCCGGCCTGCGCGGCCCGGGTCGAGCCGCTCATCGCCGGCAGGCTGGCCGCCGCCGCGGCGCTTGAAACACTGGCCGCCGAACATGCGGAGAGCTCCTGGTCCGACGTGTCCAACAACCTGACCGAGGCCGACGAGGGGCTCGTGCGGGTGAAATCGCTGCTCGGTGAGGCGCACGAGGCGGTCGCTTCGCACCGTCAGCACCATCTGCGCGGCGTGGCGATCCTCGAGGAGACGGTTCGTCAGCAGGACTGGGTCGATCGCTGCCTCGCGGCCATCACCGATCGCCTGGCGGAACTGGAGGAACTGCGGCGGATACTGCCGGGACGTCGCGATCAGGCGGCCGTCCGTCTCTCGAACCTGGAGAAACGGCTTGAGTCGCAGCGGACCGACCGCGTCCGCGCCAACGAACGCTGTCGGGAGGCCGGCCGCATCATCGAGGTGGCCGACCAGGGGCTCCGCAACCTGCGGCCCGATCTGAGGCAGGCCGCCCAGCTCGTCGAGGCGGCCGACGCCGCCGTGTCGCGCGGGGAGGAACTCGCCGCCGAGGACGACCGGCTCGCGCGGCAGGCGACCAGCGACATCGACGAGACCGATTCGCTCGTCCGCAGGGTCGCGGCCTGGTACGCCGAGGGCGTGCAGGCCGACGTCCGCGGGGCCGCCGCCGCGATCGATTCCGCCAGGTCGCTGCTGGAGCGGCAACGCTACGAAGACGCGATCCACACCGCCGCCGAGGCCTCGCAGCAGGCGCGGATCGCCTATGCCACCGCCACGGCCGAGGCCGAACGGCGACGCGTCCGCCGGCAGCAGGAAGTCCAGCGCCGACAGCTGGAGGAATCGTTCGCGAGAATGTCGCGGGGTG
Source organism: Planctomycetaceae bacterium (assembly GCA_005773625.1). Taxonomy (GTDB): domain Bacteria; phylum Planctomycetota; class Planctomycetia; order Pirellulales; family UBA1268; genus QWPN01. Next base: position 4,300 of record SXHR01000038.1, on the reverse strand, counting down.
CCGGCCCGTGGGTGGTTCGCCTTCCCGGCGGCACGTTCACCGGGCCGGATCCCTGGCGGTCGATGCAGACGCAGGCGCCGCGGCGCCCCTCCGCCGGCGGCGGCTGGTCGCCCGACATCGCGCAGGTGAACTGGTAGCCGCGGGGGCCGACGAGCGCCGCGACGGCGGCGGGCCGCCACGGCACGGTCAGCGGAGTTCGATCGGCTTGACGTCGAGGCTGCCAATCTCGGCCCGGGGTGCCGTCTGCGGCGGCATGGCCGGCGGGCTCGATGCCGTGGCGACCGGCGGCGACCTCCCCTCCAGCATCCGTTCCATTTCGGCGACGCGGGCCTGGATCACCGGCGGCATGCGGCTGCGGCGCTCGGGCGTGTCGATCGAATCGTTGAACACCACACGGCCCTGCGGATCGGAGACGACCAGCGTCGTCTCCTCGCCGCTCGTCAGCCGGATCTGATAGTCGGCATCCTGCCTGACCAGGGTCTCGTCGGCGAGCCGCAGCAGTCTGTCGGCATCAACGGCCTTCGTGCGGACGACCGGCTGCTGGACGAGGGCGAGTGACGAGGCCGTCGGGCGAAGTCCGGGGCCCACGCTGCCGTGCACGGGGCCCGCCGTGACGACGCCGCCCTGCGCGAGCGGGATCACCACTTCGCAACCTGCCCGCAAGACCGTGCAGTCGAGCCGCACGTCCTTCTCGGCGGCCGCGAGCAGCGCATCGAGCTGCTCGGGCAGCAGGAGCAACTGATCATCGAGCTTGACGAGCACGTCGTGCTGGGCGAATCCCGCCCGGGCTGCGAGCGAACCGGGAGCGACCGCCTCGACGACGAGTCCGGCACCCCGCTTGACCGCCAGCTGCTGCCGCAGCACGGCTGACGCGCGGGAGAGGGTGAGCCCGAGGCTCCCCGACGACTGCGGAACCCCGACCAGACCTCGCGCCGGTTCCAGATGTGAACGCGGCTGTTCGGCGGCGACTTGCAGGGAGAGGCTCCCGACGATCGCGAGCGCGGCGAGCAGGTCCGCCCACGGGCGGCGGAGGGGTGTCAGCGTGGTGAGCATGGCCATACCGGGGTGTGGTCACCGGCTGCGAGGGGGTGCGGCCACTCCCTCTTCACGCGCCGGAGACGGCTCTATGAAGGTTTTGCGGATTCCACGCCAGACCGTCTCGACGAGGGCTGAGCCCAGCGGAACTTTTCCCGAAAAATGGGCGGTCTGGCGACGCCAGGCCGACCCAGAAGGCCCGGGGGATCCGGGCGGGCGGGCAACACGGCGGCGACATGAACGGTCGTCCGGAGCCGCGGCGAGCCATCGCGTCGTTTTGTCCGATACCAGGCGGAGTGTCGGGGGTGGCCCTCCGCTTCGTCGCTCTCTCGGAGTATCGGGATCATGTCGCACCGCACGCAACTCTCCTCGCCCACGGCGCGTGTGGCCCTCGCCGCCGCGTGCCTCGGTCTCACCGCCGCCGTCGCCACGGCCGCCGGCGGCCCGGCCGGTCGCGGCACCAAGCAGGCCCCCCAGCCGCCGAGACGGCTTGCGACCGTGCCGGCGGCGGCCGCCCAGCCGCCCGCCCCGAAAAAGCCCGTCCTTCTGCCCGGCACGGGATCGCTCGTCAAGAACGTCGTCGACGACTTCGAGGACGAGAAGTGGGCCTGGCGCTACAACCATCCGAAGAGTTCGGAGGAGCAGGACAAGCGGATGCGGGGACCACTCGCGAAGAGCACCAACGGTCGCTGGTTCGAAGGTCCCAAGCGGGGCACGCCCGACGTCGTGAAGCGTGTCGACCTGCCCGCCCCCGGTCTGGAGGGGAGCGAGCACGGCCTGCTGGTGGCCACCCTCCACGGCGGCATCCCCAACCGTGTCACCCACCAGATGCAGCAGGACGACCTGATCTACAACCTGGCGAAGTTCAGCGGTCGCAGCATGTCGGTGGGCGACAGCCCGAGCATCACCGTCCGCGTCTACATGCCCCCGTTCGAACAGTGGGAAAATCGCAGCGGGCCGAGCTTCGGCTTCCGCAGCGGCTGCTTCACGCATGCCGTCATCACCGGTGACGACCATCCCGACGAGGGCGAGTTCGGCATCGAGGAATACTGGCCGGGCATGTTCGTCTGCTTCGAGAGCAGCCACGACGGCCGCTTCAAGGAAGACGGCGCCTACCTCCGCGTCCGCAGCGGCCGCAACGGCGGCGAGATTCGCGGGCCGCGGATCGAGCAGCTCGGCTGGTGGACGCTCGGCATGTCGTTCACGCCTGACGGCATGGTGCACTACTTCGCCAGTCCCGGCGTGGACGAACTGACGATGGACGACCACATCACCTCCCAGTTTCCCTACGGCTACCGCACGGAGTGGGTGAAGACCTTCTTCTTCAACGTCTGCACCCACGACGACGGCCGCACCTGGAGCACGCCCTGGGTGATCGACGACCCGAAGGTCTACTTCGTGAAGCGGCCGCAGATGGCCACGACCAAATCGACGAAGCGCTGAGCCGACCGGCCCGGATCACGATCGCAGCCGCCACCAGCCGGCCAGCCCGCTGCCGATCACGGAGTGGACCACGCTCGAAATCGCGCACGGCACGGCCGTGAGCGGCTCGGCGGGAAAGTGCCGCTGGGCGAGGACGACGCCCAGCCCGGAGTTCTGCATGCCCACCTCGATCGAAATCGTCCGCGCGACCGGCCGGTCGTAGCCGAATGCCCGGGCGAAGCAGTGGCCGACGCCGAAGCCGATCCCGTGGAGGGCCACCACGGCTGCGAGCAGGGGCAGTCCGCTCGTCCACACGGCGGCGGCGTTCTGGGCGATGATGCTCGCGCAGACCATCGAAATCGCCATCACACTTGCGACCGGCGCCACGGGCTGCACCGCGACGGTGAGCTTCGGGCAAAACCGGTTGATGGCCACCCCGATCGCGACCGGCAGCACGACCACCTGCAGGGTCGAGACCAACAGACCCAAGGCATCGACCTCGACGAGCCGGCCGGCGAGAAACTTCGTGAGCAGCGGCGTGAGGATCACCGCCGCGAGCGTCGAGCAGGCGGTCATCACCACGGAGAGCGCGACGTCGGCACGGGCGATGTAGGTGACCACGTTCGAGGCGGTGCCCCCGGGGCAGCAGGCGACGAGGATCAGCCCGACCGCCAGCGGTGTCTCGAGATCGAAGAGCATGGCGACCGCCCAGCCGGCCGCCGGCATGATCAGAAACTGCGCGATGACCCCGCAGGCGACCGTCAGGGGCCGCGTGGCCACCCGGGAGAAGTCGTCCAACGAGAGCGTGATGCCCATGCCGAGCATGATCACGGCGAGGGCGGCGACGATCGCGTCGCCGCGAAACCAGGCGAACCATTCAGGCTCGACCAGCGCGAGCCCGCAGCCCGCGAGAACCCAGAGGGGAAACACATTGGCGACAAGTTCGAGGATTCGCCGCATCAAGGCCGCCACTACCGGGCGATGCGGATGAAGTCGCAGGCCGGGGCCAAGCCGGCGGCAAGGCCGGTGCCCGGTCCGCGTACCGAGACCCCGTCGGCACCGACGCGGACGAGCCTGCACTCACAGTCGCGGCCGGTGTCGCCGCCACGGCCCTCGATCTGCACCCTCCAGTCGTCGCCCTCACGGCTCCACGTGCCTTCGGCGAAGCGTCCATCCGACGTGAACGCCCACGAACGGATGGCCCGGCGTTCCGGATCCCAGCCGATGATCTCCGTCACCTCGCGGCCGGCGATGTCCCCGGCGGGGAGCAGGCCCGGAATCAGGTCATCGCCGGCTTCGGGCGGAGCTTCGACGCCGTCCGCCGACACGGCATGCGTACGAATCAGGAATGCCCGGCCGGCGCTCCAGAAGCACCGCGTGCTCGCCGTCACGCCAGGAGCGACGTCCTCCCAGCTGCCGACCAGCCACGAAAGCGGCTCGAGCGGCCGCGATTCCTCTTCTCCGGCCTCCGGCCGCGCCGCTTCGCGAACGCTCTCGAGCAGCCAGCGGCCATCCTGCTTGACGACGACTGCCGAGAAGCGGCTGCCGGCCCGGTCGCCGTCGCCGAACGTGATCCGCGAGGTGCCATCGACCACGGCCACGTCGCTGCGCACGGGACGGATCGCCTGCACGTCGATATCGATGGCCGCACCGGCGTCATCGGCGAACAGGGCGGCGAACACCTCGCGAACCGCCTCCCGCCCCGCCGTCACCTCGCCGGAGTCGAGATCGACGTTCTCGCCGGCGGCGGTCCAGTGGGCCACCAGCGCGGCGGGGTCGTGCCGATTGAAGGCGCGGAGATACGCACCGAGCATGTCACGAATCTCGGCCCGCTCGTCGCCGG
>SXHR01000037.1:0-8006 GCA_005773625.1 Planctomycetaceae bacterium | reverse complement strand
GCCGCGACGGAGTCGCCGAACGGTGAGCTGGGATTCTATCTGGTGGGCAACGGAGAGACGCGTGCTTACCGGGCGCGAACGCGGCCACCGTCGTTCGTGCACTTCGGGATGTTCCCGCGAATGATCCGCGATCATCAGCTGGGAGACGTTGCGGCGGTGCTCGGCAGTATCAACATCATTGCCGCGGAACTGGATCGCTAGAACTAGAACAGGGCAGATGCGGAATGAGGGTGCTGACTGAAGAACTGCGGCAGCGAATTTGTGCAGAGTTTCCGAAATATCCGACGCGGCGCGCGGTGACGCTCCCGGCCCTGCATATTGTCCATGACGCTCTGCGGGCGGTGTCGACCGAGGCGATCGAGGATATCGCGGAGCTGCTGGAGCTGCATCCGTCCGACGTTCACGACACCATGACGTTCTATAACTTCTTCCGCGATGAACGGCATCCGCTGGGTCGGGATCGGGTGTGGGTCTGTCGCAGCATCTCCTGTATGCTCCGCGGCGGCGAAGAGCTGCTGGAAGAATTGTCCGGAAAGTACGGTGTGCTGCCCGGCCAGACGACGGCCGATGGCAGGATGACCCTGGAATTCGCGGAATGCCTGGGAGCATGCGAAGGAGCACCCTGCCTGCTGGTCAACGATGAATGTCACAGGGATATGGATCTGTCGTCAGCGACCCGGCTGATAGACGGATTAGTGAGTGGATAGAGTCCGAATCATGCCGCAGTACGAACCTGTTCTTCTGGCCCGCATTCACCGTCCGGACAGCGCGACGATCGACTCCTATCGTGCTGACGGTGGTTACCAGCGGCTGGGAGACATCCTGAGGATGGCTCCGGCAGACGTCACGAACGTGGTGAAGGACTCGGCGCTGCGGGGACGGGGCGGAGCGGGATTTCCCTGTGGTCTGAAGTGGACGTTCCTGCCCAAGGATCACCCGGGGCCGATCTACCTCTGCATCAATGCCGACGAGAGCGAGCCCGGGACGTTCAACAACCGGATCCTGATGGAGGATGACCCGCATCAGGTGATCGAGGGCATCATCCTCTCGGCCTTCGCCACGCGGGCCTCCACGGCCTACATCTATCTCCGCTACGAGTATCCGCAGAGCTGGCACCGGCTCCAGGCGGCGATCGACGAGGCGTATGCCGCCGGCTACCTCGGCAGGAACATCCGCGGCACGGCCTTCTCGCTCGACATCTACCTGCATCGCGGCGCGGCCGCCTACATCTGCGGCGAGGAGACCGGTCTCATCGAGAGCCTCGAGGGCAAACGGGCCTGGCCGCGGATCAAGCCGCCGTTTCCGGCGATCGAGGGGCTGTTCCACAAGCCGACGGTCGTCAACACCATCGAGACGATGGCCTGCGTGGCCCAGATCGCCCGTCGCGGCGTCGAGTGGTTCAAGTCGATCGGCGTGCCGGCCGACCCGGCGAATCCGCGGGATCCGGGATCCTACGGGCCGAAGCTCTACTGCCTGTCGGGCCACGTCGAGAAGCCGGGCTGTTACGAGGCCCCGCTGGGCATCACGGCCCGGGAGTTGATCGATCATTTCGGCGGCGGCGTCTGGAAGGGCCGCAAGGCCAAGGCGGTGATCCCCGGCGGCATCTCGATGGGCCTGATGACACAGAGCGAGCTCGACACGCCGCTCGACTTCGCCGGCCCGGGCAGGGTCGGCTGCCTCGGCCTCGGCACCGCGGCCGTGGTCGTGATCGACGACCAGACGAGCATCGTCGACTTCCTGCACAACTCCTGCCGGTTCTTCGCCCACGAGTCGTGCGGCCAGTGCACCCCCTGCCGCGAGGGCACGAGCTGGTCGCTGCGGATGCTCGAGCGGATCAAGGCCGGCAAGGGCCGCCTTCGGGATCTCGACCTCCTGCTCGAGATCGGCAACACGATGGGCATGATGCCCGGCAGCACGATCTGCGGCCTCGCCGACGGCGCCGCCTGGCCGATCAAGAATGCGATCAAGAAGTTCCGCGGCGAGTTCGAGGACTACATCAAGCGGACGAATCCGTCCGGCTGGATGGTCACCGACCCCGTTCCCGCCCTCCAGATCGTCGGAGCCCACTGATGCCGGTCGTGATCGTTGACGGACAAGAGATCGAGATCGGTGCCGACGAGCGGCTCAACTGCATCGAGGCGGCACGTCGTGCCGGCAAGGAGATTCCGCACTACTGCTGGCATCCCGGCCTCTCGGTCGTCGCCAGCTGCCGGATGTGCCTGATCGAGACCGGCCAGCGGGACGCCGCCACCGGCAAGATCTCGATGGTGCCGAAGCTCGTGCCCGGCTGCCAGACGCCCGTCAAGGACGGCACCGTGATCGTCACGGAAAGCCCGCTGGTCAAGGAGAGCCGGGCCCGGGTCGAAGAGGCGCTGCTCATCGACCATCCCATCGACTGCCCGCTCTGCGACAAGGCCGGCGAGTGCATCTTGCAGGACTACCACTTCGAGCACGGCCAGGCCGAACGGCGGGCAGACCTGCATGCGTTCACCAGCCGCAAGCGGGACGTGGGGCCCACCGTCACGCTGTTCGTGGACCGCTGCATCATGTGCACGCGGTGCGTGCGGTTCACCCGCGAGATCTCCGGCACATCGGAGTTGATGGTCACTTCCCGCGGTGCGAAGGAGGAGATCGACGTCTTTCCCGGCCATCCTCTCGACAACAAGCTCTCCGGCAACGTGGTCGATCTCTGTCCGGTGGGCGCGCTCGGCGACAAGGACTTCCTCTACCAGCAACGGGTCTGGTTTCTGAAGCGGGAGTCCAACGTCTGCGGCGGCTGCTCCGCCGGCTGCTCGATCTCCACCGAGCACAATCAGGATGCCGTCTACCGGCTCAAGCCCCGCGAGAACCCACACGTCAACAAGTGGTGGATCTGCGACGACGGCCGGTATGGCTGGCATCACCTCCACGACTCTTCCCGCATCCTCGAGGCGTCCCGGAGGCTCGCGGCCCCGGCCGACCGCGACCGCGGGTCGCTCACGCCCGCCGTCGAGACGATCGAATGGGCCGACGTGGTGACCAAGCTCCGCGACGACCTCAAGGCGGCCGGACGGCTGGCCGTGGCCGTCTCTCCGATGCTCACCGTCGAGGAGGCGTGGATGCTCTGCGCCGTCGCCCGCTCGATCGACCCGGAGGCCTGGCTCGCCCCGGGCTTCGTGCCCGTGACCGGCAGCGACGAATCGTTCCCGGGCGGTTTCACGATCCGCGCCGAGAAATGCCCCAACCGCCGCGGTGTCGAGGAGGTGCTCGCCCTCTATGGAGCGGGCGGCCGCTCGTGGAATGATCTCGTGGCGCACGTGGCCGCCGGCCATGCGGATGCCGCCTGGATCACCGGCGGCTATCCGGGTCCGTGGATCGACACGGCCACGGCCGAGTCGTTCGCCGGCCTGCGGCAACTCGCGGTGCAGGACCTCTTCGACTCGCCGTTGATGCGACTCGCCTCGTGGCGGCTGCCGGCCTCGGGTTTCGCCGAGCGGGCGGGCACCTGGGTCAACGTCGCCCATCGGGCGCAGAGTTTCGGCCAGGCCATCCGTCCCCCCGCGGGCGTCTGGCCGGAAGGCCGGTTGTTCTGGAACATGCTCGGCCGCCGGGGACTCTACGATCCCGTCTCCGTCCGGCAGCAGATCGCCGGCTCGTCGGCGGCGCTCGCCGCCCTCGCCGGCGAGATGCCCGCCACCGGCGTCGATCTCCGCATCCACCAACTGGCCTGACCGCTCCCTCGAATCCCGCACGCATGAACGCACTGCTCCCCTCCCTCCCCACGATCGTCGCCCTGGTGAAGATCGGCCTGCTCGTCGGCGGCCTGATGACGGCGGCGGCGTATCTCGTGCTCGTCGAGCGGTGGATGGCCGCCTGGGTGCAGGACCGCAAGGGACCCAACCGTGTCGGCATCCCGCTCACCAAGATCCGGCTCTTCGGGCTCGGCCAGCCGCTTGCCGACGGGCTGAAGATCATCCTCAAGGAAGACTTCACGCCGCGGCACGTCGACAAGGTGCTCTACACGGCCGCGCCGGTGGTGATCCTCGCCGCGTCGCTCGCCATCTTCGCGGCGATCCCGTTCGGCAGTTCGCTCCCCGCGATCCCCGCCCTCGGCCTGACCGGCGAGGAACCGCTGCTCGTGGCCCCCGGCCTCGACGTCGGCGTGCTCTGGGTGTTCGCGCTCTCGAGCATCGCGGTCTACGGGGTGCTGCTCGGCGGCTGGGCGAGCAACAACAAGTATGGCTTCCTCGGCGGGCTGCGGAGCAGCGCCCAACTCGTCGCCTACGAGATCCCGCTCGGACTCGGCCTGCTGGGCGTCGTGCTCGCGGCCGGATCACTCAAGCTCGACACGATCATGGATGCCCAGGCCTCGACCGGCGTCTGGTATGCGTTTGCCCAGCCGCTCGGCTTCATCGTGTTTCTGGTGGCGAGCTTCGCGGAGGCGGCCCGGCTGCCCTTCGACCTGCCGGAGGCCGAGCAGGAACTCGTCGGGGGCTATCACACCGAATATTCGGGCATCAAGCTCCTGCTCTTCCTCGTGGCCGAGTTTCTCCACATGGTCACCGCGGCCTTCCTGATCGTGATCATGTTCCTGGGTGGCTGGCACCTCTGGGGTCTGACGGGCGCGGGGCCGGTCGAGACCTGGCTGGTGGCGCTGATTCGTTTCGCGGTGCTCTCGGCGAAGATCCTGGGCGTGATCCTGTTCTTCATGCTGGTCCGCTGGAGCTGGCCGCGATTCCGCTTCGATCAACTCATGAATCTCGCCTGGAAGGTGATGCTTCCCCTGGGAATCGCCAACCTCGTGACCGTGGCGGCCGTCGAGGAGTTCCGGCCGCAGCTGGTCTCCGCACTCGGCGAGGGCTGGGGAAGGACGGCGGCGATCGCGATTCCCTGGGGGGTGTTTTTCATCGGCTGGATCGCCGCCGGCGTCTTCACGCCCTCGGGAACCGACAACACGCCGATCCGTACGCCCGGCCCGCTCGACGCCGAGCATGCGCTGGCCGCCTCACAACGCGAACTGGTGGAGGTCTGACATGAAGCCCAACGATCCGGCAATCAACTGGCTCGAGGAGCGGCCGCTGGGCCTGACCGAACGGCTCTACCTGCCGCTCTTCGTCCAGGGCCTCGCAACCACCGCCCGGCATCTCGTGAGCCCCAAGGTCACGGTGAGCTATCCGGAGCAGCGGCCACAGGTGGGCAATCCGCTGATCTACCGCGGCGTCCACCGGCTCAACCGCGATCCTGAGGGCCGCGTGAAGTGCGTGGCCTGCTTCCTCTGTGCGACTGCCTGCCCGGCGCACTGCATCGACATCGTCGCCACCGAGAGCCCCTGGCCCGATCGAGAGAAGTATCCGGAGAGCTTTCAGATCGACGAGCTGCGGTGCATCTTCTGCGGGATGTGCGAAGAGGCCTGCCCCGTTGACGCGATCGAACTCACGAGCCTGCTCGACCTGACGGGCAAGAGCCGTGAGGAGATGATCTTCGACAAGGAAAAGCTGCTGAGCGTCTACGACATGACGAAAGACGCCGAGCCGATGAAGTCGGCCGCGCTGGGGGGCACGCTGTGATCGCCTCCGTCCTGTCGGCCATCTCCCCGGGCACGCTCCTGGCCGTCGCCGTGTCCGCCACGGCGGCGAGCCTCTGGCTGCTCCTGCCTCGCGGCCAGTCGGGCGCCGCGGAGCGGACGAGCCGCTGGCTCGGCATCCTGCTCGGCATCGCCGCGCTCGCCTGCTTCATCGCCACCGGCCACCGCCTCGGGGGATTGGGCGAGGAGGCGGTGTTTCTGCTCGTGTCGCTGGTGGCGATCGTCTCCGGCGCCGCCACGGTCGTGACCCGGTCCCCCGTCTACGCCGCGATCTGGTTTGCCATGGCGCTGGCGGGCGTGGCGGGAGTGCTGCTCGTGCTGGGCGGCCAGTTTCTGGGCGTGGCCACGATCGTGGTCTACGCCGGTGCGATCCTCGTGATGTTCCTGTTCGTGCTCATGCTCGCACAGCCCGCGGGGCTCGCCTCCTACGACCGCGTCTCCACCGAGCCGTTCCTCTCGGCGTTGGCAGGGGCCGTGCTGCTGGGAATCCTCTCGCTCTCGATCGGCCGGCTCTCGACCGAGCCGCCCGCCTGCTGCCTGATGCCCGCCGGCCGGGCCGCCCTGCTGGCAGACAGCGGCACCGACGTCGCCACCGCGGCCGACCCGGGCGTCGATCTGCTCGCCGACAACCATGTGGCCCGCCTCGGTGGAGAACTCTTCGGACGCCATCTGCTCGCGGTCGAAGTGGCCGGGGTGCTCCTGCTCGTGGCGCTGATCGGTTCGATCGCGATCGTTTCCCGCGCGGCCCCGGCCGATGGCACCGTCGCCCCAGCCAGGAGGGCCGCCCCATGAACCCCGCTCCCCTCGTCCTCGACGGCCTCGTCGTGGGTGCGATCCTGTTCGCGCTCGGCCTCGTCGGCATCCTCGCCCGCCGCAATCTGATCGTGATGTTTCTCTGCGCCGAACTGATGCTGCAGGGCATCTCGGTGAGTCTCGTCGCCTGGAGCCGCCATCACGGCGACTGGGGCGGGCACGTGCTCGTGATCTTCGTGCTCACGGTCGCAGCCTGCGAGGCGGCCGTGGCCCTCGTCTTCGTGCTGCAGGCCTTCGCCCGCACCGGCCGGCTCGACTCGGCCGCCTGGCAGTCGCTCCGCGAATCCAACCTGCCGCGAACGGTCGATCACGAGTTGCCGGCCGTCGACACGTTGCCGCTGAAGTTTCCAAAACTCACCCCGGCGGGCATCGAGCCGCCGGTTGACCACGACGCGCTCCTCGAGCGCGAGCACGTCTAGGCCCTTTCTCCGGACGGCCGGCCCACGGCACGTCCCGCACCACACCCCATGCAAGACATCTCCTCCGCCACGCTGCTCGTCCTCGTGCCGCTCCTGCCGCTCCTGGCCGCCATCCTGACGGTGGCCCTCGGCCGTACGCTCGGCTCCCGGGCGCACCTCCCCGCGATCGCCGGCATCGCCGCTTCGGCCGCCGTCGCGATCACGCTGCTCCTCGGCACGGCCCGGGAGGTCGGCGTCGGCACCGCCGGTCACGACCGGTCGGCCCAGCCGGTCAGACCCGTCGAGATGGTGACGACGCTCTGGGAGTGGGCGAATGTTCCCGATGCCCGGGCCGTCGGGGGCGAAAGCCCCGCGACGCTCTCCATCCCGGTCGCTCTGCGGCTCGACCCGCTGACTTCGACGCTGCTGGTGATCATCACCTGCGTCGGCCTGCTCGTGGCCATCTATTCGATCGGCTACATGCACGGCGACCCCGGCTATCCGAGATTCTTCGCGCTGGTGTCGATGTTCGTCTTCTCGATGACGATGCTCGTCGCGGCCAGCAACTTCCTCCTCGTCTACGTCTTCTGGGAGGCGGTCGGGGCGTGCAGCTACCTGCTGATCGGTTTCTGGTTCACGAAACCGGAGGCGGCGAAGGCGGCGAAGAAAGCCTTCCTCGTCAATCGCGTGGGCGACTTCGGCCTCGCCGTGGCGACCTTCCTGCTCTGGATGACCTACGGCACGCTCAACTTCCACGACACGGTGCTGGCCGACGGCACGACCATGCCCGGCATCCTGGGCGCCACCCGGCTGGCCGACGCCTCGGGCTACGTCGGCGGCGCGGTCGGCACCGCGATCTGCCTGCTCCTGCTCCTGGCCGCCTGCGGCAAGAGCGCGCAGTTGCCACTGCACGTCTGGCTTCCCGACGCGATGGAGGGGCCCACGCCGGCCAGCGCCCTGATCCACGCCGCGACGATGGTCACGGCGGGCATCTATCTGGTGGCCCGCTCCGCGCCCCTGTTCGTCGCCTGCCCCGGCGCCCTCACGATCGTCTCGATCGTCGGTGCCACGACGGCGCTCGTCGCGGCCCTCATCGGCACGGTGCAAAACGACCTGAAACGGGTGCTCGCCTACTCCACGATCAGCCAGCTGGGCTACATGTTCGCCAGCCTCGGCACGGGCACCTTGCTCGGCTTCACCGCCGCGATCTTCCACCTCGTGACCCATGCCTT
>SXHR01000036.1:0-18586 GCA_005773625.1 Planctomycetaceae bacterium | reverse complement strand
GGCTATTTTCGGTCGTCGCGATCCCTTCGGGCCTCGCTCCGCCGCTGGTTGGCTGTAGTCAGTACGCCCGGCTGGACTCGAACCAGCGACCCTGGGATTAGAAATCCCATGCTCTATCCACCTGAGCTACGGGCGCGAAGGGGTTGTTGACGCCTCCGGAACGACAATGGTAGCAGGCCGTGGATAAAGTCGACTGCCGCTGGATGGGGCGGCGGTCGAGTCGGAAAACCCTCGGTGTTTCCCGAGTCAACGTCCTGAAAAAGTGCCTCGCGCCGCTCCACGGTTGCAGGTTCAGGAACGGCTTTCTCCGCCGAAGGCCAGACGACCCGTAAGCCGTCGGCGGGCAGGTGGCGTCGCTTGCCCCCTTGGCCACGGCCATCCAGCTTTCACGCTCCCGGAGTGGACTCCATGAAGGAGGGCGGGCCGGCACGCCAGCGGATCGAGGCTCCGGGGTGATTCGCCGGGAATGAGTCGTTCCCGCCCCACCCACTCTCCGCCCACGGCCGGCGCGTAGAATCCAGCCCGTCGCATCCGGCGGCCCGACGCAGGCGACGCGACGGCTCATGCTCCGCAGGGACGTACCCTTGCAAGAGGTGGTGCCATGTTCTTTTTCCCTCCTGTCGAGGCCGGGTCGCCCGCGGCAGCTGTGCCGGTGACCCAACCGCGTCGCGGTCCGGGCCCGGGCGTCGGTCGTAAGACGCTCCGCGTGGGGTTGGTGGGCTGCGGAGCCTTCGCCAGGTTTTCGGTGGCGCACTACCGGCAGTTGCCGGATGTCTGCATCGCCAGTGTGGCTGACATCGACCCCGTCGCCACCCAGCGGGCTGCCGCGGAGTTGCAGGCGGAGCCGCGGACTCCCGAGGCGATACTGACGTCCCCGGATATCGACCTCGTCTACATCGCCACACCACCGGGCCTCCATTTCATGCAGGCTGCCACGGCCCTCCGTTCCGGCAGGCACGTGCTCGTCGAGAAACCGCTGGCCACGACGCTCCAGGATGCCCGCGCCCTGGAGCAGATCGCGGCCGAGAACCACCTCGTCTGCGTGGCCAATCTGATCGAGCGGTACAACCCGCTGGCTCATGCGGTCCGGAGGCTCATCGAGTCACGCGCGCTCGGAAACCTGGTGCACGGCCTGTTCGTGAACGAGGCCGCCGACGAGGGGCTCTCACGGGAGCACTGGTTTTGGAATCACGCGATCAGCGGAGGCATCTTCGTCGAACACGGGGTCCACTTCTTCGACCTTGTGGCCTCGTGGCTCGGCCCGGGGACGGTATTGTCGGCCGCCCGCAATCTCCGCCCCGAACTCGACGGTCAAGACAAGAATGCCCCCCGTGAAGCAGGAGAAGCGAAGAGGGAGCCGGTGGAGGAGCAAGTCGTCTGCACGTGCCGCTACGGGAGCGTCCTGTTTCACTACGAGCACGGCTTTCACCAGCCGTCACGGATGGACCGTCAGGAGATGCGGTTGGTCTTCGAGCGGGGTGAGGTCCGACTCTTTGACTGGGTGCCCACCCATGGCGAACTCCGAGGGCTCGTGGGGGATGATGGAATCGACGTACTGAGTGCCATGCTGCCAGGGAGTGAAGCCCGTGCCATCGACACCTACGAGGGTGAACGACGGCGGATGCGGGGACGCTTTCAGGACTTCGAGGCCAAGGCGCTCGTCGAAATGAGATTCGGGCTGGGGATGGAGAAACTGGACCTCTATGGGCAGGTCGTCCGCGATCTCGCGGCGGATCAGATGGCGTGGATTCGCGATCAACGCCATGTGAGAACCCTCACGGAGGCCGACAGTGTGGCGTGCGTCGCACTGGCCTGTGAGGCGGATCGGCTGGCCCGGAGCGTGGACTGAAGGACCGCCCCACTTTCTGAGCGAGTTGCGGGCTGGTCATTGATGGTCAAACCGCGCTTCGCCCTCCTGGCGAAAGGATATTCAACTTCGCCCTCCCGGCGAAACGAGTTCAACTTCGCCCTCCCGGCGAAAGGATTCAACTTCGCCCTCCCGGCGAAAGGCCCTCGACGTCCGGAGCCCGCGGGTGTCATCGCTGCACCGGTCTGCTCAGAAGCCCTTCGCGGCTTTTTTGACGGCTTGCTCCCGCTCCTGCCTGGCCCTGGCGACGGCCTCGGCGAAGTTTTCGGGCCGAGCCTTGGGCGTTGCCAGAGGAATCGCGGCGGGCACCTTTCGGACGGGGTGCTGCATGGGCCCTTCGCCGGCCTTGCGGCCACATCCCTGAAAAGCGAGCGTGATCACACCAAACATGAGAACGTACGCCGGGGATGACGGGTGACGCATGGCTGGGCTCCGGGGTGGCTGCAGAAACGCGACCGGGGCAACGCTAGCCACGGACGCGATTGCGGGCGTCCCCGCCCGGGATTGAGCCAGCCAGAGCGTCCCGCGGGCCTCCGGACACTTCAGCTCGCTGTCGCCGCCAAGCCTCAACGAAGCGCGAACTCACGCGGTGGCGGACAATCGGGATTCACCCACTGGATGACGGCCGCCCAGTTGGCACTCTCGGGGTCGTGCTGGAGATATCCGTGGACCGGCTTCACGACCTGCCAGCCGTCCTTCAGGTGGGCCGACAACACGGGGTCGATCCGGTCGCGCTCAACCACCTCACGAACGTACTGGTCGGCTGGCATGGCACTGGCGACGGCACCGTATCCCGGCAGCCGACTTCCCCCGACCATCCGCCACAGCCGCTCGTTGAGCACCAGTTCGCGGGTGGCGTCGGTCAGGCCGCGGGCCAGTCCGTGATGCTGGTGCACGGGGCTCACGAAGACATCGGCACCGTAGAGCGTGGGGCCCGTGGGGTCATGATCCGCAAAGGTGCCCTGGGCGGTGAGCACCTCCCAGGAATCGTCGATGTGGTAGTCGGCCATCCGGAGCCGCAGAGTGAAATGGACGCCCACCGCCTGCTGTGAGGGCACATGCTCCGCAACGAACTGCCCCTGCGGGTAGGCGGCATGGTGTGCGGCCAGTTCCGCAGCGGTGTAGGGGGTGTCGTGAGGGTAGACCGCCCGGCAGATGTCGCTGATGGCGGCGTAGTCCGTGGGCCGCATCAGCCTGATGCGATAGTCGGGCGGCAGATTCATCGCGGGGCCTCGGGGAGTGCGGACGAGGGGCTCGCCGCACGGTTGGCGCGGGGTCCGGTCGAGTTTACACCACGAGCGGCGGCTACACTCTGGCCTTGGTCTCCGATGCTTCGCCCGTGCCCGACAGGCTCTGCGGCCATCATCCTCCACGGTGACGCTCTGCCACATGTCGCGCCGCCACCTCATCCCGCTCTGGATCATCCTTTTCGTGCCGCTTCCTCAAGCCGTCGCGGCGGCCCCCGCAGCCGCCGCCGATGTCGTGGTCTACGGCGAGACCCTCGCGGGCATCGGGGCCGCGATTCAGGCGGCACGCCTGGGCCGAGCGGTCGTGCTTCTCGCGCAAACGTCCCACCTCGGCGGCGTCGCCACCGCCGGACTGACCGCCACCGACATGAACCGCAGCGCATCGATCGGTGGGATCGCCCGGGAGTTCTACGGCCACATCTACGACCACTATCTGCAGCCATCGGCCTGGCGAGGCGACGATCGCGAGGGCTTTTTCGAGCGGGCCAAGCCGAGGACCTACTCGGGGAAAGACGACACGCTGCGCATGCAGTGGGTCTACGAAAGCCACGTCGCCGAGGAAATCCTCGCCGATATGCTGCGGCACGCCGGCGTCACCGTCGTCCGTGAATGCCTGATCGCCGAGGCTGAAGACGCGGTGGAGATGACCGAGGGCCGCATTCTCGCGCTCCGCACCACCACCGGCGACCGCCACGCCGGACGCATTTTCATCGACGCCTCCCCCGAAGGCGACCTCATGGCCCGCGCCGGCGTGGGCCACCTCAGCGGTCGCGAGAGCAACGCCGCGTTTGCCGAAACCCTCAACGGCATTCACCCCGCCGGCATCTTTGGCACGCCCCAGCGGTCTGTCGATCCCTGGATTCGCCACGGCGATCCCGGCTCGGGCCTACTGCCGGTCATCGACCGCACGCTCCGGGGGCGACCCGGGGATCAGGACAACCGTAGCCAGGCCTACTGCTACCGGGTGACGCTCACCGACGATCCGGCCAACCGTGTCCCCATCGCCAAGCCCGACAACTTCCAGCCGCTCTGGCACGAAGCACTGGTGCGGAAGTTGCAACTCAACCCCGACACCCGATTGCAGGCGATCATCTCGCTGGCACCGATGCCCAATCACAAGGCCGACACCAATGGCATCGATTGTGTCGGTGGCAACCACGACTATCCGGCCGCGACGTACCAGGAACGAGCACGCATCGCCGAGCAGCACCGCGATTACGCCCTCGGCATGCTCTGGACCTTGGCGCACGACGATCGCGTTCCCGCAGCGATCCGCGTGGAAATGAAGCCGTGGGGATTGCCGAGGGACGAGTTCGCCGACCATGGCAACTTCCCGCACCAGCTCTATGTCCGCGAAGCCCGCCGAATGCGGGGCGCCTTCGTGATGAAGGAGGAAAATGTCCGCCGTGCAGGCCGCGTCGATGCCGGCCACTGCGTCGCCCTCGGCTCTTATGCGCTCGACTCCCATGTCGTTTCCCGGTTCCTCGACACGGACGGTCAAGTTCGCGACGAGGGCTCCCAGCTCGAGCCGCGGTTTCGCGGGCTACCTCCCTACTCCATCAGCTACCACGCCCTGGTGCCGCAGCCGATGGAATGTCGTAATCTGCTCGTCCCCGTCTGCCTCTCTGCGACGCACGTGGCCTACGCATCCATCCGGATGGAGCCCGTTTTCATGGTGCTTGGCCAGGCGGCCGGGGCCGCGGCGGCGGTCGCGATCGAGGACCGCATCGCCGTGCAGGACGTCCCTTATCCCCGGCTCAGATCGATCCTCATTTCGGCCGGGCAGATTCTCGACCGCGATCCACCGTGAAAAAGATACGCGATCCGCGAAGTCTCACCGGCCGCCGCGGGGGTGGGAGTGAGGGGAGCAGGCGGAGGCCGGGGGGAAGAGGCTACACTTCCGGCATGGACCCGCACGAACCGCCAGTGAAGTCCCGTTTCGCCTGCGGCACGTGCCTGCATTGGCAGCAGGAAAAGACCGGTGAAAGAACGCTCGGGTGGGGCCAATGCCGGCGGATGCCGCCCGCGATGCCGCCGATTCAGGACGACAAACTCGTGCATGTCGGGCTCTGGCCCCACACGCGGGAGAGCGATTGGTGCGGGGAGTGGCTGGCCGCCGCTCAGCCGCACGACTGACTCCCGGGCCGGAGCCTCAGGGGTCAGTTCGGGGAATCATGCACGGCGGCCGTCAGTCGGCGAGGCCCTCTCTCGGAGCACGGCCGCGTAAACGGCGTCGGCAAGCCCGCTCCACGCGGGCCAACTCATGCGTGCGATCAGAAACGCATGTGCCGCCTCGCCCATCCGCCGCCGAAGCGGAGGATCGTCGAGAAGTCGGTCGAAGGCCCTCACCCATTCGGCCGTATCGGCGGCGAGAAAACCGGTCTCACCGTCGATCAGGGCATCGCGGAGCGGCGCCGTCGGCGATGCCACCGTGGGCACCGCGACGGTCGCCGCCGTCGTGCAGCGGATCGGGCTTTTCGCCTCGCAAAACGGATTGCCGACCTCCAGGGGCGCGAGGTTGA
This sequence comes from Planctomycetaceae bacterium, assembly GCA_005773625.1. Taxonomy (GTDB): domain Bacteria; phylum Planctomycetota; class Planctomycetia; order Pirellulales; family UBA1268; genus QWPN01. Next base: position 12,950 of record SXHR01000036.1, on the reverse strand, counting down.
TGTCGAACCGCGTCACCTCCTCGGGCAGCCGGGCGAACGGCACATGCGGCCGCAACTCGATTCGATCCGCATGGACGGCGAGCTGCGGGAAGGCGCCGAGGTCGAGATGCCCGACGACGGTCAGCAGCGGCTCTGGACGTCGGGCAAAGAGCCGCTCAAGCGCTGGAACGATCACGGCGAAGTCCCGCTGGTGCGTCGGGGTGCCACTCGCGAATCCGAGCCGCGGCCGGCCGTCGCCGGCCGAAGGCTTCGCGATGGATCTGGCCGCCGCCGCGGCGGCGAACATGGCGGGTGAATAGCCATTGGGCAGGACGTGCACCCGCGGGCCGTGCGGTCGAGCAGCCGCCGCGAGCGGGGGCGTGGTCAGCACGGCGGCGTCTGCCGCGCGGAGGGCGCGACGGTAGTCGCCCGCCGCCACGCTCCAGCGACGCCGGTCGGCGTCGGGGAGCGAATCGAGGTAGCCGAACGCCCCTGCCTCCATCAGGTCGGGGTCGAAGATCAGGTCGTCGATGTCATAGGCGACGACGATCCCCCGTCGCCGGCACGCGGTGACGACCGCTTCAAGCGCCGGGGTCCACGGGCAGCGGAAGATCGACAGGACGTCGATCGCGTCGAGTCGTGCAAGTGCGTCGGGCGAGTCGGCGGGCAGCCACGACGTCTGCCAGCCATGTTCACCGAGCGCCTCGATCGGGTGCAGCACGCGATACACGTGGCCGATGCTCGCCGGGGCTCCCGAGAGGAAGAGGATCGATCGAGCGGTGCGCGGCGCTGCGGGCCGGGCCTGATCGAGGCCGGCAAGAATCGCCGCCGACCGCGGGTCTTCGGGGGCCAGAGGGTCATGCTCGGATCGTGTTCGCGGATGGAGCAGGCTCAGTCGTTCGAGGTCGGCGAGGGTCGCATCACACACGGCGGTTGCCTGCTCGGATCCGCTCCCCAGCGCGTCGAGCAACGATCGGAGCCGGGAGAGTCCGGGGGGGGCGGCGTCGCTTTGCGGTGCCGTGTCGCTCGCGGCCTGGCGCCGAAGCATCGGGTCGAGAAAGGCGTCGATCGCCGCCGCGGTGTCGGGCGCGAGCCGGGGCAGCGCTGCCACGCCGTCGAGGGGCCGCAGAACACGTCTCCAATCCTGCAAGAGATCGGCGTAGTGGATGACGTGACGCACGAGATCGCGGCTGTGCCGCTCCGCATCGAGCACGTGGCGCAGCCAGAGCAGCAGCCCTCGCGCCGGGTCGCGAATCGCCGCGGGGCTGAACGCCGGATCGGCGGCCCGGGCCGCGAGGGATCGGGCAACCTCGAGCGGATCGCGGACCGTGAGCACGGCCCGCGTTTCGAGACCGGCTGCGTCGAGCACCGTCTTCCAGAACGGGACGAGCCGGCAGATTCGGGGATCCTTGAGCACGATGGCCGGCGCGGCGGCGAACTCCTCGGCGATCAGGGCCACCGCCTCCGCGCGGTCGGCGGAGCGACGCGGATCGGAGAACCATTCGGGCGGAATCCCCGCGTCGTCGTTCCAGTGCGTGCCCGCCGACTCGAGGAGCCGATTGTTGAAGCGGGCGATGCGGCGGGATTCCCAGTAGCCCTGCGGATTGTCCGCCGTGGGGGGCATCGGATCTCGGGGCAACGCGGCGCCCATCAGACCGAGCACCCGGGTCAGGGCGGATGTGCCGCTGCGGTGCATCCCCAGCACGAGAAAAGCGTGGCGTCTCACGGGCCGATTCCGAAGGCGGCCCGTTGCTCCGCCAGCGCCCGCTCCGTCGATAGCGCGAGAAATGGCAGGCACTGGGGGGGCACGCCGCCCAGGTAGCACGCCCGCGTCGATGGCGGCACAAACCGCTCGCCGCGCAGGCGGATGTATTCGTCGTGAAAGCGGGTGTAGGGATGGCGGTCGGTCGGCACGTTCGTCGCCACACCGCCGTGAAACTGGTGAAAGGTCCCCTCCCCGAGGAGCAGCACGAGGTCGCTGGCGGCCGCGCACGCCCGCCGGTAGAAGTCGAGCGCCACGAGCCCTCCCCCGGCTTCACCAAAGCGCTCGTCGAAACCCCCCAGCCGCTCGTAGGTGCGGCGCCGCAGCGCCAGGCAGTTGCTCTCGGCGATCGGCCGGAACCAGCCGACCGCGCTCGATGCCGCGAGGCACGACACCTTGAAAAGTTCATAGCCGTCACGCCGCCAGTCGATCGATTCCAGCAGCCGGTCCTCGGCCGCCTGGTCGTAGCCGGCGAGCATCGATTCGTTTTGTACCGCGGGGCCGAGGTGCCAGCCGAGCGTGGCCACCACCGGATCGACGAAGCCATCGACCGCAGCGAGCATGAACCGCACGATTCCCGGGGTCAGCATCCGGGCGCCGTCGATGCACACGGCGACCGCATCGCCGGCCGAGTCCGCCGCCGCCGCGTTGAGCGCTCTGGCCGGCGAGACCGGAACCGTGCCCGGGGCGTGCGTGACGAGCCGGAAGTTGCGGCCGTGGGAGCGGACCATGGCTTCGTCGAGCGGCACGGATGATCCGTGGTCGATCGCGATCACCTCGTACGCATCCTCCGCGACACCACGTTGGTAGCGGCAGGAGAGGGTGTGGAGCGTACGGACCGCCTCGCGGCCCATGTTGTGGAAGTTGACGATGATCGACAGGCGGGGGTGCAGCATGGGCCGTTCCTTACGGGGCGATGCCCGCCCGCGGATTCCGGCATGGTAGCCGTGGCCGGCGGCCGCGAGCAACGCGGCCGCCACGGTGGAGCGTGGTGCCGGGAGCCCGCGACACGGTCGGGAGCGCGGCGGCCCGGCAAGGGGTTCCTGACGACGGTGTGATAGCATCCTTCGGGTCGGGCATGGCGGCAATGTGGAACCAGGTGACGGCGGGAAGGGAGCGAGCCGTGCGGGAAGGTGACGCGACGGGCCTCGAGGCCCTGCTGGAAACGCATCAAGATCCGGTCGTCGTCGGCGGCGTGGGGGGCAGTGGCACGCGACTGATCGCCGCGATGCTGCGGGAATGCGGTTTCTTCATCGGGGAAGACCTGAACGCGGCCCTCGACAATCGCTGGTTCAGCCTCCTCTTCAACCGGCCCGGCATTCAGGACTGCCCCGACGGGGAGTTCGACCGCCTGCTCGGCATCCTGGTGAATCGGATGGTGGGCGAAGCGCGTTTCGATCGGGCGGATGTCGCACACATCGAGGAGTTGTCACGGCGGGAAATCCCGCCGCACTCGGCCGAGTGGTCGCGGGAGCGTGCCGCGACGCTGCTTGCCGGGCGGATCGGCCCGGCGCCTCAGGGCCGGTGGGGTTGGAAGGAGCCCAACACGCATGTCGTTCTGCCGCGACTCGCCCGCGCGTTGCCGCGGATGCGCTACGTCTTCGTGAGCCGCAGTGGGCTCGACATGGCCCACAGCGCAAACAGCAACCAGGCGATGCGATGGGGCGAGGCCTACCTGGGACGTCCATTCGAGCCCACGCCCCGATACATGCTCAGCTTCTGGTGCGCCTCGCATCGCCGCGTGATCGCCGCGGCGGCCGCGATGCCGACGCGATTCCACTTCATCCGGTTCGAGGAGTTCTGCGGTTCGCCCGCCGCCGGGATCGGCGCGCTTCTCGCTTTTCTGGGCCTGCCCGGGCAGGCCCCCGCCGACCTGATCGGGCTTGCGCAGCCACCCCGGTCGATCGGCCGCTTCCGCGATCATGGCCTGGAACAGTTCGACCCCGACGACGTCGCCTACGTCAAATCGCTCGGCTTCGGCATCGCCTGACGCGGGCCTTGGAGGTCTGCTTTGGCGCAGCGGGCCTCGAAGGCCCGTTGCTCGCGTTCGAGCCAGCGCCGCTGGGCATCACGCTGCGAGCGTTTGGCGGCCGCCGTCAGCGGCGCCAGCCTCCGTCGGGCCTCGGCGACGGCCGGAGCCGCGCACCAGCCGTCGTGCACGACCGCCCGCAGGTGCATTTCCGGCAGCACCTGAAATGGGGCGGCATGCAGGAGCGGGGAGAGGGGCGGCGGCCGGCACGCCCCCGCGATCGCGTCGCCGTGAATCGACCGGCCCTCGGCGAGGGTGCGGGCGAAGAGGGCGGGGATTCCGACGGAGGCCGCGAAGTCGTCCCATTTGAACGGGATGTCGATGTATCCCGAGTCGAAAAAGGCGAACGGCACGCCGTAGGCGCAGGCGGCGATGGCGGCATGCAGCGAACCGCCGAGCACGAAGCCGGCACCGGCGATCAGCCGGATCATCTCCCGAAGGTGCGGAAGTGACGCGGGCAGGGCCGACGAGACGACGTCATCGACACCGGTCTGGGATTTGATGTCGCCGGGCGATCGTGGCTCGTGGAAGTGGGTGACGCACAGCGTCCGTCCGTGACCTGCGACCGGCTTCTCGACGATCAGCGGCAGCAGCAGACCCGGATCACCGATGACGGTGTCGGCGGGGAGCGCGAGGGCATCTCGGGTGAGCGGTCCGCGGACACCGAAGAAGGCGGCCTGACCGCGTCCTTCCGGCGAAAGGCCCTCGGGGCCGCGGAGGCCGCATCCCCAGAAGGCGACGCGACCCGTGTCGGCGTCCACGCGGAGCTCGTCGAGCGTCCGGCGAATCCGCTGCTCGCGAATGACGCTGCCGACGAGGTAGTAGGCGTCGGCGGGCCACGACGGGAGCACGAGGAGTTCTTCGAGGAACAATTCGGCGAGATAGTCGCCGAAGTTCTGCGGGCCGGGCGCATGTTCCTGCCGCCAGTACCGTACGGGATGGAAGGCGGCGCGGGGCAGATCCGGTGGCGGCATCGTCAGACGACCTCGTCGATGAAGGAACACAGGTCCGCGGCGATCGGCCCCCAGTCGTGGCTGGAGAGGTCGCACCGCCCGCCATCGTGCGTCCGCAAAAGGTCGATGAACGACCTGACGGTGCTCGCGGTCAGGTCGCCGTCATAGAGCCGCAGCCAACGGTCGCCGACGTGGTCCCGGAGTTCCTCGAGGCCCCCCAGGCGCGGCGCCAACACCGGCCGGTCACGCGAGAGGGCCAGCAGCACCGTGCCACTGTTCAGGATGCATCGGTATGGCAGGACGATCGCATGGCAGTGGTCGATCGCGGCTTCGAGTTCCGCTTCGGAAAGAAAGCCGCTTCGCAGATCGAGGCGAACGTCCGCACGGCTGGCTGCCAGAGCCTCGATGCGGGCGGCATAGGAGTCGTCGTGCCGGAACCCCGCGAGCGACACTTCCAGCCCCGGCACGGCGGCCTCGGCCGAGGAGGCGAGCAGGCTCTCCAGGTTCTTGTAGGGCCGGATCCGGCCGACGTAACCCAGCCGGATGCCGTCGTCGAGAGCCGGGAACGGTCGCAGCGGGGTCGCGCAGAGTTCGCGGTAGTGGCCGTGCCGGGTGATCAACTCCCGCGCGACGGCAGGTCGATGGGCGGCACGAATCGCCGCAGCAGACGCGCGCGACAGATGGATGATGCCGTCGAGGCAATCGATGAAGCCGCGGGCGAGGGCGTGGTGCCGCGGGGCCGTGTCGTGCGGATGGACATTGTGGGCCACCCAGAGAAACCGCGTGCCCGCGGCGCGGGCCGATCGCCACGCGGCGAGCAGTTGCTCGGCCGCTTCCGCGGCGGCTGCCGAAGCCGGCGCGAAAAACCGGTTGGGCCAGTGCAGGATCACGACCCGGCAGCCGGAGGGCAGTTCCGGCTCATAGCCGTAGGCGATCGTGTCGAACCCGCCGGACCGCAGGCACTCCGTGAACGCCCGCACGAAGCTGTTGGCGCGCACCTCCAGCGGAGCCAAGGCGATCCGGACGCCCGAACGCCCCGCGGCCGTGAGCCGTGTGGTGGGTTGCGTCATGGCGGGCCACCGACTCTGGACGCCGGGTCGAGCACGTGTTTCGTTCGAGGATTCAACGGGCAGAGCGGCTGGCCGGGCCGCCGTTCCTTGAGCTCCACCGCCGCCGGAAGGCGGATGTCCTCCGGCGTGAGCCGCGACCGCCAGCGATGCCACCCCTTCTCGATCATCGCCGGGTCGTACTTCCGCGTCTCGATGAACTTTTCGATGGCATGATCCGGGCTCAGAAACATGTAGTGCTCGAGATGGAGCGACTCCGGGTGCATCCGCAGCCCCGGGAAGTCGACGCGGTGTCCGGCATGAGCGACGAGATTCACGCCCCCAGCCTGTCGCTTCCAGGCATTGAGGCGATGGGGAAACTGCGGCAGAAACGGGTAGTACCACCGCATCGTGTCGCGGTATCGCGGATGGTCGTGATCGGGCGACTCGATGGTGGGCGTGAAGGTGAACTCGAGAAAGTTCACCGCGTTGAATCCTGCGGCATCGGCCTGGGCGATCGCTTCGGCCAGCGTGTGGCCAGGTTCTGCTGCCGTGCGGATCTCGTCGGTGTCGTGATGGATGAACCAGTCGGCGTCGAGCGTGACGGCCAGTTCCTGCTTTCTGGCCAGCACCCGTGGGAGGCTGAAGTGCTCCGCGCGCGGCAGGGACTCCATGCCGACGAGCCCATGGCCGAGGTACCGTCGGGCGATCTCGGCGGTTTCGTCGGTCGAGCCGTTGTCGATGACGTAGGCCTCGACGCCCTCTGCGAAGAGGTGCTCGAGGCAGCCGGCGATGAAGCGGCGTTCATTGAAGACGGCAATGAGGGCGATGATGCGCATGCGCGTTCCGGGGCGAATCCGGGAGCGGTCGATGAATGGCTGATTATGCCAGCGCGGGCCGTGGAGGCGGACCGCCGCCCGCGGCCCCGGGCTCCTTGTCCGGCGGAAACTCCGGGGAGAGCAGTATTCGGGACGCATGGCCGCCGGCCGGCGTGGCCGTGAGCAACACGAGGCCGCCCCGTTCTTCCAGGAGACGGCCGTCGAAGGGCAGGACCGTGGTTTCCGCCGACAGCAAAACGTCGTGAAGGGGATTTCCCTCGATGGAAAAGACGAGCCGCGTGGCGCCTGGTTCGGCGAGTGTCGCCCGGATGGCGAAGCGTCCGCCGGCAAACCTGCCCACTTCGAGCAGGACCTCGGCCCTGCCAGCCGGGCAGACGGCCGGGCCGTCGAGCGGCAGGATGGGAACGGTGAGCCCACGGGATTCGAGTTGGTGGATGCCGGGAACGGAACGCCGCCAATCCCGCGGGGGCTTCACAGGCTCGGCGGGCCGCACCCGCGCCGCCTCGTCGAGGTCGTCGATCACGGGAAACGCGGTTCGGCCGGTCCCGAGGTAGTAGTCCTCGAACTTGGCGAACGGCTCCGTTGCCGGAGGCCGCATGAGCACCGCCGGCACGCCCAGGGCCTCGGCCAGAATGATGCCGTGGAGTGAACTGGATACGACGAGTTCGGCGGCGAGCATCTCGCGGAGCATCACGAAGAGATCGCAGTCGACCGTCCGGAGACGGCGACCGGCCGCGGGGAACCGGTCGAGCCACACGGCCGTGTCTTTGTAGTGCGGCACGAGCAAGAGCCCGCAGGGCGATCCGGACGACCGCCGGCAGGCGGCGATCTCATCGGGGAGGATCTCCGCCACGAGCAGGCCCGGGTCGAAGAAGGCGACATCGGGCGGCACTGCCACGCCATTGCTGGAGAGGTAATCCGCCGTCAGTGGGCCACGGACCGCACGGACCTCGATCGCCGCCTTCTCAGCGGCGGTGAGCGTGAGCGGCTGATCCTTGAAGCCGCTGCCCCAGATCACGTCGCCCGCCCGGGCCCGGTGGGCGATCGAGCCAACGCCGAGGAGCCGGGGGGCGGCCTGCTCGGCCTGCTCGGCCTGCTCGGCATGGAGCGTTCGTGTGCCGAACAGGGCGGCGTTGAGATGTCGCTGGAGTGAGTCGCCGACGTTGCCAAACACGAAGCGCCCCGAGGCGAGTTCCGCCGGGGTGCCGAGGACGGCTGCGCGTGGCCGCCAGTGAAACGTCCGCACCGCGGCCGATCGGCAAGCGGCGGCGGCGGGTGAAGCGGCGGCGGTGGAAGGTGTGTGCAGCGTGCGAACGACGTTGATTCGAGTGAGCGGTACGAGTCGCGCGAGCACATCCGCGGCCTCGTAGGTGCGATGACCGCAGGCCACGTCGTTGATGCCGTAGGTGATGGAGAGCTGGCCGTCCCCCGGGCCGTCGATGAGCCCGGCCGGATAGAGGCAGTGCGCCACGCGGGCGTTGAGCCGCCGGACGGGCTGCACCGCCCGTTCGCCGTCGTCGAGCGTGAACAGCGGCCATGGTCCGACGGCCAGAGGGGCGAACGGCGGCTCGGGCTGCAGCTGCAGCATGTTGCCGGCGTACTCGAATCCGTCCGCGGCATGCCACCGGCTCTGGAACACGGTCACGAGCCGCTCACCGACCGCCATGGGGCATGTGCCGCCATGCAGCGGGCCGAAGGCGGCGCGAAGGTGGTCGGCCAGCCAGTCGTGCCGCCAGGCGGGTTCACAAATCAGGCGGTCGCCGTCGAACCTGCAGGCGAGGATCAGCAGCGGATCGAGTGCATAGATCGCGAACAGCCGGTCGCCGCAGGGAAAAAAGCCCCAGTTTTTCTCGATCAGCCGTCGGCCTGTCGTCAGCTCCGCGGCGATCGGGGCCGCGGTCGGCCGGCCGGTGTCGTCGACTTCGACCACGAACAACTCGTTGGGCCGTCGGCTGTGGCCGGTATTGAACGTGACGAACCGCCTCCCCTGAAAAGAAAACGTCCGGGGATCGGCTACCCAGGCGGGCGTGTCGCCACGGGCCGCCAGTTCGGCCGTCCAGTCGATCGGCGGGCCGGTGGGTCGAAAGTCCGCCGCAAGTTCGCAGCGAAACACCCTCCGCACCCCATCGACCGACACGCCACGAAACAGGGAGACGATGCCGGCGGGAGAGCGGAAGACTGTCGGATTGAAGACGTGCTCGCAGGCCGGCACGATGCCTGAAATGGCGATCGTGCCTCGGGCAGTCGGACGCGGCAGTGCTCGAGGAGAGGAGTTCATCGTCGTGACCGGCGGCGGGGCGAATCCCGCTCACGCGGGCTCGTCGGAGTTTTCGATCCTCAGTTGGGAGAGCGCCGACTCCGGTGTCAGGAAGGAGTTCGCACCGAGTCGCTCCACAAACTCCTGCATCGATTGACGCTTGGTGCGGCCGGTGAAATGCACCAGGAAGTGCTCGTCGAGCGAGCGGACGTACTCGAAATCCCGATTGTTGAAGCGGTTGTGGTCGAGGATTCGGCAAAACCCGCCGCTGAATCGCGGGTCGGTTTCGACGAGGTGCACCATCGCGTCCTGGTCGCCGCGGGTGAAGTAGCCCAGATCGTCCCGCCAGGCCGCCTTGACGACCGCGAGATCGACCGCCAGGACGGCGTGAAGGAACTCGTGGGCCCGCGGCGTGTTTTGCAGGAGGAACTGTCCCGACGAGAACTTCGTGAACAGCGTCTTGGTCGAGGGGCTTTTGCAGATCACGAACTCGGCGCCCGGGGCCTCGTCCAGGAAGCGGGTCAGGGGGATGCGGAAGTCGGTGAAATAGGCGTCGTCGTCGATCCAGAATATCCAGTCGAACAGCCGCAGATAGCGGAGGATCGTCTCGATCTTGCTGAAGTACCGGCGGCGATCCCGCTCCGGGGAGCCGTTGAAGATGAAGTGATAGCCGTGGGCGTCGGCGTAGCACTTGTGATTGATCTGGGAGTTGAACCGAACGCCCGGATAGTGCCCCGAGAGAATGCCGAGCTTCATGTCCCATTCCGCGTGCTTGCGTTGTCCCGCTTCATGGGAAGAATAGGGGGCCGCGGACGGATGCTTCAAGGTCGCGTTGGTGGCGGCGTCCGTCGAGCATGACCAGTCGGGAGTCCCCATGGATTTCAATGCGGCGTTCACGCTGCGGCAGCGGCTGGCTTTCTGGGACGCCCACCCGTTGCACGGCGGGATTCCCATCCGGCTGCCATGCCGGCACCGGCCGTTCGTCATGCATTCGGAAAACGACGACACCGTCGTGAAAACCCTGCACTGGGCCGGGTTCTTCTCCGGTTGGGAGCCCACGTCGCTGCGGCTCTGGTCCGCCCTCGCCGCCGAAGCCAGGCAGGCGTTCGACGTCGGGGCCTATACGGGCATCTACGGCCTGCTTGCCGCGACCAGTTCGGACCGCTGTCACGTGGTCTGCATCGAAGGATGCGGCCGCAACCACGCGCGGCTCGTCCGCAACGTCGCACTCAACGGCTTGGAACCGCGGATCGCGTGCGTGCACGCCGTAGCCGCCCGCGCCACCGGCACGACGGTGCTTTACGAGCGTTATGCGGCCGATGGCATCCTTTCCTCCGTGCACTCCACGGCGAAGAAAAACGGGGAGCCGGTGACGGTCCAGGGGGTCGCCCTCGACTCGTTGCCGGAACGTCTTTCCGTGCTGCGGCCCGACCTCATCAAGATCGATGTCGAGGGGGCGGAACCCGAGGTTCTGGCGGGGATGCCGGGAATCCTCGCGGCCGGCGGGACGGACATCCTCCTCGAGGCCAACTCCCGTGCGGCGCTCGAACAGTCGCGGGCGATGCTCCCCGTCGGCTACCGCTGCTTCGCGATCGACGAGGCGGCCGGCACTGTTCTCGACGTTGACGTCGATGCCGCCGCGGCCGGGGGTGATCGCGGCCGCAACTACCTGCTGACCGCGCGGCGTTCGGCCTCAGAACTCGCGGCGGCACTCGCGTGGCCTGCCGACTGAAGGACGGGTCGGCCAATGGCACTAAAGGGCTCCGTGGCCCGACCACGCGGATTCCGGTGCCCAAGGCGCAGGCAACCTGGTGGGCTCGGCCGCTCAGACAGAACTCCGTGACGTCGGCACGCTCCAGGGAAAAACGAGGGCCGAGATTGAAAACATGCTGCAACAACGCGGCTACACTGCCGTCGAAAACAATGCCAAAAATGGGTGGGTGTGGACCAAGAGTTTCGCGGACGGATCGACTGCGGCGATTCGGATTGACAAAGGGAACATCAATCTTCCGCAAGGCTATGCTGGGCGGGTAGCTCATGCCCACAAGGAAATCGTGCCCTCAGCGAAGGTCGTCAATGGGAACTATGATCTGCCTTTCGCAACAACGCTCGACGACCTGGGTAACCCGTCTGTCGTCCACAGCGCAACTCACCTTCCTATTATCTGGTAGGCGAGGCAACAGCGATGCAACATGATGTGGATAGGGCGCGACTCGTCGCCACCGAACTGGCTGGCAGTGGTGAGCCGGTCCTCACGAAAGCCATTTTGGAAGCGGGTCTGGCGGAAACGGTGGTCGCCGATCTTGTAAAGCTTCATACGCCCGAATCAGGCAGGCAGGAAGACGGCGTCATTAGCTTAACGATATCGCTGGGGGGCTTCGCATTACGCTATCCCTACGAGGGCTGCCTGCTGATGGTCGCACTCTACCCGCTCGCGGGTCATTTGTTCATGTATCAAGAATGCGAGGCTATTGACGAATACATCTATCATCTTCACCCCGCAGGCTTGGAAACTCAATTAAGAGGCTTTGCCGCTGACCCGTCCACTCGTCCTGAAATGCGGAAGATGTACCTGCAGTGGGCCGACTGTATTGCCGAGTCTGCGAGCAAGAACCAGCCGGACCAAAACTGAAACCGGAAGCAGTGCCGGCGGTCCGGCCCAGGCTCCAGCGCCTCGGTGACGACCTGAGACGCGCGGCAGGCGGCCCCCCTTGCCACCCGCGACCTGCTCGCGAGATTCCGCATCCCGGTCGCCACCTGGACGGAGGGAGCGATCGAAGTCTCCCACCAGGGGATTGCGATCGCCTCCTCGTACGCCGGCACGACCCGCATCGTCGCTATGATGGCGAGTGGGCCGGGGCCGAGCGGGCCTGGAAACGCCGGGAGTTTTCGTCGGATTGACCCCGCACGAGAAGGAATCGATGCGCACGCATTAAAACCAGCCTATGCGGACCGCCTGGCGGACCAGTTCAATATTGCCGTTGATGCGAACGGAGAAGTCTGGCTCGTCCCTGTTCGTGCTGGACAACATCCAAACATCCGCACCGGAATGACCCTAGACCAGGCTCGCTTCTCATATCCGCTGTGAGACGCAGTCGAACGCAAAACATGAACATTCAAATGCCGCCGTGCGTAACGACGACGTTGTCGTTTGATGGGGATGCATTCGATCCCGATGAATTGACCAGTGTCATCGGCGTAGAACCGTCCCAAATCTGGAGGCAGGAACGCAGGTATATCAAAGACCTCGTCCCTGACAGCCCGCTGATAGCATGGCGGCACCACAGGCCAAAGTGCGCCGCCTGGAGCCTCGGAGAAGCCATCGTGGCAGCCCTGAGCGTGATCTGGGAAAAAAGAGATGCAATCCGTGCATTTGCCGAAAACCACGGATTAAACGTACATGTTACCTGCCGTCCATACGGCGATGCATCAATTATTATCTACGGCATTCACGCACAAGCAATCCAGCGACTTGCATTCTTTAATGCCTCATTGTCTTTGCCGATTTATAAATCGGAGTTATGAGGCACGCCTCGGTCCAGCGAAGTAGGAAGTAGGGGCCGGGCATCGATGAAGGGGCGCAAAAGGACAGGCATGACCCTGCCCTGATCCAGCTCTCGCCTTTCGGGCCGAGAGCCACGCCTTCCAGGGAGCGGCCATGATCTGCCGGGGCTGTCTGGGCCGCCGGCAAGAGCCCAGCCGTCGGCGTCTCCCGCGGCCCTTGCCTTGACGCCCCCCCCCCCCCGCTACGCTGCCTCTCCTTCGCACGACGGACGGGCTTCATAGCCCTCCGTTCTCGCCAAGCATCCCCGCCCTTTCCCCCACCGGTTTTCCGCAGGTTCATCGATGCCTTCAGCAGCCCTCCGCGCGTCGCTTGGCCGCCTCTTTGCATCCACCAGGCGCCGTCGCGTCCTGCGGCGCAGCGACCGCAACCGGCTCGGAGCCGAATCCCTCGAGCCGCGTCTGGCCCTGGCCACGATCCAGGGCACGCTTACCGCGGACAACCACTACGGCCTGTTTACGGGCAGTGCCGACGGCAGCCGCATCAGCGGCCTCATCGGCCGCAACGAAGTTGGCGCCTCCGG
>SXHR01000035.1:0-11135 GCA_005773625.1 Planctomycetaceae bacterium | reverse complement strand
CGGCCAGGGCGGCCAGCGCCGGCACATCGGGCGTGCCGGCCTCCATGCGATCCACGAACCGCTCGGGCATGTCGAGTGACTCACTCGTCGATCCGGTGCCCCCGTGGATGAAGGTTTCGGGCTCGATCCCCTCCCGGGCCCAGAGGATCGCGGCGCCGGCCGTGCCGAGCAGCCATTTGTGGGCCGGCGCGGCAACCACGTCGGCCCCGAAACCGGCGGTCTCACACGGCAGCAGGCCGAGCGACTGCGCCATGTCGAGCAGCAGCAGCCCGCCGCGTTCATGCACCAACCGCCCGATCGCGGCGATGTCCTGCACCGCGCCCGAGACATTCGAGGCATGGCTCATGACGGCCAGCCGCGTGGCGGGCTTCCACGCCGCGGCGATCCCGGCCGGATCGACGCGGCCCAGGTCGTCGCAGGGCACGATCGAAAGCGTGATCACCCCGCGGCGCGCGAGCGTGTGCAGCGGCCGCAGGGTGGCGTTGTGATCGGCCGCCGTCGCGATCACATGATCGCCCGGTTTCACGAGCCCGTGGATCGCCATATTGAGGGCCAGCGTGCAGCCCCCCGGCAACGCCACCCGCTCCGGATCGACACCACCCAGGAGCCGGGCCATGGCGGCCCGGGCCCGCTCACGGATCGCGCCGGCCTCGGCCGCATCCCGGTAGGCGGCGCGGCCCGCCGTGGCCCCCACGCGACCGGCCGCGTCGTGCCATGCCGCGAGCACCGGCTCCGGCTTCGGCCACGACGTGGCGGCGTTGTCGAGATAGCGACGGCTCGGCGGTCCGTGCGACATCCTCAGCCTCCGATCTGATGCATCGCGCGGGCGGGCCGCTCGAAGGCGGGCGTGTCGATCCCGTGCGCGGCTCGCTTCGCCGCCACGCACGACCGCAGCAACGACTCGATCCCGTCGTCGTCGCCCCCGGCGCGGAGCAGGCGTCGGGCGTCCCACTCGACCGTCGAGAAGAGACAGTTTCTCAACTGCCCATCGGCCGTGAGCCGAAGGCGGTCGCAGCGTTCGCAGAACGGCTGGCTGACGGGGTCGATGAAGCCGACCCGGCCATCGCCGTCGGCCCAGCGATAATCGACCGCCGGCTGGCCGGCGTCTGCCGATGCCTCCGCCACGAGCGGGCCGAACTCCGCCTGGAGGATCGCCCGCACGTCGGCCCCCGACAGCACCTGCGACTTCTCCCAGGTCTCCTCCGCATCGAGGGGCATGAACTCGATGAACCGCAGATGGAACCCCTCGACGCGGCAGAATCGTGCCAGCGGCACGATCTCGTCCTCGGTGAGCCCCTTGACCGACACGGCGTTGATGCGGATGTCTTCGAAGCCTTCCCGCCTGGCGGCGGCGAGCCCTTCCAGCACGCGATCCAGGCCGGACCGCCTTGCGATCCGCTCAAACATCTCCTCCCGCAGGCTGTCGAGGCTCACATTGAGCCGGGTGAGCCCCGCCCGCCGCAACGCCCCGGCCTGATCAGCGAGCAGGAGGCCGTTCGTCGTCAGGGCCACCTCCGTGATCCCGGGCAACGCCCCGAGCTGCCGGACGAGCCCGGCGAGATCGCGTCGCAGGAGCGGTTCGCCACCCGTGAGCCGGATCGTCCGAATGCCCAGCCCCGCCGCCACGCGGGCCACGCGGGTGATCTCCTCGTACGTGAGCAGTTCCTCCCGGGCCTTGAACGACACCTCCAGCGGCATGCAATAGCTGCATCGCAGGTTGCAGCGATCGGTGACGCTGATCCGTAGATCGGTGTGCACCCGACCGAATCCGTCGATGAGCGGGGCGTGGCGACTCATGCCGCACCTCCCGGCCGCCCCGCCGCGACGGGATGCACCCACGTGCGGCCCCCGTCGTCACGCTCCTCGCACTTCCAGATCGGCACGTCCGCCTTGATCCGCTCCATGAGCCATTCGGCCGCGGCGAAAGCCTCCCGACGATGGGCCGCGCTCACGGCGATCGCCACGCTCGCCTCGCCGGCCACGACCGGCCCCAGGCGGTGCACGATGCGGCAGGCCGTGAGCGAGAACCGCGCGAGGGCCTGCAGCCGCAAGACGTCCAGCGTCTCCCGTGCCAACGGCCCATGCGCTTCGTAGGCCAGAGACTTGGTGATCACTCCGTCGGTCACGCCCCGGGCCGTGCCCACGAAGAGCACGTTGCCCCCGGCGGCGGGATCGCCCACCGCGGCGAGCAGGACCGCCGGATCGATCGGCTCCCGCTGGATCACGGCGCCGCCCTGCGCGCCATCTGCACGACCGGCCGGATGCTCCATCATGTCAGCCTCCGCTCACCGGCGGGATGATCGCGACGTCGTCGCCCACCACGAGCGGCGTGTCGTCGCCCACGTAGCGGCTGCCGACCGCGAACGCGCTGCGGTCGAGCAGCGGCGCAAGCGCGGGATGCAGGCCGCGCACGAGCCGCCGCGCGTCGGCCACGGTGCCACCGCCCCACGGCAGTTCGACGTTTCGGCTTCCGGCGATCTCCGCCATGCCGGCGAAGAGGGCGATCACGAGCGTCGCGGTGCCGGCGGCGTGATGGTCGCTTGTCATGGGTGACCGGCCGGTCGCGGTGAGGGGTGTCAGGTGGTCGTCAGCCGGCCGCTCGTGGCGGACAGCAGGCCGTCGAGGCCGTGCGGGCCGGGCCCGTCGAGCAGCCCGTAGGCGCGGGCCAGCAGTTTCACCGGGTGCACGGCCGGCTTCGTCGTGCCCTGCTCCATTTGTATCCGGCAGGCGCTGCACTCGGTAGCGCCCGCCTCCACGCCGCCGCCGCGCATCGCCGACACGAGTCCGAGGCCCACGCGGAGGCTCGTGCGGTAGTTCTCCCGCGACAGACCGAACGTGCCGGCCATGCCCGAGCAGCCCCGGTCGGCGGTCTCGAGAGCAATCCCCGGGATGAGCCGCAACAGGTGTTCGGCCGCCGTCATGCCGGCGCCGATCCGGGAATGACACGGTCCGTGGTAGAGCAGCCGCGACGCCACGGGCCTGAAGTCGAGCCGCAGCTTTCCCTCGCGGTGGAGCTCCCAGAGAAACGTCATCGCATCGCAGGTCGCGGCCGCCACGCGGGGCATCTCCTCGTCGTCGAGCAGCAGCGGATAGTCGTGCGTGATGCAGGTCACGGTGGAGGGCTCGGTGCAGACGATGCGGTACCCGAGCCGCACGGCCTCGGCGAGGATGCGGACGTTGCGGCGTGCCAGCCGGCGGGCGCCCTCGATGTCTCCTTCCGACACCAGCGGCATGCCGGAAGCCACCTGCCGCGGATCGACGAACACCCCGATTCCGTTCCGCTCGAGCACGCTCACGAACGACTGTGCGAGCAGCGGGTCGTGCCAGCGGGCGTAGGTGTCGAGAAAATAGAGCACCCGCGGGCCGCTGCGGCGGCTGGGCCGCGTGATCCCGCGGCGGGCGGCCCACTTCATGAACTGCCGGCCGGAGAACGGGGGGAGTTTGCGACCGCGGGCGATGCCGAGGGTCTTCTCGATGATCCACCGCGCCTCCGGGCTGGCGATCGCCCAGTTGGCCAGCGGTTTCACCCGTCCGGCCGTGGCGGAGAGTCCGTCGACCCGCGCCAACAGCCAGCGACCGAAGTCGATGCTGTTGGCCGCCTGATGCGCGGCCTTGAGTTCCATGACGAGCGCCGGAATGTCGATGCCCGCGGCGCAGTCGGTGCGGCACTGATGGCAGTTGAAACAGGTGTCGGCGAGACTGCGGGCGGCGTCCGAGGAGAGTGTCTTTGGATCGAGTCCGCCCGACAGCACGGCCGCCATGATGTCGGCCTTCGCCCGGGGCGACGCCTCCTCACGGGGATTCTCCCGGTACCGCGGACAGGTTCGCGACGTGGGCGACAGGCTGCGGCAGCTGCCGCAGCCATTGCAGGCGTCGGTCTCGACGACGAGCCTGGCGGCATCCCACGAGAGCACCGGCAGCGGCACGACGCTGGCAGGGACGCCGGGCGGGACGTCCCCCTCCGCCACATCCGCCGCCATTTCCCGGGGCCTGAGCGGCGGCCGAAAGGCGGCCCACGCCCCGGCTGCAACGGCGGCATCGGCCGCCGGCGCGAGCCGGCCGGGATTGAGGATGCCGACCGGATCGAAGAGCCGCTTCACTTCGCCGAACACGCCACTGAGCTCGGGAAACATCCGGTGAAAAAACGGCGTTCGCGAGAGCCCGAGCCCCTGCTCGCCGCCGATCGTGCCGCCGACTGCGACGACCTCCGCATAGACGGCCCCGGCGAGCGCCTCGAGCCGCTCGCGCTCCCCGGGCCTGCGGGGCTCGGCGTGGGGCCGGAGATGGATCTGCCCCTGGCCGGCATGGCCGAAGAGCATGGCCGTCGCTTGTTCCCGCTTGAGCACTTCCTGCAATCGCCGCAGGAAGTCGGGAAGCGCCGTCGGCGGCACGACGATGTCTTCCACGAACGGCACCGGCCGCATCCCGGCCCGCACTCCGTGCAGCGTGGAGACGTTGTTGCGGGACAGCTCCCAGAAGAACGCGGCGTCGAACGCATCCTCCGCCCGACGCATGTCGATGCAGGCCGGGCGGCCGCGCTGAAGCGGTGCCATCGCCTGATCGAGCCGTTCGTTGCAGTCGGCGGGCTCGTCGCTCGTGAACTCCACGAGCAGTCCGGCCTCGGCGACCGGAGGGATGAGGAGCTCGAACGACGGCTTCGTGCCCCGGGCGAGGGCGAGGTGCCGCCGGTCGAAGAGGTCGCAGGCACTGGGCCCGAGCGGCAGAAGACGGACCGCCGCCTCGGCGGCGACCTCGAGAGAGTCGAAGAGGAGCAGCCCGACCGCCGTCGCGCCGTCCTTCGGCACCGTCCGCAGCGTCGCGGCCGTCACGACCCCCAGCGTGCCCTCCGCTCCGCAGAGCAGCCGCGGCAGATCGATGCGGCCGTCACGGGCGAGATCGTGGAGCCGGTAGCCACCGTGCGTGGCCCGCGTCGCCGGCTGAAATTGCGAGATCGTGCCGCGAGACGCCGTCAGGATCGCCTGCACGCCGGCGGCGAGCGTCGCGACCGCACCGGCAGGCCCACCTTCAGGCATGAGGGCCGTGGGGACGAGTTCCACGATCGAGCCGTCGGCCAGAACGACCTCGACCGACTCCAGCCGGCCACGGACGGCGCCGTGACGCAGGAAGCGGCTCCCCGAACCATCACGACCGATCATGCCGCCGACGGTCGTCGTCGCCGCGTTGGCGGGATCCGGGCCGAACATCCGGCCACGCCTGGCGAGATGCTCCTCCAACTGGGCCGCGACGACGCCGGGCTGAACCCGCACGGTGTCGCCGCGAGTCTCGACGATCCTCCGCATGTACCGGGAGCAGTCGATCACGACCCCCGGCCCGAGCGGGCCGCCGGCGACGCTCGAGCCCGCGCCCCGGGCGTGCACCGGGACGCCCCGCTCGGCCGCCCAACGCACGGTCGCCGCCACGTCGTCAACCGATCGGGGACGGACGACGGCAAGCGGCCAGACCTCGAACAGGCTGCCGTCGGTGGCGTACAACCCGCGGCCGACGTCGTCGCAGAGCACATCGCCCGAGACGACGCCCCTGAGGTCTTCCTCAATCCGTTTCCGCTCGAGATCCATGCGGTTGCCTTGTCGGCGTCAGGAGACCGAGGAAGCCGGCGGCCGGCCCGGGGCCGCCCGCTCTGAGAGGCGGATCCGCTGCTGCCGATGCTTCTCGTGGGTCTCGAGATCGAAGCCGCCGAAGGGCCCGCCGCCGCCGCGATACCGCGCCGCGCAGCGATAGCAGGTGAGGCATTCGGGCATCAGGAGGTAGAGCACCACATCGACGAGCGCGGTTCCGAAGAGGATCGCGAACGTCGGCACGAGGAGCCGCCAGGCCCAGGTCAGGCAGCTCGCCGCGAGCCCGGCGACCACGATGCCGACTCCGAGCCGCTGGGGAAAATCCTTCCGCGTGAAGAGTTCGGTGGAGGGGCACACCAGGCACCGCCGCAGCCGCGGCATCCCCTCACCGGCCTCGGCAGGCTCCCCGCCGGGACCGCTCCAGCCAATCGCATCCCGCGGCACCTCGACCGCCGCGGTGCACAGCGGACAGACGAGTGATGACATCGTCTCGACGCCGTCGATCGAGACGGTGGCCTCGCAGGCGGGGCAGGCGTAGGTGATGCGCATCGTGTCAGGCGGCCCGGAGGAGTTGCGCCGTCAGTTCGCCGAGGATCGCGGCAAGACAGGCGACATACAGGATACCCGTGGCGCTCTGCGTGTTGGGAATATCGAGCGTCTTGCGGCTCATGATGAGGAGCACCGGGAGCCCCGCCAGGCCGGCCAGCCAGCGGAGCGAGAGCAGCGCTCCCGTGGTGGCGTCGCCGGCCACGCCCCAGCCCCCCGCCGCCACGACGCCCGCCAACGACGCCGCCAACTGCACGCCCCACGCCAGGAGGGCCACGTCGATCATCCGCCGCAGCGCGTCGACCCGCATGCCGGGGGCGTTGAGGTACCAGTGACCGAGCAGCATCGCATGCACGGTGAGCCCGACGACGAGCCCCGAGACGAGCGCCTCCCCGGCGGCGGCGACACCGGATCGATCCTGCACGAGCACCGTCGCGGCCCCCAGCAGCGCGGCGCACAGCCCGCAGCAGGCGAGACCGGCCCGCACCCGCTCGCCGAGCCAGACCACGCTGCCGAGCCATGCGGTCACCGCTGCGGCAGCGGCGAGCACCCAGGTGAGCCCCGGCACTTCAGCCCGTGCCAGAAAGGCCGCCACGCTCGCGAGCCCGAGCACGACGAGCAGGTTCACCCGGTAGAAGCCGGCCGGAACGAGCGACGCCGGCGTCGCCGCCAGCGCCGCCGCCATGCCCCAGCCAAACCGGCAGAGAAAATCGACGAGCAGCCTCATGCCTTCTCCCGCGCGGACCTCGCCCGCGGACACCCATGCCGCGGCCTCACTGCCGACGACCTCCGTAGATCAGCGACATGACCTCGGCCCTGCTCGACACATTCGCGCGGAAGACGCCCTTCATCGCGGAAGTCACGCAGAGGCTGCCGGGCTTGCGAACGCCGCGGATCGTCATGCAGGTGTGCGTCGCCTCGACGACGACGGCCACGCCCTTGGCACCCAGATCGTTTTCCAGAAGGTCGGCGATCTGCTCCGTCATCCGCTCCTGCACCTGCGGCCGATGCGACACCGCCTCGACCACGCGGGCCAGCTTGCTCAGTCCGAGCACGCGGCCGTCGGGCAGGTAGCCGATATGGGCGTGGCCCATGAACGGCAGCAGGTGGTGCTCGCAGACACTGTTGAAGGCGATGTCCCGCACGAGCACGATCTCGTCGTACTTCTCGCTGAAGGCTTTCTTGAGGTGCACCCGCGGATCCTGTCGCAGGCCGCTGAACATCTCGGCATACATCCGGGCGACGCGGGCGGGCGTTTCGAGCAGCCCTTCACGGTCGGGGTCTTCGCCCACGGCGGCGAGAATCTCGCGGACCGCCCGTTCGATGCGGGCGTGATCGACATGGTGGGATTCGCTCATGGAGCATCACTGTAGCAGGCAAAATCGCCATCGACAGAAGACCGCACGGGGCCCGCCCTGCCCGGCCCCTGCCGCTCAGTTCATGCTGAACTTGGGTGGAAACGTCCGCCCCCCGCCGGCGGCGGGCCGGGAGGCGATCGCGGCGAGGAGGATGCGGGCCCGCTCGAAGACATCGCACTCCGCGAGCAGCCGGAGCTTCGTCTCGAGATCGATGTCGAGCGTGTAGGCGACGATGTCGGTGAGCATTCCCAGGGTGATCTGGTTGCCGAGCAGCTGATCGAGCTGCTCATGGGCGTTGGGCACCCGGGGCATCGAGCCCTTGAAGGCGTCGAGCAGTCGCCGCTGCAGAGCCGCAGCCCCGGCGGCCGCGTCGTCCGACTCGACGTCGTCGATAATCTGCGACTCGACCACCCGGAAGAGCTTCTTGGGGGGCAGTTCGTGGATGAGATGCAGCCGCCGCACGCCGAGCACGAGCACGTTGTAGGTGCCCTCGGACGTCCGCTGATGGGTGGCGATGCGACACAGGCAGGCATGGGGCCGGAGCGGCGGACGGCCCTCGTAGTCCGGCTCCCAGCCCGGCGCCAGGGATCCGAGGGCCACGAGTCGGTCGTCCTCGATCGCCTCCTCGAAGAGCGCGCGGTAACGCGGCTCGAACACGTGCAACGCCTGCATGACGTGCGGAAACATCACGAGGTTCGGCAGCGGGAAGACACGCGCGTGCCCCGAGAACTGGTCGGGCGAAAAGGCGAGGGGTTCTTCGGTCATGGCAATCGTTCCCGGCGGGCCGGGGCCTCGCTTCAGGCCGCCGGAGGCGGATCGAGATGGATTTCAGGCAGGAGATCTGGATTCAGCTCGATCTCGGGAAAGGTGTCCGTGCTGGCGGCCACCTCGGCGAGGCAGGAGTCAAACTCCCGGAGGAACTTCGTCAGGTCGAGCCCGAGGTGGTGGGGTGCGTAGGGAGCGAGATACGCATGCGCGCTGCCGTGCAGTTTGCGGGCACCGCGAATGTTGCCGTTTCCGAAATGGTAGAGCGCGACGGCCGCCTGGATGAGTCCCTGGTAAAACTTCCGCGAGGGGCCGCGGTATTCCGTCCAGAGCTCCTCCCAGATCTCGTG
This sequence comes from Planctomycetaceae bacterium, assembly GCA_005773625.1. Classification (GTDB taxonomy): domain Bacteria; phylum Planctomycetota; class Planctomycetia; order Pirellulales; family UBA1268; genus QWPN01. Next base: position 2,540 of record SXHR01000035.1, on the reverse strand, counting down.
GCTCTCGTAATAATCGCACTCGTTGAACTTCTCGATGCCAGCGAGATAGAGTCGGTCGTAGTCGTCGCCTGTCGTCGTCATGCCGGGCCTTTCATCCGCGCACCGTCTTCCGCGACCGGTTGCCAGGACCTGCGGTCGGGAGGATCGAATGAATCCTAGCAGCAAGAGCCTTGACGGGCAGTCGGGCCAGCACCGGGCCGTCGGCCGCCGGGAATCGAAGGGGGCCCGGTCCACCCGCGCCAATGCGATCGCCCAGACCCTCGAGAAGGCCTATCCGCAGGCCGGTTGCTCGCTCGACTTCGCATCGCCCTTCCAGCTCGTGATCGCCACGATTCTTTCCGCCCAGTGCACCGACAAGCGGGTCAACATGGTGACGCCGTCGCTCTTCGGCCGCTGGCCCGATCCGGCTTCCCTCGCCGCGGCACCGCCCCGCGAGCTGGAGGCCGTGATCCGCAGCACGGGCTTCTTCCGTGCCAAGGCGAAGAGCCTCCTGGGCTGTGCCCGGGCGCTGGTCGAGCGGCATGGCGGCGAGGTGCCCCGGACCCTCGATGAACTCGTCCGTCTGCCGGGCGTCGGTCGCAAGACGGCCAACGTCGTGATGGGCTCGGCCTTCGGCATCGCCTCGGGCGTCGTGGTCGATACCCACGTGGGCCGGATTTCGCGACGGCTCGGGCTGACACGCCACACCGACGCCGTCCGCGCTGAACGCGACCTTTCGGCGACCGTCCCCCAGAACCACTGGATTGCCTTCAGCCATCGGCTCATCGAGCACGGCCGAAGCGTCTGCACCGCCCGCGCGCCCCGCTGCGGCGACTGCCCGCTGGCCGACCTCTGCCCGAGGGTCGGCATCAAGCCGCGACGGCCGGGACGCTGACTTCCCGCGGCTTCCGGGCCGGCCCATGGGCAGGAAGGCGGGTGTCCGCATAGACTCCACCCCTGGCCCCGTTCGCTCGAGCCGTCCGCCCTTCGCCACCGTGCGGGAGTTCCCATGATCCTCTCCGGCCACGAGATTCGGCAGCAACTCGGCCGCAATGTCGTCATCGAGCCCTTCGACGAGGGCCGGCTCAATCCGAACAGCTACAACCTCTCGCTCCACGACGAACTGCTCGTCTACGAGGAGGTCGTGCTCGACATGCGGAAGAGCAACCGCGTGGAGCGGATCTCGATCCCCGAAGACGGGCTCGTGCTGACCCCCAACCAGCTCTACCTCGGTCGCACGGTCGAGCGGACCGAGACCCACAACCTCGTGCCGATGATCGAGGGCCGCAGCTCGATCGGCCGGCTGGGGTTGTTCGTGCACGTCACCGCGGGCTTCGGCGACGTCGGTTTCTGCGGCTACTGGACGCTCGAGATGTTCGCGGTGCAGCCGGTGAAGATCTACCCGGGCGTGCCGATCTGCCAGATCTTCTTTCACCAGATCCTCGGCGACATCACCGAGTATTCGAGCGAAAAATACCAGCACAATCGCGACATCCAGCCGAGCATGCTGTTTCGCGAACTTGGCCGCGACGCCGAAGCCACCCAGCAGATGCATCTGGATTTCGGGGGTGACGCCGCCGCGGCCCGGGCGGCTGCGCTGGCGGCCCCGCGGGTCGCGAGGTAGATTCCCGTCATGCTTCCCAAAGTGCTCGCCTGGTCGTCGCTCGGCACGGCCATGCTGTTCGTGATCCTGATGATGACGGCGATCTTCGCCGGAGATTCGCTCGGCGAATCGGCCCCGCTGCTGGTCTTCTGGGGCGCGGTCCCGTCGCTCGGTATCTCCATCCTCCTGGCGGTCGCGCTCCTGATCATGTCGGCATTTTCCTCCGATTCCTAGTGTTTGGGGCCCTGCACCGCCCGCGGGAGCCGGCGGCAGCGGGCCTCGCTGAAAAGGTGCACACCCTTGCTTCGAACCCACACCTGCGGCGAACTCCGATCGAGCCACCTCGGCAGCGAGGTGGCCCTCTGCGGCTGGGTCGACCGCGTCCGCGATCACAAGGGGGTGATCTTCATCGACCTCCGCGACCGTTGGGGCCGCACGCAGATCGTCGTCGGCCCCGAGAGCCCGCCGGCCGTGCTCGCCGCGGCCCGTGCGGTGCGGGCCGAATGGGTGATCCGGGCCCGGGGTGCGGTGGGCGGCCGGCCGGCCGGCACCACCAATCCGAAGCTCGCCACCGGTGAGATCGAGGTCGTCTGCCGCGAACTGGAGATCCTCAACGAGGCCGAGACGCCCGTCTTCCAGCCGGGGGCCACGGAGCTTCCGGGCGAGGAGGTTCGCCTCAAGCACCGCTGGCTCGACCTCCGCCGCCCCGCCATGCAGGAGAACATGTTCCTCCGCAGCCGGATCGTGAAGATCATGCGCGACCACTTCGACGAGCTCGGCTTCGTCGATGTCGAGACGCCGATGCTCGGCCGCAGCACCCCCGAGGGAGCCCGCGACTACCTCGTGCCGAGCCGGCTCGACCACGGCGCCTTCTTCGCGCTGCCGCAGTCGCCGCAGCTCTACACGCCGCGCCTGATGATGGCCGGCGTCGACCGCGATGTGCAGGGCGCGAAGTGCT
>SXHR01000034.1:0-12546 GCA_005773625.1 Planctomycetaceae bacterium | reverse complement strand
GCCACCAGGTGTCGACGATCGGACAGCGTTTGCCGCCGATCACCTCGTGATACCACATCCATGCCTCGGGATTGATCCCCTCGCCGACCGTGCCCAGCAGCCGCAGGCTCGACAGGTCACGGCCGTCGATGTGCTGCATGCCCCACTTCATGAAGGAACGAATCGCGGTGGGGGCGGTGTAGAAGATCGTCGGCTTCTCCTGCTCGATGATCTCCCAGAACCGCCCCTCGTGCGGGGCGTTGGGGGCTCCCTCGTAGATCAGGATGCTCGCCCCGGCAGCCAGAGGACCGTAGGTCACGTAACTGTGGCCGGTGATCCATCCACAGTCGGCCGTGCACCAGAAAAGATCGTCTTCCCTCAGGTCGAAGACCCACTCCGCGGTGGTCTTGGCCCAGAGGATGTAGCCGGCGGTCGTGTGCTTGATGCCCTTCGGTTTCCCGGTCGAGCCGCTCGTGTAGAGGATGAACAGCGGGGACTCGGAATCGAGCGGCACGGCGGGTGTGTCGGATGGCATGCCGGCAACGACGTCGTGCCACCAGATGTCGCGGCCGGGAACCATCTCGACCGGCTGGCCCGTTCGCTTGAGCACGACCACGTGTTCGACGGTGGTGGCCGGGTGCGACGTCGATGCGAGCGCCATGTCGACGTTCTTCTTGAGGCCCAACTGCGAGCCCCGCCGCCAGCCGCCGTCGGCCGTGATCACCGCGACCGCCCGGGCATCGTGATTGCGGTCGGCGATCGCCTCGCTCGAGAATCCGCCGAAGATCACCGAATGCACGGCACCGATCCTGGCGCAGGCGAGCATCGCGATCACCAGCTCGGGAGTCATCGGCATGTAGATCGAGACGACGTCCCCCTGCTTCACCCCCAGTTTCATCAGTCCGGCGGCGAGCCGGCAGACCTCGGCGTGCAGTTCCCGGTAGGTGAAGGTGCGCCGCTCGCCGGTCGGCTCGCCGACCCAGACGAGCGCCGGCTTGTCGCCGCGGCCGGCCGCGATCTGGTGGTCGAGACACGCCGCCGAGGCGTTGGTCTGGCCGTCCACAAACCAGCGGGCGACGGGGGGCCGCCAGTCGAGCACCTTCGTGTAAGGCTTGGCCCACGGCAGTTGCTGCGCCCGTGCATGCCAGAAACCCTCGGTGTCGCGGGCAGCCTCGTCATAGAGCCGGCGATACTCCTCGAGCGATCCGATCCGGGCTCTCCGGGAGAACTCCGCCGACGGGGGAAAGACCCGCGTCTCCTGCATCACGCTGGCAACCTTGCCGTCCCCGCCCGATGTCTCCGCCATGATCGATCGCTCCTTAGGCCGTCGCTCTCGGCCCGATGCTCCTGCCCTCGTCGAACCCCCGGCCATCTTCATCATCACCGAAGCCGATGCCAAGCGCACGGGCCGCCTGCACGGCGGAGCCGTGCGGATCGACGGTCGAGAGCCTCCCGATGGCCTCGGCGATCGGCACGCTGGTGATGTCCGGCGGCCGGTAGCAGACCATCTCGCCGAAGCGGCCCTGGTGCACCAGCCGCACGGCATGGGCTCCAAACTCGGTCGCCAGCATGCGGTCGAAGGGGGTGGGCGTGCCGCCGCGCTGAAGATGCCCGAGCACGACCGTGCGCGCCTCGCGGCCGAGCCGGGCCGCGACCTCGCGACACACGATCTCGCCGATTCCGCCGAGCTTCACCTGGCCCGCACCGTCGCCGTTGCCGTCGTGCACCAGCCCCCCGCCGGGTGCGCGGGCCCCCTCCGCCACGACGATGAGCGTGAACCGCTTCCCCTGGCTGTCGCGTTCGACCACCTTGCGGCAGACGTTCTCGAACGTCCAGGGAATCTCCGGGAGCAGGATCACGTCGCCGCCGCCCGCGATGCCGGCGTGCAGTGCGATCCAGCCGGCGTGACGTCCCATCACCTCGAGCACCATGACCCGCTCGTGGCTGGCGGCGGTCGTGTGCAGTCGGTCGAGCGCATCGGTCGCCGTGGCCACCGCCGAATCGAATCCAAACGTGAAGGCCGTCGCACCGAGGTCGTTGTCAATCGTCTTGGGCACGCCCACCACCGGGATGCCCCGCTCCTGAAACTGCGCTGCGATGCCGAGCGAGCCGTCGCCCCCCACGCAGATCAGGCCGGTGAGCGCGAGCCGCTTCACCGTGATCGCCACCTCCGCGAGCAGGTCGGGGTCGATCCGCACCCGCTGCCCTTCACCCACGAGCGAGGTGAACCGGCCCTTGTTGGTGGATCCGAGGATCGTGCCGCCCTGCATGAGGATGCCGGCGGTGTTTTGGGCATCGAGCGGCATGTAGCTGACGGGCTCGACGAGCCCCTCGTAGCCCCGCAGGAAGCCGATGCAGTCGTAGCCGAGCCGATTGGCCGACTTCGTGGCCGCCCGGATGACGGCGTTGAGCCCCGGACAGTCGCCACCACCGGTGAGAATGCCGATCGTCGGCCTGCGTGTCATGGTTCATTCACCGTGTTCGGCGAGCCAGCGCTCGGCGTCGAGGGCCGACATGCAGCCCGTGCCGGCAGCCGAGATCGCCTGCCGATAGTAGTCGTCGGCGACGTCCCCCGCCGCAAACACCCCCTCCACGCTCGTGGCGGTGCGGAAGTGCCGCTTCCAGACGATGTATTTCTTCGGCGTCAGCTCCAGCTGGCCGTCGAGGAAGGCGGTGTTGGGCGTGTGGCCGATGGCGAGAAACACGCCCGCCGCGTCGAGTCGTGTCTCGTGGCCGGCATCGACCGTGCCCACCAGCCGCACGCCCGTCACGCCGGCGGCATCGTCGCCGATCACCTCGGCGAGCCCTGAGTTGAAGTGAATCTTGATCTTCGGGTTTTCCAACGCCCGGGTGGCCATGATCTTGCTGGCCCGGAGCTCGTCGCGGCGATGCACCAGATGGACGGTGCTGGCGAACTTGGAAAGGTAGGTCGCCTCCTCGACGGCGGAGTCGCCGCCGCCGACGACCACGATCGGCTTGTTGCGAAACCGCGGCAGCGCGCCGTCGCAGACGGCGCAGGCGCTCACTCCGCGATTCTTGAACCGCTCCTCGCTCGGCAGCCCAAGCCAGTTGGCACTCGCGCCCGTCGCCACGATCACGCACTTTGCGTGTACCGGCGGCCCGGCGCAGGGCTCGAGCACAAACGGCCGCTTCGAGAAATCGACCCTCGCGATGTCGTCGGTGACGATCCTTGTGCCGAAGTTGACCGCCTGCTGCCGCATCAGCTCCATGAGCTCCGGGCCCGTCACGCCGTGCCCCTCGTGGGGCGCCATCATCATCCGCCGTTCCTTGGGCAGTGCGGAGTCGAGGAACAGGCCGAGGTTGCCCGCGGGGAAGCCGGCGTAGTTTTCCACTTCGGTGGTGAGCGCGAGCTGGCCCAGCGGCAGCGTGCCCGCCATCCGGTTCTTCTCCGAGATCGCCCCCTCGAAGACGAGCGGCTTGAGTTGCGCACGGGCGGCGTAGGTCGCAGCCGACCATCCGGCCGGGCCGCTGCCGATGATCACGAGGTGCTCGAGCGTGGACGACATGAAAGGCTCCCGGATGAGGACGCGGCCCCGCCCCGTCGCGTCGACGGCGGCCCGCAAAAGAGTCATGATGTACCCGTTCCCGGCGGCTGCGGAAACCCGTCCCTTCAAACTCCGGACCCCGTCCGCATGAGCCTTCTCACCGTCCTCCTGCCGAGCGCCGTCGTCCTCTTGGTCGCCTACCGCGTCTACGGCGGCCTGCTGGCCCGGCTCTTCCGCCTGGATTCCTCCGCCCCCACCCCGGCCGTCACGCTCCGCGACGACGTCGACTACGAGCCGATCCCGCCACAGCTCCTGCTCGGGCAGCACTTTTCCGCGATCGCGGCGGCCGGTCCGATCGTCGGACCGATTCTCGCCGGCGTCGCCTTCGGCTGGCTGCCGGCCCTGGTGTGGATCCTTGCCGGCAGCATCTTCATCGGCGGCGTGCATGACTTCGCCGCGCTCGTCGCCTCCATCCGCCACAAGGCCCGCTCGATCGCCGAGCTGGTCCGCGACCACATGAGCCGCCGGGCCTACCTGCTCTTCCTGGCCTTCGTCTGGATCGCGCTGGTCTACATCATCGTGGCCTTCACGGACATCACCGCCCAGAGCTTCGTGGGCCGACAAGTGCTCGACAACGGCGAGAGCGTCTCGGGCGGTGGGATCGCCACGTCGAGCCTGCTCTACCTCGTGCTGCCGATCATCATGGGGCTCTGCATGCGCCGCGGCCGGCTGCCGCTCGGGCTGGCCACTGCGATCTTCCTGCCGCTCGTCGGGGTGGCGATCTGGGGCGGCCAGCACATCCCCTTCGATCTCGGCCAGACGCTCCATGTCAGCGACATGACCGCGCAGAAAATCTGGGGTGTGTTGCTGCTCGGCTACTGCCTGGTGGCGGCGATGGTGCCGATGTGGCTCCTGCTCCAGCCGCGTGGCCATCTCGGCGGCTGTTTTCTCTACGTGGCCCTCGCCGGAGCGGCGGTCGGGCTGGTTGCGAGCGACTCCGCCCTGGCCGGGGTCTTCGGCGGCGACTCGACGATCCGCTACCCGGCGTTCACCGGCTGGCAGGCGGCCAACGGACAGAGCGTCGTGCCGATGCTCTTCATCACGATCGCCTGCGGCGCCTGCTCGGGCTTTCACTCGCTGATCGCCTCGGGCACCACCAGCAAGCAGCTCCGCCGGGAGACCGACGCCCGACCGATCGGCTACGGCACGATGCTTCTCGAGGCGATGGTGGCGGTCGTCAGCCTGTGCTGCGTGATGGTGCTCACCGGCGACGATCCGCTCACGAGGCAATCGCCCAACTTCGTCTACGCCCTCGGAATGGGACAGTTCCTCGAGATCCTCGGTGTGCCGGCGACGATCGGAGTGTCGTTCGCGCTCATGGCGTTCACGACGTTCGTCTACGACACCCTCGACGTCTGCACCCGGCTCGGCCGCTACATCGTGCAGGAACTCACCGGCCTCCAGGGCCGCGTGGGGGGCTGGCTGGGCACGGGCCTCACGGCGGGCGTGCCGCTTTTGTTCCTCCTCCGGCCGAATCTCGATGCCAATGGCAATGCGGTGCCCGCCTGGAAGCTCTTCTGGAGCCTGTTCGGGGCGAGCAACCAACTCCTCGCCGCGCTCACGCTCCTCGGGGTGACCGTGTGGCTCTGGCGGACGCGACGTGAGACATGGGTCTGGCTCGTGACCGGCCTGCCGACGGCTTTCATGTATGTGATGAGCACCTGGGCGCTGGTCTCGATCACCCTGCCGCGGTTTCACGATTCCGACGGTTGGATGCTGCCGGCTGACCCGGTCCCATGGGCGGGCGTGGTGCTGCTCGGCCTCGCGGCCGTGATGCTCCTGGAGGCGCTCCGGGCACTCGCCGACGGAGGCACCCCGCCGGAACGTCGGTCCCTGATCCCGCTGCATCCGGACCTCGCCGCCTCGGGCGGATAAGAGCCTCTGGAGCAAGTCCGCTCCTGCTGCTTCCGCTGCGGCGATCCCCGCCGACCCGGAAAGACGGATCGCAAGCCGACATGCTAGGCTTCGCCGGGTTCCGCTTTTGAAAAGCACAACCGTCCCATCGAATCGTTCTCATGAGAGGAAATACGATGCGTTACCCCGTCCTGTCGGTCCTGCTCGTGTCTGCGGCGACGTCTCTGATGAGCGCACCTTCCCTGCATGCTGCCGATCCCGACACGCAGGGGGTCCGGGCAGCTCTGGCCGCTTATCACGACGCGCTCAACACCCTCTTCACGGGTGATTCAGCGCCCATGAAGACCGTATGGTCTCATGCTGATGACGTGACCTACATGGGCCCAGCGGGCGGCATGCTGCACGGCTGGCCACAGATAGAGCAGTATTGGGACAGGCAGGCGGCCAAGAAGCTCGCGGGCAAGGTCGATCCCGACAAGGTGCATGTCTTTGCCGGGCAGACGTTGGCGGTTGTCTGCTACCACGAAACTGGCGAACACGTTTTCGACGGCAAACCGCAGCCCGTGTCGATCCGTGCGACCACCACGTTCCGTAAGGAGGATGGCCAGTGGAAGGTGATCGGCCACCACACCGACACGCTGGCCGAATACCTCAAAAAGTAGGCTTGCCACTGGCATCCGGCTGTCGATCAAAACTGGAGGATGGCGTCGCAGCCGAGGTACCACTGGCCGAACGCGTCACCAGTCACGAGACCGTTGGGACGCGTGCTGATCGAGCCGAAAGGGAGCGCGCCGGTGCCGTAGGCCGAAGGCGTGTACCAGTCGTATCGCACTTCCGGGCGGACGATCCAGTTGGCCGTGGGCGTCCAGTTGCACCCGAATGTCACCGCCCACAGGTTGCCGGCAAACCCGGTCGCGACGGGTGATGTGTTCGTGGCCGCGTTGCGGGCGGGGTAGGCGATGCGGAAGCCGTTGTTGTCGCGAAACCAGTCCAGCCGCACTCCGGCGGAAAGCGTGTCGGTGAGGCCGCGGTAGAGATACTGCGAGACGCCATACCACTGGGCGAGCCCGGCGGGCTGGCCGCGATTTTGCAGGCCGGTGTCGGCGTTGAACTGCCAGGCCGCAGACGCTTCCGTGACCGCGGTCAGCCGTTCGGCGATCTCGTTCTGAAAGAACGCCGTGATCATCGAGCGATTGCCCACCATCACGCCCTGCGCATCGTCCGCAGGACCGATCACCGGCGTGTATTCATTGCCTGTTGAGATCGCCACCGTCAATAACTGGCCGCCGTCCTCGGAGGCGAGCGTGAGGCTGCCAAGGTAGGCGAGATTGCTTGCCGCGCCGGGGTAGTCGGGATTGGCGGCGGGGGGGACGCCGTCGGAGAAGTTGTCCCAGCCGTTGGTCACGCCGCTGCCGATCCTGATTTGGTCGTCAGGCTGCCAGTAGACGAGGACGCCCGTGTGCGTGTTCGGCGTGCCATACATGAACGTGTTGGAGTGCGTGTAGAAGAAGTTGCCGACCGCGGGCACGGTCTCGTAGCCGAGCGGCGAATAGAAGTGGCCGACCAGCACCGAAAAATCACCACGAGCGATCTCGCCGTAGAGCTGTGGCATCGCCAGGCTGTAGTAGCGGCCGGAGCCCCAGCGCGGAACGCCGAAGTTGTCGAACTGGTCGAAGGGATAGGCGTCGAGCCCCAGTGCGTCGGTCTGCCAGGCATCGGTGCCGTAGAGCAGATCGACCCGCGCACCCCACTGCCAATCATCCGACTCCACGTCGATGAGCCGTTCGCCCACGAGGTAGAGCTGGTTCATCATCGCCTGCAGGTTGCGATCCTGGAGGCCGACGGGCCCGTTGAAGTCGCTGCCGAGCGTGTTTCCGCCGATGCCGCAATCGACCCAGCCGTAGATCGAAGCCCGGCGCTCCTCCTGCCAGCGCGGAAACAGCAACCGCTCCGGAGGCTGCACCGGCTGCTGCGGGTCGCGGGCGCGGAGTTCGTAGACGTCCTGCGGCGGCGAGATGTCAGCACGCGCGGGAGCCGGAGGCGGCCCGAGCAGCAGCGCAGCGATCGCGCAGAGCATCCATGGGCCGCGCTTTTGCATGGCTGGGTCGTCCCCGGCAGGCGGCCGTCGTGGCCGGCCCTACGACCTGGCTTATCGGCGGAATCCGCACTTCCAGAGCCGCCCCGGACGGCATCACCGGCAGGGCTTGCCCAGCCTGCCTCGGCCTAGCGGCGGCGAGTTTTCCTTTTCGGGGCCTTCTTCGCGACCTTCGTCGCGGCCTTCTTCTTTTTGACCGGCTGCGACTTTTCCACGGCCTGGAGCTTCATCGCTCCCTTGCGCAGCGTGATCGTGCGGTGCACCTTGCGATTCTTCTCGTCCTGCGCGTCCGTGTCGCGGCCGGCCCGACCGCGGCCCTTCGCCCGGCCCAGTTCGTTGTTGGTTTCCCGCGCACCCCACTCCTCCGCATCGACCGCCTCGTCGAAGCCCATCATCACGACGTCGCCGACATGCACGTGGATGTCGGCATCGTCGCCACGTTTGCCCGCGGCCTTGCGGGCCTTGGCGATCGCCGAAGCAATAGCCTTGGCCGTCCTTTTCTGGTGGGAGAGCGTGGGCTTTGCGGTCTTTCGGAGTGTCTTCTTCACGGACTTCGCCATCGCGGGCCTCGTCGGGTGTGGGGTTGGCTCCAGGTCGGACTGACCGGGCCGCGACGAGGCTACCCAACCTGCCCAAGTCTCGCCAAGCCGCCCGGCCGCGGATGCCCGAGACGATCCTGCCGGAGCATGGCGGGCGCGCTGGCAGGCCACATAAGCCGTACGGATTCGCTCCGAAACCCTGCCCGCAGCACCCCGGGAAGGCCGACCTCCCGTGCATCCCGTGTGGATGCCGAGGCTCGCCGTGCGCCGTTATTTCCTGCTCTCATCGCCCCTGCTCGTCGCGGCAGGCGTTGTCCTGATTGCGGCAGCGCACGCGCAGCGCGGCGTTCTCGCGTTCGAGCTCGATGCCGACCGCGATGCGTTCACTCCGTCCGCCTACTGCGTGGGACGCGACCGCGGCCTCATCGAGGCGTCACACGTCTACATCGACAACCTGTCCGGCCTGCCCACGAACAACTACCCGGAGTTGCTGATCCGCCAGGGTGCCAACGAATGGTGGGAATGGCGGTTCGGCGTCAACTACGGCGTCGGCTCGCAGGGCAACGTCGTGACGAGCGTGGAAGTTGGCGAGGGCACACTCGACGGCCGCACGCTCTATGAGTCGAGCATCCTCTACGGCTTCAAGCTGGCCACGTCGCACCAGGACGGTTTGTTGCCCGACAGCTGCTTCATCATGGAGGCGGCGACGCCCACGTATGGCGACGTCTTCGGCACCGTGCCGGTGGCGACGCTCGTGGCCGGCTGGGATCTGGGGGGCGACTGGCGGCTCGACGGCGCGATCCGCTACGCCTACTCCCAGGGCGCCGTCGACTGGTTCAGCCGCTGGACGCCCTCGGTCGTGCTGCGGGCGCCGGTGACCGAACGCTGGGAGGTGCACGCCGAGTGGTTCGGCTCCTACACCCAGGGACAGGTGCAGGACACCCAACGGCCATTCTTCAGCCCGGGCACGCACTACAGCATCACGCGCAACGTCGAGATCGGCCTCCGCGTCGGCTGGGGTCTGACCGACGAGGCCGCCCCCTTCTTCTCCGACGCCGGCATCGCGATCCAGTACTGACGAAGGGGGTCGGGAGAGGTCGGTCAGTCGGCGGTCAGCGAGTAGATGACCGCATCGGCGCTGAGCCGGCCCGAGTAGGCATACGGCCGCTCGTTGTCGGCGGTTGTATTCGGCCGCGGCATGTCGGGCGAGGAGAGGGCGAGCTGGTCGCCGAACACGCCCCGCACCCGCACCCAGCAGCCCTTCGGCAGCTCCACGAACGAGCCGCCGTCGTCAATCTCGAGATCGAAGAGGTCGCGGTCGGCGTCCCGTGCCTTTGGCACGTCGAGCACGAGGCTGCGGCGGATCTCGACCCGGCTGCTCGACACGTTGAGGCCGTCCTCGGCGGGATGCCGCACCTCGAGGCGATCGAGCCGGATGTGCGAGTTGGTGACGTCGAATCCGTCGTCGGCCGAATGGAGGCTCCGCACCCCCCGCACCCGCCATTCGTCCGGGCCCACGCCGACGACCGAGAAGCCGTCGATGTCGTCCCCGATGTCGAGATCCTTGCCCGTCTTCGGGCTGCGGTAAGTGTCGCGGCGGCCGAGATGCGAGGCGGTGATCGATCTTGCCCGAAACACCGACGGCGGGCCGCCGCGGCTCTTCTTCACCGTTATGCCGTCCTTGCTTCCCGCCGCAAACGTGCCCAGGAACCATAGGCCGCCGTTGTCGGCCGCCCTGACCGGACGGTGTTCGGCGTTGCAGGCCCGCACGGTGAAGCAGCCGGCGACGAGCGCGGAGCCGGGGTCGAAGATCAGCGCCGCGCGGCGGAGCCGGCTCTTCGGCACCACGCCGTTGGCGATCAGGAGCGTCGCGCCGTCGGCGATCTTCAGCGTGACGCCACGGCGCACTCGCACCTCCCCGGCGATGACCCAGGTCGTCGCCTTGCCGAGCGTGCGGTCGCGGGCGATCGGGCCGGTGATCACCTCGACGGGCCGACGGCCGGCAGCCAACGGCCCACGCTTCACCACGGGATTACGTTTCTTGGGTGGCTTGGGTGGCATGACGTTCCCACTTTCTGCAGAGTTTGTCGCGAATCAACCACCGTCGTGAGGGCCGTGGAATTCTTCCCGGCCAGCGCGAGGGCCGAACACCGGGCGTCTTTCATTCAAGCGATGCTGAACCTCACGGCCCCGGCTCGACTCATACGCGAAGCCAGAGGTACAGTAAAATACGATAGTATTTCAGACGCACGACGCACGCACCTGTACCATGACCACGATCATCGACACGCTTCGTGACACACTCGCCAATACCCTGCGCGATCTCCGGCATGAGGTGCAGGGGTGGCTGCGGATCATCCTCCACAAACGGGTTTCGCTGGTCCTGTCGCTCGTCGCCCTGGCGTTGCTGGCCGTCGCCCTCAGGCCGATTCCACCGCGCACGACCACCATCGCCAGCGGGCAGGCCGGTTCGGTCTATGACCGGTGGTCACGTGGGCTGGCGACCAGACTCGCCGAGCAGGGGCTGAAGCTCGAGCTCGTGCCGACGTCTGGTCAGGTGGAGGGGTTCGAGCATCTCGGGGATGATCGGTCGGCAGTCAGTGTCAGTTTCATCACGGCGGGAACGTTCACGTCGAAGGATGACCCAACGCTCGAATCGCTCGGCAGCGTCGGCCTCGCAACGATCATGCTGATTCACCGCGGGGACGCCCTGGCCGGCGACGACCCGTTCGCGGCGCTCGCGGGAAAGACGATCGCGATCGGGCCGGAGGGCTCGGTTTCCAACCGGCTGTTCCGCATCGTGGAGGGGCTGAACCGTACCGACGGCCAGCCACGCGGCGAGTGGGTGCAACTGCCCAACGCCGAGGCGGCCACGAAACTGCTCGCCGGGGAGATCGACGCGATGTTCCTGGTCGACGCCTTCGAATCCGAGACGGCGCAGCGGCTCCTGGCGGACCCCGGCCTGCGGCTCCACGACTTCACGCTTGCCGACGCCTACACCAAGAAGCTGCCGTTCCTGCAGACGGTCGTCGTTCCCAAGGGCTCGATCGACCTCGATCGGATTCGGCCCGATCGCGACGTCACCCTGCTCGCCTCGACCATCGATCTGCTCGTCGAAAAGGGCACCCACCCGGCCGTGCAGTGGGCGCTCTTGATCGCCGCCCAGGAAGCGGCCTTCAACGATAATTCGTTCTTCACCGAGAGCCGCGGGTTTCCCCGGCATGCCGACGGGTCGTTCCCCTCGAGTTCCGTGGCGAGGCGTTTTTACAGCAGCGGCGTGCCGGGCTATTTCGACGCGCTGCCGCTCTGGCTGGCCACGCTCCTGAACCAGGTCTGGGTCTATCTCGTGGCATTCTTCCTGGTCGTCAATCCGCTGCTCGAGAAGCTGAAGGGAATCCGGTCCTTCAACTCCGGAACGCATCTCGACTACTTCTACTCATCGTTGCGGGATTTTGATCTGCGCGCGAAGTCGACGACGAACCCTGAAGAGCTGCGAGACATCATCGCGCGGGCGGACAAGATCGCGGCGTTGGTGGATGCCACGTGGTTCGACGACAAGGACACGCGGAGTTCATTCGCTCTCGAATCGGCCCTGAAGACCGTGCGTCGCCGGGCCGAGGAGCGGCTGACGGCGCTGACGGGCAAGCCCGCGTAGGCGTCAGACCTCGGTGCCGCCCAGTTCCGCAGCCACGATGTTCAGCCAGTACGCCACCCCGAACGGAATCAACGCGTCGTTGAAGTCGTATTCCGGGGTGTGCACGAAGTGGGCATCCGGGGCGTCGCCGTTGCCGATCACCACGTAGGCTCCCGGCACCTTCTCGAGCATGAACGAGAAGTCCTCGCTGAAGGCGAGCGGCTCGCAGTTGCCCTGCACGTTTTCCGGGCCCATGGCGGCTGCGGCGGCCTTCACCGCCAGGGCCGTCTGCTCCGGAGCGTTGACCAGGGGTGGATACCGGCGGGTATAGGCCAGCCGGGCCGTGCCGCCGCTCGCGGCCGCACACCCGGCGGCGAGCTCGCCGAGGCGGCGCTCCAGCGTGTCGCGGACCTGCGGCGTGTAGCTGCGGGCCGTACCGCGGACGACCACCTTGGCGGGAATGATGTTCGGGCTGTGGTAGTCGCCCGCCTGGATGTGGCCGACGCTGAGCACCGCGGTGTCGCTGGCCGAGAGGTTGCGGGAGATGATCGAGGACAGCCCGACGATGAAATGCGCCGCCGCCACCGTGGGATCGGTGCCGGCCTGCGGCATCGAGCCGTGGCCGCCGGTGCCCTCGAAGACGGCTTCCCAGGTATCGCCCGCGGCGGCGAGCGGGCCCGGCCGGGTCACGACCTTGCCCAGTGGCAACTTCGGCCCGTTGTGCACGCCGTAGATGGCCTCGCAGGGGAACCGCTCGAACAGCCCTTCCTCGATCATCACGCGGCCGCCGCCGAGGCCCTCCTCGGCCGGCTGAAAGATGAGGTGCACGGTGCCCGCGAAGTCCGGATCTGCGGCCAGTTTCTCGGCCGCCCCCAGCAG
>SXHR01000033.1:0-13880 GCA_005773625.1 Planctomycetaceae bacterium | reverse complement strand
CGTGCCGATCCGTCTCGACGAGGCCGACGTTGACGAACTCTTCAACCGCGCCCACGCCGCGGCCGGGAGTGGTGGGCAGTATCGTCTTCACGTCGACCTGAAAGCCTGCACCGTCTCCGACGACGCGGGCTTCGTGCGTTCGTTCGCGGTCGATCCCTTTCGCCGTCAGTGCCTGCTCGAGGGGCTCGACGACATCGGCCTCTCCCTGCGGCACACCGACGAGATCACGGCCTGGGAGACGGCCCACGGTCTTTCCGCCGCGGCGCACTGAAAAAGATGCCGGCCGCCCCCCCTTCGACCGTGCCCGGGAGGATGCCGGGGTCTGGCTGGGTCCGTGGCCGCGGTGCGCTGCTCGCCGTCTGCCTCGCCGCGGCGCTGGTCTGCCCGTCGGCACCGGCGGCGGACGAGGTCAGGATCACGACGCTCATCGATGACCTGCCCGGTGTGGGGCCGCTGGCCGTGTCGCCCAACGGGCAGACGGTCCATTGCCTCGACCAGGTCCGCCGGGCCGTGATCGCCTTTGATCCGTTCGCGCCGACCCGCCGGCGTGACGTGGTCGCGGCCGCCGCCGAGGGGCAGCCGGTGCCCGTCGCGATCGGGTGCCTGCCGGGCGAGGTGCTGGCCATCATCGGTCGATCGGGCGACGAGTGGTCGCTGCGAACTTTTCGCATCCGTCCGGGCGAGGCGACCGATCCGGCGAACCCGCTTCAGTCCATGCGTTTGGGAACCGCGGCCGCCGCCGCGCCGACGGTCCGGCTGGTGGTGAGCCAGACGCGAGACTGGCTGGCCGTCGTCGGCTTGCCCGAGCCGCTGCCGCCGGTTCTGCGAATCGTGTTTGCCGGCGCCGGGATGCGGCTGCTCGCCCAAGACGGCCGGCCGGGGATCGCCGCGGACCGCCTGCCGGTCGCCGCCGTCGTAAGCCCCGCCGACGAACTGGTGCTGCTCGAACAATCGCGAGCCACGGCGGCCGAGGTCACTTTCCACGCGGGCAACGGGGCTGAGTTGCTGCGGCTCGACACGGGACTCCCGCAGGTTCGCGGTGCCGCCTTCAGCCGGGGCGACGGCACGCTCTGGGTGCTCGGCGGCGCCGCCGATTCGGCCGCGCGGCCCGAGGGGTTGTGGCGGCTCGACGCCGTCATGCAGGATGGCCGCCAGGCGGTCAGACCCGCGTTCGTCGCCCGGCTGGTCGATCCGCGGTCGATTGTCGCCGTTTCGGAACAGTCGGTCGTGGCGTCACTCGCCGGATCGATCGTGCGGATCGACCCGGTTGGCAAGGGGATTCGGTCCGGGAAAGACGAGGAACAGGAGACGCCATGAGCACCACACGTCGCGAGAAGATCGAGGCGATGCTGAAAGACGATCCGGGGGACGTGTTCCTGCGGTACAGCCTGGCCCTGGAGATGGAGGCGGCCGACGAATGGGAGGCCGGCCTCGAGATCCTCGAGGATCTGGCCCGTGGCGGGCCGCCGTATGTGCCGGCCTTCCACATGGCCGCCCAGCATTTGATCAAGCGGGAGCGGATCGACGACGCCCGTCGGGCGCTGCGGGAGGGCATCGAGGCGGCACGGCAGCAGGGCAACACGCACGCCGCCGGCGAGATGTCGGAACTGCTGATGAGCCTCGGCGTGATCGGTGAGGATTCGTGACGGGCCCGATCACGTCATCGTGGGAATCGGCTCCGCCGATTCCGCGCCACGGGTGATCACGAAGCCCATCTCCTCGATCATCCGGTAGTCCGCCTCGGGAAGCTGTCCCTTGGTGGTCAGGTAATCACCCACAAACATCGAGTTGGCGGCGTAGAGGCCCAGCGGCTGCAGGCTGCCGAGGTGGATTTCGCGGCCGCCGGCGATGCGAATCTCCGCCGTCGGATTCACGAGCCGCAGCATGGCGAGCCCCCGGAGGCAGTCGCGGGGATTGATCTTGTTGACGTGTTCCAGCGGGGTGCCGTCGATCGCGTTGAGGAAGTTGAGCGGGATCGACTCCACGTTGAGGGCCCGCAGCTCCATCGCCATGTCGACGAGGTCGTCGTGGGTCTCACCCATGCCCATGATGCCGCCGCTGCAGAGTTCCAGGCCGGCGGAACGGCAGGCCGCGAGCGTGGCCACGCGATCGGCATAGGTGTGGGTCGTGCAGACCTCGCCGTAGTGCCGCTCGCTCGTGTTGAGGTTGTGGTTGACCTTGTCCACGCCCGCCGCCGCGAGCTGCTTCGCCTGCTCGGGCGTGAGCAGTCCGAGGCAGGCGCAGATGTTGAGCCCGTATTGCTGCTTGATCTGGGGCGTGATCTGGCAGACGAAGTCGATCTCCCGCTGGGTCGGGCCCCGGGCGGAGATCACGATGCAAAACGTCTTCGACTGCTGCTCGGCCGCCAGCTTGGCGGCTTCCAGGAGCTTGGGAGCCGAGAGGAGGTTGTATCGGGGAATCTCGGCCTCGGACACCTTCGACTGGGAGCAGTAACCGCAGTCCTCGGGGCAGAGGCCGCTCTTGGCGTTCATGAGGAAGAAGAGCTGCACCGTGTTGCCGAAATGGCGGTGCCGCACCCGCCAGGCCGCCGCGAGGATGTCGAGGAGTTCGGCGTCGGACGAATCGAGGATCCCGCGGGCCTCGGCGCGATCGATCGCCCCGCCGGCGAGCACGCGGTCGGCGAGCGCCTGCCAGCGGCCTGGAGTGGTGTCGGGGAAAGTCTCGGCGAGAGACATGCGGCATGTTCCTGGGGCATTTGAGGGATCGCGGCAGCCGCGGCCTGTCGCCGCGGTGCCCAAGAATGTACGCGATCCCGTCCGGGCGTAACATCCTGGGCCGGGCCTCCTCGCCAGGAAGCCCCGGGCGCAACCGGGGGCAATTGCGGGCGGCCCCGGGACGCTGCCGGCTCCACGCGAAGAAAGCGGCCGGCGTCGGTTTTTGCACGTCGGGGACATTTCTGCGACGCTTCCCCGAGGCCACGCCGATCGCAGGTCGGGCACATCATGCCATGAAGCATCCCAGGCCCGTTTTCATCCACATCAGCAAGAACGCCGGCACGAGCCTCGCCGAGGCAGCCGGCGAGTCCATCGTGAATGCCGGCCATCGCACGGCCGCACGCTGGGTCGCCGAGCACGGCGCCGGCGGGACGCTTTTTGCGGTTGTCCGCAACCCGTTCGATCGGGTCGTGTCGGAGTATCACTTTCGCCGCCGGCGGTTTGAGAGCGGGGAGGCGAATCCGCATCTCGCCAACCTGCACCTGCCGTTCAAGCAGTGGGTGATCGACACCTATCGCCATGGCGACTACAGCACGCGGGGGTTCTTCGAACGCACGGGCGTGCCCTTCAACGAGTGCAACATGATCGACGGCACGCTCCTCTGGTTCCTGCCGCAGGTGGCCTGGCTGGCGGCCGCCGACGGCACGCTCCTGGCCGGCGAACTCCTCCGATTCGAGAATCTGGCGGCTGATTGGAACGAGTTTGCCGCCCGCCATCGAATTCCGGGACGGCTCGACCGGCGGAATGCGTCGCCCCGCGGCGCCAACCACCGCGGGTATTACGACGCCGAGACCCGCGGGTTGATCGGGGACTATTACCAGGCCGACCTCGCGGCCTTCGGCTACGACTTCTGACGCCGCCGCGTTGGCGCTCAGTGATCCAGCGCGAGCGGGAACGGGCTGAGGTTCTCGAGGCCCGTGGCCGTCACGAGGTAGTCGTTCTCGATCCGCATGCCGCACCGCAGTCGGGGATCGTAGAGCGCGGGCTCCACGGCGATCACCTCCCCCTCCCGGAGCGTGTCGTCCCAGTTGGGGTTCAAGTGCGGAGCCTCGTGCACGGCCAGACCGATGCCGTGGCCGAGGTGGCTCGACCAGGAGCCCACGGTCGCGGTCGCCAGCCACTGGCGGACTTCCTCGTAGATGTCCCGACAGCGAACGCCCGGCCGTGCGATCCGCTCGACGAGTTCGAGGGCTCCGGTGACGAGCCGCCACGCGGCGAGTTGCTCGTCGGTGGGCCGGCGGTCCACCGCAATGGCCCGCGACGTGTCGGCGAAGTAACCGCGACAGGCGGGGCCGAGGTCGAGGATGAAGAGATCGCCCGCCTCGCAGGGACGGTCTCGCGGCGGCCCGCCGCGGGCACCGCAGGCATAATCGTTGCCCGTGCCCGTCAGCATCTCCCCGCACGACGCCACCGCGGCGGCCTGGAGCTCCGAAAACACGGTCAGTTCGCTCACGCCCGGCGCGACGATCTCACGGGCCCGGGCATACATGGCACCGCTCGCCCCGATGGCCCGCCTGAGCACGGCGAGTTCGTCGGGATCCTTCCGGCGCCGCATGTCGAGCAGCGCGGGCTCGATGTCCTCGAGATCCGCATCGGCCAGCCAGCGGGTCACGTGGGGCGGGCAGGCGGAAAACTCGACGCCCACCCGCCGGACCGCGCCGCGACCCCGCAGCCAGTCGCCGAACACGGCGGCAGACGCCTCGCGCTGATCGTTGCGGAGGGTCGAACGCCACTTCGCCTCGTAGGTTCGCACCTCGTCGGTGGCGGCCCGCTCGACCGGCTTGTCGGGGCAGATGAGCAGCCCGTCGCCCGTGGACAGCAGGGCGGCGAGGGGAGAAAAGCGGAAGTCCCAGCGGTGGCCGGTGAGGTATTGCACGTGCTCGGCCGACACGACGACCACGGCATCGAGCGACCGTTCGGCCATGTGCCGGCGAAGACGTTCCTGCCGCGCTCGGCAGGCATCCAGATCGAGCAGCGGTTCGGCACCGTTCATGCTTCACTCCCGGGGTGGCCGGGAAGTGTAGCACGCGCTCGCGATCAGCCGCCCGCGTAGAACAACGCCCTGGAGCTGACCGACTTCTGCCTCCGCCGCTGCGGCCGCGGCGGGGCGATCATCCGTGAGTCGAGGACGTCGGCGATCAACTCGGCGTCGATTTCCGCGCCGCCATCGATGAAGGTTCCGGCCGCGAGGCCGTCGATCTGCTGCTCGTAGTCGAGAACCTCGGCGATGGGCCACACCGTCGTTCCGCGAACCGTGCGGGCCTCCCCGTCCACGTTCATGGCGAAGAGCATGACGTTGCGGGAATCGGGCTGGGTCGTGTCTCGGAGGCTCGTGGCGTTCATGGCGTGAATCCTCGTGGCGGGTTCGGCGGCGGAGGCGTCCACCGTCGCGGATGGATGACAGTGCATACGCCGTGCCATGAGCGGCAGTTCGCGGGCCGACGGGATTTCATCGCCGTCAGGCCGCACAATCCCCCCAGGTTCACGCGGCGGGAGGCGAAGGCAGCGGATGGGCAAGCCGTGCCAGCGGGGCAGTTTGCAAATTGTTCACCGCGAACGGCAACGCTCAGCCGCCGCCGTCCACCGGCTGCCCCGATTGACCGCCGTCGGAGACCACCTCCGGGCCACGACGAATCTGGTCCCGGATCTGCGCCGCGAGCTCGTAGTCCTCGGACTTCACGGCCTCGACGAGCCGCTCGTCGAGCGTCCGGCCCACGTCGTACCGCTGCCGCACGCTTTCCCGCATCTCCTCGAGTCGCTTCACGAGTTCGTCGTCGGCGTATTGCTCCACGGCATCGTAGCGGGCAAAGAGATCCCGAAACCGGGCGAGCCCGCTGTTGATCTCCCCGATCGCCATCTCGGGGCCGTCGTCCTGAAGGGCCGCCAACGCCCCCGCCTGCACGCGATGAAAGAGGACGAAGGGCCGGTATTGCTCGTGCGACAGGGCCCATTCCTCGTCGGGGGCGTGTTCACGCACGAAATCCATGAACGCCAGGCTGTGATCGGCATCGCGGGCGGCGCGGCGGTATTCCCGGAGCGAGAGCCAGCAGAGCCGACGCTGGTAAAACTGGACGAACTCGCGGTCGGCCTCGGAGCACTGCTCCTTGGTGAGCCGGAAGCCTCCCCCCTCGCGGATCACCTCGCCGACGAGGTAGTCGTAATAGGTTTCGGCGCCGTTGGGTCGCTGGCCGTCGGGGCGGAGGTCGGTCTCCATCTGCACCACGCCCATGTCGATCCGCATCTGCAGCACCTCGCGGCCGGTGCGGGTCTTGAGCAGCCGGGCATTGACCTCTCCGGGGCGGAAATCCCACTTGCGGAGCAGGGAGTCGATGTCGCGGGGAGACGCCATGGGGTTGAGTCCTTCGAAGGGCGGCGATGCGGGCCTCGCTGCCCGCGGACACGATTATATCACCCGCCGCCGTCGGGCAGCCCGGCGCGGCCGACTCAGGAATCGGGCCGCTGCCGCCGCTGCTTCGTCCGCGAGCGGTGTTTCTTCGACTCCAGCCGTTCCGCGATCGCCGAGCGTGGTTTTCGCGTCGGCCGGCGGCGTTTGGGGGGCGTGAGGGAGCGACGGATCATCTCGGACAGTTTGTCGAGACACTCCGCCACGTTTCGGGGCTGATCACGGTGCACCTGACTGGCGATCACCAGCCCGCCGTCGGTGGTCAGCCGCGACTTTTCCCGGGCCAGCAACCGGCGGCGGACATCGTCGGGCAGGTGCGGCGATCCTGCCACGTCGAACCGCAGCACGGCCTTGCTGCTGGTGCGATTGACATGCTGCCCTCCCGGCCCGCTCGACCGCGCGAACTGCCACGTGAGCGCGTCGGCCGGGATCACGATTTCACGGATGCCGTCGCTCACGCGGAAATGTCGGGGCCTGGCCATGGGGTCGTTGCTCCGGGGGGCTTACGCACCAGTTTGTCAAGTGGAAATGAACGCCCCGATGCTGTCACGTGCAGTTTCTTCCGGAATCATCTCTGGCACGGCTCTGACGACGCCCGCGTCGTTTCTCTGGACAGGCTGCGCCCGCCGCTCACATACTTCCGACCCTCGAGGCGGGGTTGCCACGCCGCGGACTGGAAGCGGCGACTCCCACAGGAAATAACCATGCTCGATGTCGCAGTCAGCGAACTCACGAGTCCCGGCTCCGATCTCTCCCAGGAGATCACCTGGCTCGCGGCCTCCGGAGTGGAGGCGATCTCCCTCTGGCGGCCCAAGGTGACCGACCTGGGGGCCGCCGTCGTCGCCCGCCTGGTCGGCAGCGCCGGCCTGCGGGTCTCGAGCCTGCAATGGGCCGGGGGCTTCACCGGGGGCGACGGGCGGTCGTTTGCCGAGAGCATCGACGACGCGTTGGAGGCGATTGGTGTCGCCGCGGTCGTTGCGGCCCCGTGCCTCGTGATTCACAGCGGCTGCCGCGGTGGTCATACGCGGAGCCATGCCGGCCGGCTGCTCGTCCAGGCCATCGAGGCCCTCGCGCCCGCGGCCTCGCAGGCGGGTGTCGCGCTCGCCCTGAAGCCCGTCCACCCGCTGGCTTCCTCCGGCTGCAGTTTTCTCACGGGCCTCCGCGAAACGCTCGATCTCGTCGAGCAGTTCGACGATGCCGCCGTCCGGCTGTCCCTCGACCTCTGGCACTTCGGTCACGAGGCGGAATGTCATGGCCTGCTGCCGCGGCTCGCCAGGGCGTCGGCGGTGGTGCAGGTGGCCGATCGCTGCGGCCCTCCCGCGGCTGATGGCGATCGACTTCCGCTCGGGCACGGGTCGCTGCCGCTGGAATCGCTGGTGACGGGCCTCGTCGATCATGGCTACCGCGGCCGATTCGAGTTTGATCCCGTCGGGGAGGCCGTGGAGATCCTCGGTTACGAGGGCGTCTGGCGGGAAACCCGGTTCACGACCGAAGCCTGGGCCGATCGCCATGCGACGCGGCTGAGCATGGTGCCTGCGGGCTTCGAGGGGGAGCGGTTGGCGACGAGCCGCGGTCACTTCCGCGCCGCGTCCGCCACGGGAGTCCGCAGGTCCCACGCCTCCAGCCACACCGGCTCGCCGGGCTGAAGCCCGAAGTCTTCCCGCAGCCGCTCGTCGAAGTCGTCCATGTGGGCGGCCCCGTAGAAGATGGCGATCCGCCGCTCGCCCTTCGCGATCCGATCCCGCAGGATCCCGAGGGCCGCCGCGTTGCGGTCGGTGATCAGGGTCGATCCCTCCTCGCCCCCGAAGGCGGCGGAGAGCACCTCCATGTCGGTGAACTGTTCGGCCATCATGCGCCGGAGTTTTGCCTGCCGTTCGGGCCCGGAGCCGAAGAGAATCCCGAAGAGTTCGCCCACGCTCACGTCGCCGGCACCGCCGTCGCGTTCGGCCCGGGCCATGCTTTCCCGCATGAGCCGGGAGAACATCGACCACCAGGTCTCGCCCCGTTTCGCCATGGCCGCGTCGAACTCTTTCGGCGAGAGATCGGCATGGACGAAGTTGGCCGCCGAATAGTCGATGCCCTCGAGTTGAAACTCGAGCCCGAGCATCTTCCGCAGGCCCTGTTGGGCCGATCCGATCGCTCCGGCGGGCTTGCGGCCCGGCTTGGGAACCCTGGCGTTCGGCG
Organism: Planctomycetaceae bacterium; assembly: GCA_005773625.1. Lineage (GTDB taxonomy): Bacteria > Planctomycetota > Planctomycetia > Pirellulales > UBA1268 > QWPN01. The sequence continues at coordinate 5,558 of SXHR01000033.1, read as the reverse complement.
GGGCGACGAGTTCATAGAGCACCGCGTCGTAGTCGGTGAACATCCGGTCGAGGATCTCGTAGTAGTCGGCGCCTCCGACGTGGACCGCCGCCACCAGATCGACCTGCAGCGGCGTTTTTCGCCCCGCCTGCGCCGCCGCCGCGGCCGTCTCCCGGTATTCGACGATCGAGGTGTCGAGCGAGATCGGCTCGCCGTCGTCATCCCGCAGCACCCTGAGGAACTCCGCCCCGGCCTTCTTTGCGGCTGCGGCTCGGCGGGCTTCGACCTCCCTCGGGCGGTCCGCTGGCCGCTCCGCGAAGGCTGTCAGGGAAAGCAGGGCGAGGAGGGCCGAAGCGGCGAGGCGGGGCATGGGACGACTCCTGTGCGGATCGAGGCCGCGAAAGCGGGGCCCGATCAACGCAGAATACCCGAGTCTGCCCCCCTTGCCAGATTTTCGGCCGCAGGACCGGCTCAATCCTTCAATCCCGCAGAGTCAGCCAAGTTTCGTCAACCCGATCGACCAGCACGACCGATACCAGGAGAGCAATCCGCACTGGCGGAACATCGGATCCTGCTCTCCAGGGCACACAAGCGATGGCTACGAAACCGAGTTTTGGGCGTCTTGCGGCGACTCTCCTCACCGTCGGGGCGACATGGTGCGCCGCCGTTGCGGCCACCGCGGGCGGCAACTGGATGCCACTGCTGCCCGATCAGAACTTCTACGATTTCCAGATGTTCGCCCCCCCCGATCTCCAGGAGTACGAGATCTATCCCGAAAAGAGCGAGGGGATCTTCTTCAACTACGACCGCCTCTACATGGGCATCACCGTGCCCGACGTGGTGGGCGTCGCCCAGACCCAGACCGGCGCGTACATCATTCCCGTCCAGCCGATCTCACCGCAGTCGCTCGTGCAGTTGAACAACGCCAACCTCGAGACCGGCGACGTCATCGGCGGGCTCTACGTCTTCGGCGGCGACGTGCTGACGATGGACCTCAACACCAGCTGGATGCGCACGGTGATGACGTGGGGCAACCGCTATGAGGGCGGCTGGATCTACGACGACAGCGGCATGCAGTTCTCCTACTTTGACAGCGGAGACCAGGGGCAGAAGTTCACGACGGTCAGCGAGTTTGCCGCATCGTCGCCCCAGCAGATCTTCACCCAGTCGACCCAGACGGGTGGTGGCTTCATCGGCGGGCTGCCGGCGACGACGACCACGATCACCTCGGTGAGCCCCCCGCCGGACCACATCATCTCGCAGAAACTCACCCAGGAGAACATCACCCGCATCCAGAGCGGGGGATTCTCGGCGATCGTCCGGCGGCAGCTCGGCAAGCGGGGCAGCGGGTCGTCGGTGCGGTTTGGCCTCGGCCCGCGGTTCGTCCAGCTGGAAGATCGCTACGGCCTGGGTTACGAGAGCAACCAGTACCCCTTCAACACGACGACGAGCGGCTCGAATGCCACGGGTGGCGGTGGGGACGGCACGGGCACCATCGGGGGCAACGTCAACGTGGGAACGAACGTCAGTTCGGCGGGAGACGTGCTCGACATCGACGGCGTCGATGCCCTGACCGGACGAGGAGCCCCGACGCCGCTCCAGACCGGCGATTGGGAGACCTACACGACCAACAACATGGTCGGGCCGGAGTTTGCCCTCCTGCTGGAAACCCAGCGGGGCAGGTGGACGTTCTCGACCGAACTGAAGTTCACGGCGGCCTTCAACTGGCAGAACAACCTCTATCGCGGGGCGAACTTCCCCGAGGCCCTCGGTGCCGACTACCTCCGGACCACGTTCACGCCATCGACCACGTTCACCTCGATCGCCCAGGGACAGCCGGTTTCGGTCGATCCGCCGCCACTCTTCCTGCAGATCTACGGCACGGGCCAGACCAACGCGACCAACCAGGCGGAGCATCAGTTCATGTTCTCGCCGATCGGTGAGTGGCGGTTCGGAACCCAGTTCCGCGTCAGCCAGGCCGTCCTCCTGCGGGCGGGTTACACGGGCATGTGGATGTCGGGCATCGCCCGCGCCTCGAGCAACACGGGCTACAGGACGGTCCCCAAGCGGGTTCAGGCGGCGTACGCCCCCGGTGAGAACCCGGCCGATCCCACGGCCACGGAGTGGACGGTGGGCACCCGTGAAGTGTTGTACGACCGGATCGTGCCGGTGAACGACGGCACCGAATACGTCTTCACGAACGGCATCGACTTCGGCGTCGAGGTGAAGTTCTGAGCCGCATCCGGGAGGATCTCACCAGCCGGCGGCGATCCAGTCGCCGGTGGCCCCGCGGATGGTGGCGAGCCTGGCCGACCGGTCGATGAGCGGCTGCCAGAAACGGCCGCCGGAGATGGGCTCGATCGGCTGCGGCAATGCCGCCGGCAGACCGGCTTCATCGACCTGCACGAAGCCGAGCAGCCCGTCCATCCAGGGCAGCGTGCCGCCCGGCGTGGGCATGCCCACCACGCCCACGACGATGTAGGCCTGCCGCACCTGGAGCACGCCGCAGCGGATCTCGACGAGCGTGCCCACCGGCACGCTTCTCCGGCACTCCAGCGAGAGCACCCGCCGCAGCAACAGGTTGGCCGCCGGTCCCGCAGCCCGGCTGCCCGTGGCGTAGGCCGCCTCGAGGGCATACCTCAGCAGGCTGCCGGCGTAGAGCGTGCCGTGGTGGTTGGCGTCGGCGGGCAGGACGAGCCGGTGGCTCGTGGTTTCAGTGGCCATGAGGGCGTTTCGGCCGCGGTCACGCCGATCTGCGGGTGTAGCCCGGGTCGATCTTCGTGAGCTCTTCCTGGACCGCCGTGATCGTGCGACGGATCTGGTCGGTCGTGTGCCGGGAGGTGATGAAGAACCTCAGGCGGGCGGCGCTCTCCTCCACCGCCGGATAGAGAATGGGCTGCACGTTGATGCCCCGCGCGAAGAGATTGCGGGAGAGACGCAGGCTGTTCATCGAGTTGCCGAGGATGACCGGCACGATCGCCGAGCCCCCCGAGGGGCCCGTATCGAGGCCGGCTTCCTTGGCCAGCTGGAGGAAGAGCCGGGCGTTGGCGTGAAGCCGTTCCACCCGCTGCGGCTCCCGCTGCAGCAGCCGCAGGGCGCCGAGCGACGCCCCCGCCGCCGCGGGTGGCAGGCCGACGGAATAGACGAACCCCGGCACGGTGTACTTGAGCCAGCGGACGAGTGCCGCGGAGCCGGCGATGTAGCCGCCGCAACTGCCCAGCGCCTTGGAGAGGGTGCCCATCCAGATATCGACGTCCTCGGGATTCACGCCGAAGTGCTCGCCGATGCCGCGGCCGCGGACACCCATCACACCGATGGAATGGGCCTCGTCCACCATCAGCAGGGCCTTGTGCCGTTTGGCGAGGCCGATGAACTTGGGCAGCTCGGTGAAATCGCCGTCCATGCTGTAGATGCCCTCGATCACCACCAGCACGCGGCGGTATTGGCTCCGCATCTGCGCGAGGAGCTTCTCGGCGGCGTCGTAGTCGTTGTGCGGGAAGGGGCGGCGACGGGCGCCGGAAAGCAGCGCGCCCTGGAGGAGGCTGTTGTGGGCCAACGCGTCGTGCAGCACGAGGTCACCGGGGCCGACCACGTGCCCGATCACGGTTTCGTTCGTCGCATGGCCGCCGACGAACGTGATCGAGTCCTCCGTGCCGACGAGCCGGGCGATCTCCCGCTCCAGTTCCCGGTGGATCGTCTTCTCGCCCGACACCAGCCGGCTCGCCGACACGCTCGTGCCAAACCGGTCGATCGCCGCCTTCGCGGCCGCGGCCACTTCGGGCTCGCCCGACATGCCGAGGTAGTTGTAGGTGGCCCAGCTGACCATCTCCCGACCGGCGACCATGGTGCGGTCGTTCGTGAGCCCTTCGTGCAGCGTGAAGTAGGGGTTTTCGAGGCCCGCGTCGCGGACCATCGCGAAGTTCTGCTCCAGCGCGCGGACCTCGGGAAACTGCTGGATGTCCCAGACGTCGGCGCCGATCTCGGCATCCATCCGCACGGACCGGTCGGAGGGCTCCTTCGCCGCCGTCGGCATGTGGTCGATGATCGCCTCGGTGACCTCGCGGCAGGTTTCAATCTGCGGGAGCACCTGCTCCGGGAAGCGGGCGCCGTAGGCCTCCTCGAGACTCGCGACGATCTCCATCCGCTCCAGCGAATCGAGGCCGAGTTCGACGATGTTGGTGTCGAGGGTCAGCTCGCCGGCCCGCTCCTTGGCGATGCGGCGAACGTGGTCGAAGACCGTCTGCACGATCTCCTGGGGGAGATCGCGCTCGGGACGGTGGGCCCGAGACGCCTCGCCCACGGGCCGTTGCCGGGCCAGTCGCGGCAGGCCCGAACCCGCCGGGGCGGCGACGGCCGGTGCCGCCGGGGTCAGCCAGCTCACGTGCTGTTCGACGACCTCGAGCGTGTTCTCGAGAAACTGCCGCTTGCAGGCATGCCGTTGGATCTTGCCGCTCGACGTCTTCGGGATGCTGTTGGGCCGCACGAGCACGATGGCCTCGGCCGCCACCTCGTGGTCGCGGGCGAGTTTGCTGCGGATCGCGTCGAAAGCCGACACGAGCTCGGCCGGATCGCGTTTGCCCCGTTCGACCTCGGCAACCACCACCACCCGCTCGCGGTCGTCGATGTCCACGGCGAAGGCAGCCACCGAGCCGGCTCGCACGAGGCTGCTCGCCTCCTCCACGGTGTGCTCGAGATCCTGCGGGTAATGATTGCGGCCGCGGATGATGATCAGGTCCTTGAGCCGGCCCGTCACGAAAAGCTCGCCGGAGTCGAAGAAGCCGAGGTCACCGGTGCGGAGGTAGGGGCCCGGATTGGGCCGCCACTTGGCGAAGGCCTGCGAGTCGTCCTGGTCAGGCTGGGCGAGCATGGCGCCGAACGTGGCCTGCGATTCGTCGGGACGGTTCCAGTAGCCCTGGGCGACGCTCGGACCGCTCACCCAGATCTCGCCCACGCGGCCCGGGGCCAATGCCTCGGTGGAGTGCGGATCGACGATCAGCACGTCCTGGCCGTCGAGTTCGCGGCCGCTGCCGACGAGTCGGCGGGCGCCGGCGGCCTTCGCGGGCCGCGACTGGGCGGTGCCGGTCTCGATCGAGGCGGCATCGAACGAACGGGTCACGGGCTGCTCGAACTTCATCCCTCCGGTGACCATGAGCGTGCTCTCGGCGAGGCCGTAGCAGGGGAAGAACGCCTCGCGGCGGAATCCGCTCGGGGCGAAGGCCTCGCAGAAGGCGTCGATCGTCTCCGCGCGGACCGGCTCGGCGCCGTTGAAGGCGAGCGACCAGCTGGAGAGGTCGAGCGTGGCCCGCTGTTCGGGCGTCGTCTTTCGCACGCAGAGCTCATAGGCGAAGTTCGGCCCGCCGCTGATGGTGGCCCGGTAGCGGGAGATCGCCTGCAGCCAGCGGAGCGGCTTCTGCAGGAAGGCGACGGGTGACATGAGCACGTTGAACTTGCCGCCGTACAGCGGCACGAGGATGCCGCCGATCAGCCCCATGTCGTGAAAGCTCGGCAGCCAGAACACGCCCGACTGGCTCCGGGTGATCTCGAACGCCTGCATGATCCGCTCCGAGTTGTGGAGCAGG
>SXHR01000032.1:0-6933 GCA_005773625.1 Planctomycetaceae bacterium | reverse complement strand
CTGCGCCCGGCTCTCGATCTGAAACACACCCACCGTATCGGCACGGCTGATCATCTCGTAGACGGCGGGGTCTTCGGCGGGCACGGTGGCGAGCGTGAGCGCCGGGCCGCCGGCCCCGGCCACGAGTTCGAACGCCCGGCGGATCGCCGAAAGCATGCCGAGCGACAAACAGTCGACTTTCAGGATGCCGAGCTCGTCGAGATCGTTCTTGTCCCACTGCACGATCGTCCGCCCCTCCATCGTGGCGGGCTGGATGGGCACAAGGTCGCAGAGTTCGCCCCGCGTCATCACCATGCCGCCGACATGCTGGCCGAGGTGGCGGGGAAAGCCGATGAGTTGGCCGACGAGCGTCACGAGCCGGGTGCAGGCGTCGCTCGCAGGGTCGAGCCCGGCCTCGACAAGCCTCGCCGGCAGATCATCGACATGATCACCCACGTCGATGACGCCTGCGATCGCCTCGACGCGGTCGAGGGAGAAGCCGAGCACTTTGGCCAGATCACGGACGGCCGACCGCAGCCGATACGAGATGACCTCGGCCGTCATCGCGGCCCGGGAGCGGCCGTAGGTCTCGTAGATGTATTGCAGCACCTCCTCACGACGGTCGTGCTCGAAGTCGATGTCGATGTCGGGAGCCTCCCGGCGTTCGCGGCTCACGAACCGCTCGAAGAGCACGTTCATCCGGGCGGGATCGACCGACGTGACTCCCAGGCAGTAGCAGACGCAGGAGTTGGCCGCCGAGCCACGGCCCTGGCAGAGGATGCCGCGGCGACGGGCGAATCGCACGATGTCGAAGACCGTGAGAAAGTAGGCTTCGTAGCCCAGTTCGGCGATCAGCGCGAGTTCGTGCCTGAGAAGCTGCTGCACCTTCTCGGGCACGTCTTTGGCATACCGCTTCGCCGCCCCCTTCCAGGCCAAATCGGCGAGATGCTCGGCCGCCGTGCGGCCGGCCGGCACGATGGCGTCGGGGTATTCGTATTTCAACTCGTCGAGCGAAAACGTGCACCTCGCGGCGATCTCGGCCGCCTGCTCCACCGCCGCCGGCCAGAGAAAGCGGTGGCCGGCGGCATCGACCGTGCCGCGGCCCGTGGGCAGCGCGGCAAATCGCTCGGCGATCCGCCGCCGCTCGTGGAGGTGTCGTTCGCCGTTGGCGAGCAGCCGGTCGCGAATCGATTCGACGGTGCCGCCGTGCCGCACGGCGGCGAGCGCGTCGAAGAGCGGCAGCCGCGACCGTTCGTGGTAGCGGACGTCGCCCGCCGCAACCAGCGGCACACCCGCACGACCGGCCACGCGTTCGAGCCACTGCAGACGTTCGTCGTCGTCGCCATCGAGAGCCACTTCGGCGAGCGCGTAGAGATCCGCTCCAAACACCTCGCGCCATGCCGAAAGCCCGGCGACCGCCGCTTCGAAGCCTGCGTCGGCAGCCCCGACGGCGGAAGACCATGAAGGGCCCCTCACGCCCGCCAGCAATCCTGTGGCATGCCCGGCGATATCGTCACGCGACACGACACAGCCGCCACTCGCCGACATCCGCCCCCCCCTCGACTCCGCCCGCCGCATGTGTCCGCGGGTGAGCAGCCGACAGAGATTGGCATAGCCCGTGCGGTCGATGGCCCAGAGCACGAGCGGAGCCGCATCGACGGGCTCGAGCTCGACACCGACGATCAGCTTCAGCCCCACGTCCTTGGCCGCGGCGTGTGCCCGCACGATGCCGGAGAGCGTGCCCTTGTCGGTGATCGCGAGGGCCTCGTAGCCGAGCGCATGAGCCCGTCGCACCAGCTCCTCGGGATGCGACGCCCCCTCGAGAAACGAGTAGTTGCTCGTGCAGTGCAGCTCCGCATACCGCGGCCCGACGTTACTGGTTGCATTCATCGCATACCTCCCTCAGGCGAACATCCCTCAAGCAAACATCCCGTGCAGGAACCAGCCGCCGTCCTGCAGCCGACGAAACACCCAGAATCTCTCCCCCGACTCCGTCTCCACGACGTAGTAATCGCGACGCATGGTCGGCCCGCGCCACCACGCCGTCTCGATCCGCTCCGGACCGTAGGCCTGCACGATGTGGTGCAGCGTGTCGCCAAACCGAAACCGTGCCGGCGGCCCGTCGGGCGCGACCGCCACCATCTCGCCCTCTGGTCCATCGAGGGGCACCGGTCGCGGGGGCATCCAGATCGGCCGCCGGCCGACGGGCACGGCCCGCGACGCCGCCTGACCCCGGACGATGTCCGACGACCGGCTCTCCCGACCGCGAACCAATCGCGCGGGCCGGTTTTCTCCAGGCTTCGGCCGATTGATGCCAGCCGTCGGGCGATTGATGCCGGGCGGCATCGCGATCCATGCGTGCTCCGGCTGGGCGTCGCCGACGGGCTGCGGCTCAAACACCGCCGCCCTGCCGAGCCTGCCGGCGAGCCGGTCGAGCAGCATGGCCACCTCCGCATCGGCATCGGCCGACTCCAGACCGCCGACACCACCACCAAACAACAGCCGCTGCCGACACGACACCGTTCCCGCCGCCACCACCTCCACGGCCACGCCATCGAGTTCGGCTGGCAGCCGCCGCCGCACCAACCGCAGCCGTACGAGTTCGATGAGGTGCGGGAGCGAGGCGGTCGGCCTGAAGAGCCCGACGTCGATCACCGTCGGCGCCACCGCGATCGCTCGCGCACCGTGCTCGAGTCGCAACTGCACTGCGAGCACGCCCTCCCCGCGGGCGACGAGCGGCGCGAGGCAGCGGCCGAGCAGCCGCTCGATCAAGTCGATGAGTTGCTGCTCGTCGATGTCGGCCGTCCGCACGGGAAAGTCGAACGAGTGCGACTCCTGCGGCAACGCCTCGCCGCCCGGCGCCACGATCGGCTCGGAGACCGTGCCGCGAAACTCCGCGAGCCGTCGGGAGAGCAGGGGGGGAAACCGGGACGCAAGGCTCCTCGCCGACAGGGCAAGCACGCCGCCGATCGTGTCGATCCCCACTTCGGCGAGCGCGGCGGCCGTGGCTGCGTCGATCCGGAGGGCCGCGACGCTCAGCCCCACGAGCAACGTCGCCGCCTCGCCACGCGGCACCACCGCCCAGCGCCGCCGCCGCCGCGACGCCAGCCGAACGCCCGACGATGCTCCTCCCGCCGCGCGGCGCACGACCAGCGGCGGAGCCGCGCCGCCGGGAGGCGCGACTGAGTCGGTGTGGTGGGCCGCGGCCCAGGCTGCGGCAGGGGTGTCGGCGATGGCAGCCCGGCCGTGCAGGCCGCGGGCGGCGAGTGTCCAGACGGCCGTGCGGGCGAGCGACTCCTCGCCCCCGAAGAAGCCGGCCGTGCCTGTGACGTCGAGGTGCAGGCACTCTGGAGACCCATCGGCCGCCTCCTCGATGCCGACCACCGGCGAAAACCGCCGACACCATCGCGCGAGCCGCTCGAGCGACTCATGATCGGCAAGCGGATCGTCGGGCTGCACCTCCGCGACATGACAGGCCCGCGAACCGTGGGCGATCGCCAGCACGGCCATCGCCTCAGCCAGCGACATGCCCGGCGGAATGGTGGCCCGGACACTGCGTTCTGAGGTCATGCCTTTCCGCCGTTCGGCCGGCGGCGGCTCCGCCCACGCCCACGAGACCACCGTCATCGAGCCTCTTCGCTCGCGGCGGCAGACAAACACCGGCACCCTGCGGAGTTCTGGCTTCTGGAGCAGCCGCCGCTGCACCGGCCACCGTGGCAGCCAGATCGTCATGAAGCGCGGCATACGACACCCGCCTTCCCTGAAGACATGCCACTCATGTTTGACCCGGACCGCGACGCCCCGACACTCCCCCTTGCCAGATCGAGCACCACATCGGCGATCCGCTGCCCCCCGGTGACGGCCGACCAACTGCCTCCGGCCAGCGTCAGCCGCAGCCTCCGCTCCAGGAGCGTGCCACCGGGCTTGGACGACACGGCGATCCGCGCCTCCGCCCACGAAGGCTCACCGATCGCCGCACGAGGCCGCACGAAGAGGCCGATGGCTCCGCTCCCCGCCGCCGCCAACTGCCAACGGCGCATGGCGGTGGACCACTGCTGAAACGAGCCGGCGGGCCGCGAGGCTGATGGTGAAACACGTGGCTTCATCCGTGGCCACGCCAGCACGGCTGCCACGCCGGTGCAGCGAAGCGCCTGATCGATCGCCCAGATTTCATCGTCGTCTCGCGAGGGCCGGGCCACGACCAGCCGGCGCTCGTCATCCAGCCACGGCAACACCGCTGGCGGATGAAACCAACCGCTGCGATCGACCACCACGATCGTCCGTGGCCGGGCCTGATCCCCGCCGCTCGCACCGCCACCTGCCGCCAGCCGACATGCCACCGCGAAGGCGAACGTGGCCGCACCGCCGCCAGACACCCCATGACCCTCGGCCAGCCACTCGACCAGGCTCCCGGGCCGTATGCCGCCGGCCGGCAGCAGGGCGTCGAGCGGCCGAAACCCGCTCGGCACCACCGGCCTGGCCCGCTCCCGCAGGAGCAGGTCGCCACCGCTCACGAGGGCCGCCGACGGCACGCCCATCGTGAATACCGGCCCATTTTTCGTGATCGTTCCCGCAGGTGTGATGGTCACCATCGCCGCCTCCAGCCACGCCGGTTCACATGAAAATGTACTTATGTACACTACCTGTTTCGGCCGCAGGCGTCAACCATCTTCAAAACGCATCGCGCCCCCGCCCCAGCCTGCCAGCAGCAGCTCGCCCCACATGCCCCGCGGCCACGATGGCGCGGGATCATGGCCGTAGATCCCGGTATTTCGTACACATCCGGGGCCAGTGCCGGGTCGAAGTACGCCGTCATCAACAACGGCGGCGACAGTAGCAACCGTCCAATCTGCTACGTGAGCGTTCGATCAAAGCGGGAACGTATTTCAATGGAACGACCTGGATGGCACCCCCGGCTCGTCTCGTGGGTTCCGGGGCGGCGCCTGGAGCTTCGGCGCGTTCGGCTTGAACTCCTCCTACGGGAACGCGCCCAGCCCGTCGGACGAGAGCGCGAACATCGGTTTTCGTCTCGCAAGTCCGGTGCCCGAGCCCTCGATCTGCGCAATGGCCTTCGCGGGGCTGGCCTGCGGCGGCTTTTCGATGTGGCGCCGGCGGAAGCGGGCCTGACACGCGCGAGCCGAACCGATTCCAACGCGAGGGGTACCCCATAGTTGGAAAAAAGCAGAGCTCAGGGGAGGCCCAACGATCGGTCAACGCCCGACCGTCACCCTGCGATCAAGTGCTGAAGCACCGTTGACCGGCCTATCCGTTCGACATGCGAAGAAACCGGGGCCGCAGCTCATTGACCCCCGACCGGCAACGACAGACGAACTTCGGCGCCGCCCAGGGGAGAACGCCCAAGCTCGATCTTGCCGCGGTGGTTTTTCACGGCGGTGCGGACCACGAACAGGCCGATGCCGCTGCCGCCGTTTTTGGTCGAGCCGAGCGGTGCTTCATCGGGCAGCGCGGCCGGCCATCCTGGGCCACTGTCGCCGACGACGACGTCGACGTGCTTTTTGCCGACCTTGACCGCTACCGAAATCTCGCGGCGAGTGCAGGGAGTGACGGCCTCCACCGCATTGCGGAGGACGTTCACGATCGCGATTTGCAGCTGCTCGGCGTCGCCCCTGAGGCGGGCCCCGCGCTTCTGGATGTCCAGCACGAGCGTGACGCCGTGGACGGTGAGCAGCTGGTCGACCTGGAGCAGCGAACTCCTGACCACCTGCCCGAGATTGAGCGGTCGATGGCCGGTCTGCACGTTGCGCAGGAGCACCTTCATGCGTTCGATCGTACGCACGACGAACTCCGCCTCGGCAGCCAGCGCCTCCAGCTGCTCCGCGTCGGTGCTTCCACGTTCGAGGGCCATCTTCACGCTGAGCAGGATCGAGCTCAGCGGCTGGTTGATTTCATGGGCCACGGCCGATGCGGTGAGGCTGGTCTTGAGCTTTCGCTCGAGCTTTCGGCGGGCGAGTTTCTCCCTCTGCCGCTCGCGGGCGCGGGCCAGCTCGAGTTCCGCCTCGACCTGTTTCCTGGCGGTGATGTCGATGACGACTCCTTCCCAGGCCACTTCGCCGTTCGGAAGTCGGCGCGGATTGGATTCAATGGTCACCCAGCGGATCGTGCCGTCCTGCAGCCACCGGCCCTCCCAGAAGTAGCGGACGCCCGCGGCATTCCCGGCGATGTTGTGGGCGATGGCGGCTTCGCGGTCTTCCGGGTGCACCACCGTGAAGTAGTGGCTGATGTCGGTCATCACCTTGGCCGGGTCGAGCCGGGTCATCTCGAGCCAGCGCTTGCTGAGAAACGTGAACCGCTGAGGACCTTCCAGCGGGCTGAGCAAAACATACGTGCCGACCGGGATGTTGTCGGTGAGTTCCAGCGCCGTCTGCGGGTTGGCCGTGACGATCGGCGTGGCGGGAGATGTGTCCATGGAGGCCTCGACTCGTCACTCGCCCGGTGCCATGTCTCCGGCCAGCCGCTGGTGGAGTTGAACGGCTTGCAGCGTGAGGTGTGCGCCGCGGGTGCCGAGTTTGGTGGCGATCGATTTGCGATGAGCCTGCACCGTATGGCCGGAGATCTTCAGCCGCTCGGCGATCTGTTTTGAGCGCAGGCCCTGACCGACCAAGAGCAGGATCTCTCGCTCCCTGAGCGTGAGCGGCAAGGCAGCCTTCGGCTGCTTCGTGGATTTGGTCGCCGCGGCCTGGGAATCCTCACCGGTGCCGGTGAGAGAACGCAGGGCTGCCTGCAGGACGTCGAACGCCTGTGTCTTGGCCACGACGGCGTGGACGTGGCCGTTGAGGAAGGCCGGGCACACGAACGTGCTCGCCTGTCCGGAGAGGACGATGATCTTCGCGCGCGGGTTGATCGCCACGAGCGCCCGGGCGATGGCCTGACCGCGGCCGTCGGGCAGCGCGAGGTCGAGAATCAGGAGGTCGGGGCGATGCTGCTCGCAGGCCG
>SXHR01000031.1:0-10335 GCA_005773625.1 Planctomycetaceae bacterium | reverse complement strand
GGTGGTGCACGAGGCGTTGGAGATCACGTGGTGCTTCTTGGGGTCGTACATCTCGTTGTTGACGCCCAGCACGATCGTCAGGTCTTCGTTCTTCGCAGGGGCCGAAATCACGACCTTCTTGACGCTGTCCCGCTTGTGGGCCACGGCCTTGGTGGCGTCGGTGAAGAAGCCGGTGCTCTCCACGACGATCTGCACGTCCTGGCTGCCCCAGGGGATGGAGCCGGGCTCCCGCTCGGCGAAGACCTTCACCCTGCGGCCATCGACGATGATGTCATTGCCGTCATAGGCCACCGTGCCCTTGAAGGGGCCGTAGTTGGAGTCGAACTCCAGCAGATGGGCGTTGGTCTTCGCGTCGGTGAGATCGTTGAGGGCGACCACCTGCACGTCGCCGTTGAGGCCGTACTTCTCGTAGATGGCGCGAAAGGTGAGGCGGCCGATGCGGCCGAAACCATTGATGCCAACGCGGATGGGCACGGCGAGTCTCCTGGGATCGAAACGGACGGGCCCGAACACTTTCGCTCCTTTGCGAAAGCCGAAGCCCCGAGGCGGGGCCGGGATGATACACCCCAGCGCGGCGGCCGCTCAATCGACCTCCGCGGAATCGCTAGAATCCATGACATGTCCACCCCCGTCATCGAACTCGAGCAGGTCAGGAAGTCCTTCGTCATGCCGGGGGGAGAGCGGGTGCCGGTGCTCGACATCGACGCCTTCGCGGTCGCCGACCGGGAACAGTGCGCCCTCACGGGGCAGAGCGGCTCCGGCAAGTCGACGCTGCTCCACGTGATTTCCGGGATCATGCGTCCCGACGGCGGACGAGTCGTCGTGGACGGCCACGACCTCACGCGTCTGGGTGAGGCCGCGACCGACCGGCTGCGGGCCGACACGCTCGGCCTCGTGTTCCAGCATTTCAACCTGCTGCCGGGATTCACGGCCCTCGAAAACGTGCTCGTGGCGATGTCGTTCGGGTCGGGCAGGCCCAGCCGCCCGCGGGCGGCCGACCTGCTCGCCTCGGTGGGCCTCTCCCATCGGCTCCACCACAGGCCGGGCGAACTCTCGATCGGCCAGCAACAGCGGGTGGCGGTGGCCCGCGCGCTGGCCAACCGGCCACGGGTGATCCTCGCCGACGAGCCGACGGCGAGCATCGACACCGCCCATCAGGATCAGGTGATCGAACTGTTGAAGAGCACCTGCGCCGAGCAGGGTGTCGCGCTCCTGGTCGTGACGCACTCACCCGAGGTCGCCGCCCGATTCCCCAAACGGCTCCGGCTCGAAGACTTCAACCGCGCCGCGACCCATCACGGCTGACCCCAGGAACGGCTCGCCCATGTCATTGTTCGGCATCGCCTGGCGGAACATCCGCCAGCGGCTCCTGACGAGCGTCCTCACGGCCCTGTCCCTCGGGCTCGGCGTGGCGCTCGTCGTCTCCACGCTCGTGATCGGCGACATCGTCAAGCAGGCGTTCAACTCCGGCTCCGGACTGGGCTACAACATGATCGTGGGGGCCAAGGGGAGTCCGCTGCAGCTGGTGCTCAACAGCGTCTATCTGATCAGCAAGCCGATCGAGAACATTTCGTGGGCCTTCTACGAGGAGTTTCTGCCGGCCGCGGCACGGACCGACGGCGCCGCCGGACGATATGCCGGCAGCGTGCAAACCGCGGTGCCGATCTGCATGGGGGACTATTTCCGGGGCTTCCGTGTCGTCGGCACGAATGCCGCCTATTTCGACAAACTCACCTGGGGTGGAGGGGGTGCGCCCGCGGGGCTCGGCCGCCGGCTGCGACGGGCTGTCGGGCTTGCCGATGCCCGCGTCGAGCCGCGAGCCTTCGCCTTCGCCTCGGGACGCAACTTCCGCGACGACGAGTTTTTCGGCGGCGTGCTCGGCTGCGACGTCGCCGCGAAACTCGGCCTCCGGGCGGGCGACCCGTTCGCCCCCACGCACGGCGCCGACGACGGGCTTGTTCACGATCCGTTCACGGTCACCGGCATCCTCGCCCGGACCGACACGCCCGTCGACCGCGGCGTGTACGTGAACATGGAAGGCTTCTATCTCCAGGAGGGGCATGCGAAGCCCGCCGCGGAAGAGGCGGCGGTGAAGCCCGCGCCCGTGGACGACCATGCCACATCTCCCGTGCCGCTCCCGGCCAGCCAACGCGAGGTGACGGCGATCCTCGTCGAGACGGCGGCCCTCCCCGGGCTCCCCGCCGAACTCACGGCCATGGGGCTGCGGACCGCGATCAACGAGGGCCGCGACGGACAGGCTGCCGAACCGATCCGCGAGATCAGCGTTCTGCTGGACCTCTTCGTGCGGCCGCTGGAACTGTTGCTGTTGCTCGTGACGACGCTCGTCGTGATCGTCTCGGCGATCGGCATCCTCGTGAGCATGGTCGGGTCGTCGCTGGAGCGGAGCCGCGACGTGGCCGTGATGCGGGCCCTGGGGGCCCGCCGCAGCCACGTGCTGGCGACCGTGCTCCTCGAGGCCGTGCTCCTGGCGGCCGGGGGCGGCATCGTGGGCTGGGGGCTGGGCCACGCGCTCGTCGCCGCGGTCGGCCCCCTCATCACCACCAATGCCGGCGTCTCGGCGAGCCTGCTTTCGTCGGCACCGGCGGCCGAAATGCTGTTGGTGCCGTTTCTGATCGGCCTGGCGATCCTGGCGGCGCTGATCCCCGCGCTGGCGGCCTACCGGACCGACGTCGCGAAGTGGCTGGGTTGACGGCTACACTGAGGGCATGCATCCACTCATTCGCCGACTCCTGCCGGTCGCCGTCGTCGTGATCGTCGCGACCTTCCCGGGAGCGGCGACCGCCTGCCCGTTCTGCTCCGCGGTGTCGCTGACGTTCGCGCAGGAAATCGCGCAGAGCGAGGCGGCGGTGATCGCCAAACTCGTCGAGCCGCCACCGGCCGGCGCCTTGTCGCCGCGGGCCGAGGGACCGCTTCCCAAGGGCAAGTTCGCGGTGGTCGAGGTGCTCAAGGGGGCCGACCTCCTCGCCGGGGCAGGACTGACGGCGGCAGATCCCCTTCCGATCGAGACGATCATGCTCGAGGAAAAGCCGGTCGGCACGCTCTTCCTGCTCATGGGCGTGGAGCCGCCGGAGCTCGTCTGGTCGAGCCCCGTGCGGGTCAGTGACCGGGCGGTGGCCTATCTCCGCAGGCTCGGCGAGCTGCCGGAGAAGGGGCCCGAACGGCTCGCCTTCTTCCAGCAACATCTCGAGGACGAGGACGAGACGCTGGCCCGGGACGCCTACGACGAGTTTGCGATCGCTCCGTATGCGGACGTCCGCAGCATCAAGGAGACGATGCATCCGGAGCAACTGCTCGCTTGGATCGAAGACCCGCGGGTGCAGGCCAATCGTCGCCGGCTGTATGCGACGATGCTCGGTGTCTGCGGCTCGAAGGAAGACGCCCGGCGGATCGGCACGCTGCTCGCGGGGGACGGCCTCTCGCCGGAGCAGGCCGAGGCCCGCAGCGGGCTCGACGCGCTGATCGCCTGCTACGTGGCGCTCGAGGGTCCGCAGGCCCTCGACCTCGTCGATCGGCTGTTCCTCGAACGCTCGTCCGCCGACGGGACGCCCCGCGAGGTGCCGTTCACCGAGACCTACGCGGCGGTCATGGCGCTGCGGTTCCTCGGGGAGGAGTCGGACCTCGTGCCCCGCGACCGCGTGCTCGCCTCGCTGCGGCTGTTGCTCGCGGAACCAAAGCTCGCCGACCTCGTGATCGCCGACCTCGCCCGCTGGCAGGATTGGTCGGCGATCGGCACGCTCGTCAACCTCTTCAAGGAGGCCACGGCCGACAACATCTTCGTCCGCGAACCGATCGTGAACTACCTCCGGGCCTGCCCGCTGCCCGAGGCCGCGGCCGCGGTCGCGGAACTGGAAAAGATCGATCCCGAGGCCGTCCGCCGGGCAGCGACGCTCGCCGGCCTCGCGGGCCTCAACGCCTCCGGCAACGCGGCAACGCCCCCCGCCGGCGACGAAGACGGCGACACAGGCCCCCTCGGCCCGCACGAGACCATCAGCGGCGCCACGGAAGGCTCGCCCGGCTCCCTCGCCGTGGCTCCGGTACTCGGTGACGACGAGGCCACCGACGACGTGCCCGGCCACGACGCCTCGAAGCCCAAGGCCCCACCCGCTGGCAGCCGCCGCTGGGGATGGATCCTCTGGGCGGTCCTGGTCCTCCTGATCGCCATCGTCTCCCGTGCTGCCATGCGGCCCGCCCAGGCCGTGGACCGCTGAACCGCTCGCATGGGCAACGGCCTCTTCGATTCGCCGTCGCGACCTTCCCGCCCGGGCGGCCCCCGCGACAACGGCGAGGCCTATCGCGCCCTCTCGGGAGCCGCCATCGCCGCCGGGGCCGTCGCCCTCGTGTCGCCGCTCGTCTTCCTCGGCTGGTGGTTCGCCGCGGTGCCCGTGATCGGCATCGTGCTCGCGCTCGTCGCCCTGCGCGACATCGCCACTCGACCGCTCGACCTCACCGGCACGCCTCTGGCGACCGGGGCGCTTGCGGTCTCGACGCTGGTGCTGGCCGGCGGCCTGGTCTCCCTCGCCCGCGAATACGCCGCCGAGCTTCCGGAGGGCTTCGAACGGCTCAGCTATGCGATGCTCCAGCCCGCCGAGGGAGATCCGCCGACGAGCGTGCCCGACGCCGCCCGGGCGCTCGACGGGCGAAACGTGCTCCTCAAGGGCTACATCTATCCGGGCAAGCAGCAACACGGGCTCGTGCAGTTCCTGCTCGTCCGCGACCAGGGCGACTGCTGCTTCGGCGGCAACCCGAAGATCACCGACCGTGTGAACGTCCAGCTCGCCGGGCCGACGGGCATCGACTTCACACCCCGGCTGACGAAGGTGGCCGGCCGGTTTCGGGTGCAGCCCACCGGCACCACGGAACTCACCGGCGGCGTGCTCTACCATCTCGACAACGCCTTCGTGCGGTGACATGGACGCAACCCGACACCCGCGCGCGAAGCACCCGTGGCCGACATGGGCGTTCGTCCTGCTGATCGCCGGATGCGGCGACGGGACGCCCGCGGACCGGGCCGCGGACCCGGGCACGGTCGAACGACCGGCCGCTGCCGGGCCACCCGCCGTGGACCGCCGGCCGGCGGATCCGCGACAGCCTCGCGAGATCACGTTCGACGACATCAAACTCGAGATGCCGAAGGGTGACCCCTTCACCCGCGACCTGCTCCCCGAGCGGGTGACGGCCCTCGAACAGGAGCGGGTGCGGATTCGCGGCTACATCCTCCCGAGTTTCCAGCAGAGCGGCCTCACGCAGTTCGTGCTCGTTCGCGACAATCAGGAATGCTGCTTCGGCCCCGGCGCCGCGCTCCACGACTGCATCGTCGTCCGCATGCAGCCGGGCGGGACCGCCGATTTTTCGATCCGGCCCGTGGCCGTGGCGGGCCGGTTCAGAATCGAGGAGCTGCGCGGTCCCGACGGAAAACACCTCGCGATCTACGCCCTCGACGGGGAGAGCGTGCGGTAGGCCGGCCACCGTCCGTGGCACCGTCGCTCGTCCGCCGGGCCCCTCGAGGCCGTGGGCGGGCCCGCCGCTGGCCCGAGCAGGTCGGATGCTGCTACGATCCTGGGCTGGTCGATGCGATCCACTGAGCCTTCCGCGGGCGGTCACCGAGCATGCAGCTGTTCTCGCCCGAATCGTGGTACTGGCTCTACGACATCCCGCATTTCCGCCTGGCGCTGCTCTTCATCGCCGCGTTCGTCGGCTTCTACTGGGCCGGCTCGATCCTGCTGCGGCCGATCCTGAGGCAGTTCGTCAAATCGACCCCCGGCTCCAATGACATCGTCGGCTATGTGCTCTCCTGCTTCTGCGTGTTCTACGGCCTGCTCCTCGGCCTGATCGCGGTCACCGCCTATCAAAACGTCGCCGAGGCGGGGGCAAACGTCACCCGCGAGGCGACAGCGCTGTCGGCGCTCTACGACGACGTCTCGCGTTACCCGGAGCCCCACCGGCAGAACCTCCGCTGGCTCCTCCGCGATTACACGCGGTATGTCATCAAATATGCCTGGCCACTGCAGCAGCGGGGCATCATCCCCGAGGAGGGCACGATCCGCGCCGCGGCGTTCTACGACAGGCTGCTCGACTTCCAGCCGGAGACGCCGGCCGAACAGATCCTCCACGCCGAGGCCCTGCGGCAACTCAACGCCTTCCTGGAGGCGCGGCAGATGCGGCTCTTCTCGGTGAAGGCGTCGCTCCCCGATTCGATGTGGTACGTGCTGATCCTGGGGGCGATCCTCAATATCGCGATCTGCTGGCTCTTTGACATGCGGTTCCTCACGCAACTGCTGCTCGGCGGCATCCTCGCGGCCTACCTGGGCACGATGATGCACCTGATCTTCGACATGAATCAGCCGTTCCGGGGTGACGTGAGCATCTCGGCGGAGCCCTTTGAAAATCTCTACAAGCGGATGGACGACGAATGAGCGGCGGTCACCGGAGCGGATTCTCACGGCGGGACGCCCTCCGGCGGGGGGCGGCGGCCACGCTCGCAGCGGCCCGGGCCATGTCGCCGGCGCTGTTCGCCGGCTGTTCGCTCGGCATTCCGCCCCGCATGCGCACCGTGAAGGTGGGCCTGCTCCACTCGCAGACGGGCCCGCTGGCCATCAGCGGGACGTCGCTCCGCGACATCGAACTGCATGCCTTCGAGCAGATCAACGCGGCCGGCGGGCTCCTCGGCCGGCAGATCGTGGCCCGGGCCCCCGATCCGCGCTCGCAGGTGGCCCTCTTCCCGAAGCGGGCCCGGCAGCTCCTCGAGGATGGGTCCGTCGCCGTGTTTGGCTGCTGGACGAGCGTCAGCCGCAAGGCCGTGCTGCCGATCTTCGAGGAGGCGCAGAAGCTCCTCTTCTATCCGGTGCAGTACGAGGGAAACGAGTCGTCGTCCTGTGTGGTCTACGGCGGCATGCTGCCCAACCAGCAGATCCTGCCCGCACTCGATTGGCTCTCGACCGCGGCCGGTGGGCTCAAGAAGAAGATCTTCCTCGTCGGCTCCGACTATGTCTATCCGCGGACGGCCAACTTCATCGTGAAGAAGTATCTCGCGGGGAAGAGCCTGAAGCCGGTGGGCACGGCCTACGTGCCGCTCGGTGTTCGCGACTTCGCCGCGGTCGTGAAACAGATCAGGTCGTCCGGTGCCGACTGCGTGCTGAGCACCGTCAACGGCGACTCGAACATCGGCTTGTTTGCGGCGCTCGCCGAAGCGAAGGTCGATCCCGCGACGGTCCCGGTCGTCTCCACGAGCATCGCCGAAGACGAGCTGCGGAGCCTGCTCCCCGGGCAGGTGAAGGGAAACTATGCCGTCTCGTGCTACTTCCAGAGCCTCGACACACCGGCCAACCGCGAGTGGGTCGCCGGCTTTCGCCGCGAGTTTGGCAGCGACCGCGTCACGGGCGATCCGATGGAGCCCGACTGGTGCCTGGTGCACCTCTGGAAACAGGCCGTCGAAAAAGCGGGCTCGTTCGAGACCGCGGCGGTGCGGCAGGTGTTTGGCGAGGGCCTCGAGTTTGCCGGCCCCGGCGGCCCGGTCCGTCTCGATCCGAAGACCCAGCACACGACGAAGTTCTGCCGCATCGGCCGCATCCGCGCGGATCGGCAGTTCGACATCGTGCACACCTCGCCCGCCCCGATCGATCCCGAGCCCTATCCGGAGATCGCCTTCCCGGGTTGGGGCGTGGACTGGACGCAGGGGGGCATCACCCGCGGTGCGGAGGTCGACATCGATGGCGACGTTTGAGGTCGAACACGCCGAGGGCATGCGGTGGGTGAAGGTCGGGCTCGAAGACGACGACATCCGCGCGGAGCAAGGCGCGCTCAACCACTTCAAGGGCGCGATCTCGATGGACGTGCCCTTTCCGAGCCTCAAGGCCTGGTGGGTGTCGCTGTTTTCCGAAGAATCGCTCCTGCGGCCGCGGTTCTCCGGCACCGGAGCGGTCTATCTCGACTCCTCGTTGGGCGGCTTCCACATCATGCCGGTCCGGTCGGGAGAGCGGTGGATCCTCGACACGAAGTGCTTCTGGGCGAGCGACGGGGAGGTGAAGCTCTCGGTGCATCGGGAGCGGGTGTGGACCGCATACTGGGCCGATCAAGGGCTCTTCTGGTACAAGACCGCGGTCAAGGGGGAGGGGCAGGTTGTGCTGTCGGTGCCCGGCCCCGTCGAAGAGGTCGAGCTCACGAACGACCAGATGATCGTCGACGGGCCGTTCGTCGTCGCCCACACCAGCGGCATCACGCTCTCGGTCCGCCGGCCGGCACGGTCGTGGATGAGCTTCTGGATGTCGGGCCAGAAGCTCGCATACTGCTACCGCGGCACCGGCAAAATCCTCCTCTGCACCACACCCTACTGGCGGGCCCGGCTGAAGGCCGAGGCGGCGCCCGCCGGGGCGGCGTGAAGCAATGCACCCGCTGCTCGCGATCGCCGTCTGGCTCGTGATGGCGGCGACCGCCGGCGCCTGCCCGTTCTGTGGCATCGTCGGCCGGTCGCTCGCGGAACGACGCGACACCGCCGACGTGGTGGCCGTGGGCGATGCGGCCGGCCCGGCGGCGCGCGACACCGCAGGCCTGCTCGCCCAGCGGTTCACCGTGGTGACGGTGCTGCGGGCCGCACAAGATCCCCCCGGCGGCCCGGTGGCGGCGCGGGTGCCGGCGGGCATCGAGGGCACGGCCCTGCTCTTTGGCACGCGCGGCGGCGACGACGACCCGGTCGCGTGGGAGGCGATCGCGGCCGACGAGGCCCTGCTCGGTCACGTCGCCGCGGCACCCGCCGTCGAGGAATCGGCCGTTCGCAGGCTCCACTGGTTCGCATCCCGTCTCGAGCATCCCAATCCGGCCATCGCCGCCGACGCCTTCACGGAGTTCGGCCTCGCGCCGTTCGACGCGGTCCGTGAGACCGCCGAGTCGCTCGATCCGATGCGACTTTCCCTCTGGGTTGGGGAGCCGGCCATCGACCAGCGGCGGCGAGGTTTTTATGGACTGGCCCTCGGCATCGCAGCCGATCGGGCGGCCGACGCGACCGTGCGGAAACGATGCCTCGACGCCCTCCACGCCGCGGTCGCGGCGTCCGCTGACGACCTGCGGGCGGGCTTCGACGGCATCCTCGCGGGGATTCTCGTCGCCGAGGGAGGGGAGGGGCTCGATGATCTCCGCAGCAGGGGCCTCTTTGCGGCCGACACCCGGCCGGGCGACGCCCGACACGCGCTGGCGGCGCTGAGGTTTGCGTGGGAGAGCCTGGCGGATCGCATCCCCCGCGATCTGGTCGCGGCCGCGACTGCCGATCTGCTTTTGAATCCCGCCGTCGCAGCCGACTCGGCGATCGACCTGGCGCGCTACGGCCGCTGGGAGGATTGCGGGCGTGTCGCGACTCTCTGGGATTCGCTGGGGCGAGACGACCCGCTCGTCCGTCGAGCCGTCGCCGGCTACCTCGCGGCCTGTCCTCTCGACGCGGCCGGTATCCATCGGGATCGGCTGGCGGCCGCCGACCCGGCGGCGTGGCGGGCCGCCGTTGCCGCCGCCGCGCTGCCGGCCCGCTGACACTTTCGCCCCTCCCGGGCCTCGCCAAGGCTCCGGGTTGCGGCCCGCGGCGTTCGTGGGATATTTGCGGCTCCAGCTCCCTCCCGCCCGCCCCGCGAGGCCACACCTCCATGAAGATCCACGAGTTTCAGGCCAAGGATCTCCTCCGGGCCTGCGGCGTGCCGGTGCTCGCCGGGAAAGTCGCCCGCACCCCTGCCGAGGCCGCCGCCGCGTTCACCGCCCTCGGCACGCCCGTCTGTGCCGTGAAGGCGCAGATCCACGCGGGCGGCCGCGGCAAGGGCAAGGTGCAGGGGGGCGAGCAGCGGGGCGTCGAACTCGCGAAGACAGCCGCCGACGCCGAACGGATCGCGAAGGGCCTGCTCGGCAACACGCTCGTGACGATCCAGACCGGCCCCGAGGGGCAGCTCGTGCGGCAGGTGTTCGTCGAGAGCGGCTGTGCGATCGACCGCGAACTCTACTGTGCCGTGCTCGTCGACCGTCGCGTCGGCTCTCCGGTGCTGATCGCGAGCACGGCCGGCGGCATGGACATCGAGGAGGTGGCTGCCAAGACGCCCGAACTCATTCTGAGCGAGCCCTTCGATCCCGACCGCGGACTCGGGGCCTACCAGGCCCGCGTGCTCGCCTCGAA
Organism: Planctomycetaceae bacterium; assembly: GCA_005773625.1. GTDB lineage: Bacteria > Planctomycetota > Planctomycetia > Pirellulales > UBA1268 > QWPN01. Next base: position 173 of record SXHR01000031.1, on the reverse strand, counting down.
ACTCGGCCTGCCCACGGCGAGCTGGCGGCATGCCGAGGCCTTCTTCCGCCGGCTCTGCCGGGCATTCGTCGATCTCGACGCCTCCCTCCTCGAGATCAACCCCCTCGTGCTCGTCAAGGACGGCACGCTCGTCGCCCTCGACGCCAAGATGACGTTCGACGACAACGCGCTCT
>SXHR01000030.1:0-8751 GCA_005773625.1 Planctomycetaceae bacterium | reverse complement strand
GAGATGCAGATGATCCGCACCTCGTCCATGGTCGAGTCGCTGCGGACCCGCTGGCAGACTTCCTTGCCGTTGATGTCGGGCAGCATGACGTCAAGCACGATCAGGTCCGGACGGTAGTCCTTGACCATCATGCCGGCGTCGAAGCCGTTGTTGACACTTCTCGTCTCGAACCGGCCGTCGCGCTCGAGCACGTCGGTGATCAGTTCGACGAGATCCTGGTCGTCGTCAACCACGAGAATCTTCCGCCGGCCGCTTTCGAGCGCGTCGGTCGGAATGCCGTTGTCCCGCATGAACAGGAACAACTGATCGCGGGGAATCCGACGAAACCGGCTGCCCGGAACGCGAAACCCCTTGAGCTGCCCCGAATCGAAGCAGCGAATGATCGTCTGCTGGCTCACCTTGCAGATCTTGGCGGCTTCGCCAGTCGTATAAACAGTCTTTTGCATGTGCCTGACCACCCTCTCCCTAGCCGTGGTACAGCTAGTCAAAACGGAGCCCGGAACTACCTCGACGGTGAGACAGCCCCGAACGCCTAGGCCTCCTTGCCACGAATCCCAACCCGCACGCTGTAACGGTCGCCACCGCCGCAATCCATGCCGACGGCAGCTTGGAACCGAGAGCCCGCAAGGAGCAGCGGCAGGCCGGAGAAGGCGGGAAAGGGAAATCCGTTTCCACGTCGTGCGTCCGTGCGAGCCATCCTTGCCAGACAACCCAACTCTACAGGCATCTTTCGCAGCGAGTCAATATCGACCCACTCGACGCAAACGCCTTCTCCGCAAGGGCTTTACGCCAACCGGCCAGGCACTTGTAAAAAACGTGGACAGCCACGACGCCGCAGGCGGGCCATCTCCTCGGCCGTTCCGCGTCGTCGCCGCCCCCCGGATTCATCAGGCCGGCGGAGGAGCCACGATCTCGAGGAGTTCGATCGCCAGCCGGCCGCCCACGTCGATCGTGGCCACGCGGCCGAAGGCTTCGATGGCGGTGCCGCCGAACAGGTTTTCAAGATGTGGTCCGGGATGAAATCGCAGCAGCGCCACGTGCTGCACCTCGCAGAGCAGTCCTGCCTCGACGAGGATCCGGCCCAGTGGAATTTTCCGTTGGCGAATCGCCCCGGAGGTTGACGCATCGAGAGCCGCCAGATCGATCCTCACGATGCCGTGCTGCACGATGCCGCCATCGGGCCGCACGAGGAGGATCTCCCGGGAATATCGGTCTTCGGCCGGCGATGTGCGTTCGGCCACCACCCGCAGACTCATGGGGCAGCCGTGTTCCCGCTCCATCGTCACCGTCATGTGGGAGCGATGGTCGAGGAGCCGCCGGGGCACTTCCGGCACGCCGTCGGGATCGACCGCGGCCCACGTTCCAAACTCGGCGGCATCCGGACAGAAGAGTTCCACGAGCGCCGCCGCCCGTCGGGCTGGATCCCGGGCCGCGCGATCCGAATCCTCCGCGGGGCTCATCGGCTGCCGGTCCAGCCTTCCGGCACCGCCAGATCGAGCAGGAACTCGAGCACCTCCCGCAACCGCCGCAGCCGGCAGGAGGCGACCGCCTCGGCCGCCAACGTCCGCTGCTCGCGGGCGATCGCCACCGCCTTTTCGACGACACCGGCCCGCTCGTAGAGCTTTCGCACCTCCCCGACCGCATGCGCCACCGCGGTCTCGGTGGCACCATGACGGCCCGCTTCGCGAGCGAGGGAAAAGAGCCATTCCGCGTCGGTCCCGGACAAGCCCTCGATCGCAAGGGCCCAGAGCACGGTCGGCCGTCCACCGATCAGGTCGCCGGCCGCCCGCCGGTCGTTCTCGAGATCACCCGCCCAGTCCTTGAGATCGTTGAACACCTGGAAGCCCGTCCCGACATGCAGGGCGTAACGGCCGACATCGACGGCCTCCGCCGGTTCGAGACCAGCGAGCCGGATCCCCAGCGCCACCGCCGCCTCGAAAGCGGGCGATGTCTTGAGGCCGTAAATCGTGAGAGCCTCGGCGGGCGAGAGCTGCCGCACCCCACCCCCCCGCAGGCCGCTCGCGGGGGCATCCCGCCACCAGAGTTCGGCCCCCTGGCCGCGGGCGAGCCTGACATGCGCGTCGGCGAGGATGGAGACGCAGCCGCGGATCGTCGCCGGATCGATCCCGGGCAGTGCCGCCATGATGCTGTAGCCCGCACCGAGCAGATAGTCGCCGGCATTGATGGCGGACGGCACGCCCACCTCGGAGTGGAGCGTCTGCCGGCCATACCGGATGGCGTCGTCGTCTTCGATGTCGTCGTGCACGAGCGACGCCTTGTGGAAGATCTCGATCGCCACAGCCGCCGCCTTGGCCGAATCCCGGCCCGCGGCGGCGAGGGAACCCCTGGCGGCAGCCCGGTCGGCCACCACGGCGTCGAATGCGGCGAGCGTCACGAAAGGTCGCAGGAACTTTCCCCCACGGGCGAGAAACTCGCCGGCCATCTCGGCGGGGGCCTCGAGCGGCGGGCAGTCGGCCGCGAAAACCGCGGAGGTGGCCGTGCCGAGCAATCCGGGCATGCCCAGCCCGGCAACGAGCCCCTGCATGGCCTCCGGCTCGAACATTCCCGCGGCCTCGCGAAGCAGCGGCAGGTAAGTGCCGACGGGGGCCGCGGCGCCCCCGGCCACGCCGAGCAGCCCGAGCACCCACTCGACGTCGATCGCGGCTGCGTCGAGCGCCGCGGCGCAGGTCTGGCCACGGGAGTCGAGCGGCTGATAGGGCACGGCGGCAATCGGCAGCGCGAACGCCGGGAGCATCGCGAACGCCTTTTCCAGATCGGCGAGGCGGGCGACTCCGAGCACGCCGTCATACTGGCCGGTGAGCAGCGAGCCGATGGCTGAGACCGCCGTCGAGGTGGACTCGACGACCCAGCCCTGGTCGCGGGCCGCAGACCAGATCGTCGCGATGCCGCACGCCGGCCCGCAGGTGCGTGGCATGCCAGGCTCGGCCGCGGCGTGAGCCGCGACCGGGCAGTCGGGCAGGAGGAGCAACCGGCGGCCAGGGGCCAGGGTCGCCAGCCGGTCACGCCAATGCTCGGAAACGATCGCGACCATCGTCCAGCCGACCACTTCGGCCCCGGCTCCGGCCCGCCTGGCGATCGCCTCGGCCTCGGCTCTCAGCCCGGCCGCCGTCCGCACCCCCGCTGGCATGCCCTGGGCCTTCCACGACGCGACGGCATCGGCCGCCATCGCCCGCAGCCGGCTCCGGAGTTGCTCGGAGGCCGGGCAGGCAAGGGCCGCCGGGGCCGGGGGGGGGAAGGAGCCGATGTCGCTCGAATCGAGCACCGTGGCGACGGCAGCAGACTTTTGCACGCAGGACCTCGCGGGAGGGATGGGGCCGACGGGATTCGGTCTTGCCGACCCACAGGGAAAACCGGCCTCCGCGTGGGTTTTTAACCCCGAAAAGCCCCGGAATGCCAAATCGGCCCCGAAATCCTAGCAGACGCCGCACAAAGGCCGCCGACGCCCGCTCCGGGGAGCGGAGCGATCCGGTCAAGAATCGAAAAACCCCGCCAGGAGCGAATCAACGCGGAGCAGGCCGGCACGCGAGAGCACGGGCACGGGCTCGAGTTGCGCGAGCCATCCTTCGTCGGCGAGCCGCCGCCACTGCGTCGCCCACTCGACGAGAGGATCGACGCCAAACTTCGCCGCGAGCCGCCGCGTGTCGACCGTGCCCTTTTTGAGTCCGAGCACGAGCTCGCGAATCAGAAGTTCCCGCCGCGTCAGCCGGAGGCCGCGCTGGATCGGCAGCCGGCCCGATTCGACGGCGGCGAGGTAGGGATCCCAATGGGTTTCGTTTTGATAATGGACGCCGGACACGTGGCCGAAACTCGCGACGCCGAGCGCCGCGAGGTCGCTTCCCTCCCAGAGCATGTCGCGGTAACGGAAGTGAACCTTCGCGGGATCGCGGACGAGCGTGTAGCCGCTCGAGACGGCGTAACCCTTGCCGATGAACCGCTCGAAGGCCTCGCCGACCCACGCTCGCCTCGTGGCCCAGTCCGCGACGGAGACGCTCTCTCCTCCCCCCTTCGCATCCTTGACGAACACCGTGTTGAAGGGGAGCTCCAGTTGATAGATCGTCACGCTGTCGGGCTCGAGGGCCAGCGTCCTGTCGATCGTCGTCCGCCACGACTCCTCCGTCTCGCCCACCATGCCCGCGATGAGATCGACGTTGGTGTCGGGGAAGTCGGCCGCCTTGATCCAGTCCCAGGCGCGGAGGATCTCGGCGGAGAGGTGGGCGCGGCCATTCGCCTCGAGGATCGCGTCGTCGAAGTTTTCAACGCCCAGCGAGATCCTCGTCATCCCGAGCGCCTTGAGGGCCCTGGTCTTCGGCTCGGAGAGCGTGCCCGGTTCGCACTCGAACGTCACCTCCTCGGCGTCCTCCCAGCCGAAACTCTCGTGGATTCCGGCGACGAGCCGCTCGAGTTGCCTCACACTCAGGAACGAGGGGGTGCCGCCGCCGAAGTAGACATAGCGGAGCGGGCGGCCCGCGATGGCCGGCATGGCCGCCGCGAGCGCCGCCTCGCGGGTGAGCGCCAGCGAATACCGCTCCACGTCGGCCGCCGCCACGTCGGCGTAGACGCGGAAATAGCAGAACTTGCATCGCTTGCGGCAGAAGGGCACGTGGAGATAGAGGCCGAGCGGCTCGGCCGTCGGCGGCGCCGCGAAGGCCGCCGTCACGTCGGGCACCGCGTCGGCCGTCCACCGCGAAAACGGCGGATAGTTGGCGACGAAGTAACTGCCCGGCTCGGTGGTTTCGGTCATCGCTCCCTCGGGGGCGGTTCACATTCCGCGGGCGGCGAGCAGGTCGTCGAAGTCGCGGAGATGGTACGCCACCCGCGCCTTGTCGAGCACACGACAGAGCGAGCGGACGGCGACGCCCATGCCGTCGGGGCCGCTCGTGCCGCCGAACTGACCGCCACCGCGGACGTGAGGCTCCAGATCGAGGAACACGCCCGGGATGCCGCGGCGTGCCAGCTTCTTGGAGAGCGTCGGCAGCATCCCGCGGAGGTCGGCGAGGATCTTCTCGTGGCCACCGGCACCAATGTCGGCCGGCACGAAATGGGCGAGGGCGTCTTCCTCGACATGCTTGCCGCGGGCGACGCTCCGCGACTTCCGGTAGTCCTTGACGTGCACCCAGCCGAGCCCGGGCTTCATCGCCTCCCATTGGGCGTAGACCTCGGCGGTGGAGAAGCCCTGCACGATCAGATTCGCGGCGTCGAACACCAGCACGAGCCCCGGATGGTTGACCCGACGGTGAATCTCGGCGAGGAGTTGCCCGGTGCGGCCGACGAGATTCGCCTCCACCTCGAGGCCGAAGGTGAGGTCGGAACGATGGCAGGCCTCGGCGATGCGGCCGATCCGCTCGACGGCCTCGTCGAGATGGTCTTCGGGCTTGGCGTTCCTGGGCGGATAGAACGAAAACCCGCGGATCAACTTCGTCTCGAAGGCATGGGCGAGCTCGCAGGCCTTGGCCACGTCCTTGGCGAGATACTGTTTGAAGGGCACGTAGGCGTTCTTGGTGCCGTCGGCCTTGTCCAGGAGCTTCACCTTGCCGATGGGCGACGCGATCGAGGCCACGTTGAGGCCGTATTCGTCCTCGAGGTGTCGAATCTTCTGGATCTCGGCCAGCGTGAGCTTCATGACGTTCTTGACGCCCTTGCCCACGTCGATATTCCGGATGCTGTAATACTCGAGCCCGACCGCGGCCAGCGCGCTGAACTGCTCGACAGCCGAGCAGTGGAAGGCGGCTTCATCGGCCAGGGCGGAGAGCAGAACGGCGGGCTGCGGCACGAAAGGCCCCTTTCGCAGAGGAATCAGGAAGCCGCGGGCCCAACTCAGGCCTGGGCAGGAAGGTGTTCGCCTGAGGGATGCGAGACGACCAGCCGCGAGCTGATCCCGCCCCGCGGGGTGAAGTGGGCGACGAGCGTCATGCGGCGGGGCTTTACCACCGCCACGAGGTCGTCGAGGATGCGGTTGGTCACGTTTTCGTAGAAGATGCCTTCGTTGCGAAATGCCTGCAGGTACATTTTCAGGCTCTTCAGCTCGACGCAGATCGTGTCGGGGATGTAGCGGAACGTGAGCGTGCCGAAGTCGGGCTGGCCCGTCTTCGGACAGACCGACGTGAACTCCGGACAAATGATCTCAATGAGGTAGTCGCGGCCCGGAAACTGGTTCGCGAAGGTCTCGAGCTGGTCGCGGGATGGTTGGATGAATGAAGTCATGATGGTCGCAAGTGTGCCATGGAAACCACCGATACGATAGCCGACAGCACCGGGGCGGGGCAGGGGAGCGGCCCGGCGTCCGCCGTGGTGCTCCTCTCGGGCGGGCTCGACTCCGCCACGGCGGCGGCCTGGGCCGCGGCGCGGGGGATCCGTCTCTCCGCCCTCTCGATCGACTACGGGCAACGGCACCGCGTCGAGCTCGATGCGGCCCGGGCCGTCGCCCGATCGCTCGCGATCTCCGACCACGTCGTGGCCAGGGTCGATCTCGCGGCCTTCGGCGGCAGCGCGCTGGTCGACGACGCGATCCCGGTGCCGCAGGGGCGATCCGGCGCGGAGATCGCCCGGGGCATCCCGGCGACCTATGTGCCCGCCCGCAACACGGTCTTCCTGTCGCTCGCACTGGCGATGGCCGAGACCCGCGGCGCCACCGCGATCGTGCTCGGGATCAACGCGGTCGACTACAGCGGCTACCCCGACTGCCGTCCCGAATACCTCGCCGCATTCGCCCGCATGGCCACACTCGCCACACGGGCCGGCGTCGAGGGGAGGCCGCTCGAGTTTCTGGCGCCGCTCGTGAATCTCTCGAAGGCCGAGATCATCCGCCTCGGGCTGTCGCTGGGCGTCGATTACGGACTGACCACGAGCTGCTACGCGCCGGACCCACGGGGCCGGCCCTGCGGAACGTGCGACTCCTGCCAGATCCGCGCGGCCGGGTTTGTCGCAGCGGCGGCCGCCGACCCGCGGTGCGATCCCGCAGGGTGGGCCTGAGCCGCCGGAGAATCGCATGCGCATCTCGGAAATCTATGCGTCGCTTCAGGGAGAGGGGCTCCTCGCCGGCACGCCGAGCACCTTCGTGCGGGCCAGCGGCTGCAACCTGCGGTGCGTCTGGTGCGACACGCCCTTCACGTCCTGGGAACCGACGGGCGACGACCTCTCCCCGGCCGACGTGCTCGCGCGGGTCGATGCGCTCGGGCAGAGGCACGTCGTCGTCACGGGCGGCGAGCCGCTGCTCTTCGCCGATGTGGCCGAACTCTGCGTGGCGCTGCGGCGCGGGGGATGTCACGTGACGGTCGAAACGGCGGGCACGGTGCTCCCCGCGACCAGCGAGCCGGTCGCCGATCTGATGTCGATCAGTCCGAAACTCGCCTCGTCGACGCCACCGGCCGACACGCCGCAGCGTTGGGCGACGCGGCACGCGGCCTCGCGGCGTCGGGATGATGTGCTCCGCGGGCTCGCCGCCGCCGGTCGGCACCAGTTCAAGTTCGTGATCGAGACCGAGGCCGACCTGGCCGAGGCCTGCGGCTGGCTCGACGACCTGGGTGTCGCCGTCGAGCGGGGGTCGGTCTTTCTCATGCCGCAGGCCCGGACGGCCGACGAACTCGCTTCCCGGTCGGCCTGGCTGGCCCGCGAATGCCGGCGGCTCGGCTTCCGCCTCGCTCCGCGGCATCACATCACCTGGTTTGGCAACCGGCGCGGCACCTGAGCCGGGACGGGCGGGCCGTCGCAGCTCCGCAGGCCTGCAGACGCATCCGCCGACTCACGTCGTCGCATGATCGCGGAGCAGACCGAGCGTCGCCCGGCCGACCTCCTCCACCGTGATCAGCCGCATGCAGTCTTTGTGCACGAGCGGACACTCGCCGCGGTCGCACGGGGAGCAGGGCAGATCACGGCGAATCTCCACGCACCGTCCGGGATCCGAGCGGCCGACCCGGGGATCGGTCGGTCCGAGGAGCGCCACGGTGGGCACCCGGAAGCCGGCCGCGATGTGCCGGGGCCCGCTGTCCGACGACACCGACACCGCGGCCCGTGCATAGAGGGCTTTCGACAGACTCAACGGGAGATCGTCCAGGTCACCGAGCCCGCGAACGGCCGGAATGCCGGCGGCCCGGACGACCGCGCGGGCCTCGTCACGGTCGGCCGGGCCGCAGTGCACGAGAATCCGCACCCCCGGCACGCGGTCTGCGATCCACCGCCCCAGCGCCGCGTGGTTTTCGACGCCCCAGGCCCGGGCCGTGCCATTGGAGCTGTTGTCGTTGAGCACGACGAGCGGGCCGGAGCCGGCGGGGAAGAACCTGGCGAGCAGTTCATCGGCCCTGGCGAGGTCGGCGGCGGAGGCCGCGAGTTCGGGATCGAGCGGACCTTCCGGCACGCCGATCGCGGCGGCCAGTCGCATGAAGGCCACCGGCGGGGGCACGATCGGCTCGTCGCGGCGGGGAAGCACGACGTCGGTCAGCAGCCAGCGGCGGCTGCGGCCGACATGGCCGACGCGGCGCCGGCCGCCGCCGGCGAACGCCAACGCCGCCGACGAGAGCGAGTTGGGCAGCACCAGCGCGATGTCGGGACGGTCTCCGCGGAGCGCGCGGGCCGCGGCCCGGAACCCGTGCGCGGGATTCCTGCCGTGACGATCGTAAAAAACATGACGGTCGATCCAGCCCGAGCCGCCGAGCAGATCCGCGACGATCGCCCGCATCACGCCCGTGATGCGGGCCGATGTTCCGAAATGCGATTTGAGGGAGCGGAGCAGGGGAG
>SXHR01000029.1:0-3042 GCA_005773625.1 Planctomycetaceae bacterium | reverse complement strand
GGCATCAGGAGCGTGAGCGGATATCCCTTCGCGGCGCAGACGAAGGCCAGGGCGATCCCGGTGTTGCCGCTGGTCGGCTCGAGGACGTGCTGGCCGGGCTTCAGCCGGCCCGACTTCTCGGCATCCCAGATCATCGCTGCGCCGATGCGGCACTTGACGCTGTAGGCCGGATTGCGGCCTTCGATCTTGGCGAGCAGCCGGACGTTGAGTCCGTTCGCCAGCCGGTTGATCCGCACGAGCGGCGTGCGGCCGATCGTATCGACATTGTCAGCGAACACGGACATCAGCGCCTCCTTGCGCCCCGGGCCTGCAGGCCCGGGAGACTTGAGTCGCCTCCGTGATGTCCGGTCAGCGTTGTGGGAACACGTTCATACGCCTCGGCAGGTTCCGGCAATCCAGCCGGGCCCGCAAAGTTTCCGTAGGTTAGCGAGACAGCCAAATCTTGAGAAGTGGCTGCGAGCGGTGCTGTCGCGAGCGCGGGCGGAGTCCAAGCCCCTTCAACGGCGGCCGGTTCCGGCCAATAGAGCCGCAGATAAAGGGAAAACGGACCTGCTGGAGCCGCGAGTCGGTTCGGCAACGTGGTCGTCGGCTCGCCGATCGCCGGGCCGATCGCGATCTCCAGTGAGCCATCGGCCGCGAAGGCCAAGGCCGCGGATCGCGAGCCGATCGAGTGGCGGCCGACCGTGTCGGCCGGCAGCGAGTGCCGCTCGTCGTAGACCGTCAGCGACCAGAACCCGCGGGCCGGGGGGAGGCTGTCCGGCGGGAACCTAAGCCGGTAGTCACGACGTCCATCGAGCCGCTCGCCATCGGCATCGACCTCGAGAAAGTAGTAGGCGGTCTCGTGACGCCGATTCACGAAGACATTCGACTTCGCAACGGCCGTGCGGGTGAGATAGTCGGTGCCGAACTCACCGCCGTTGACGAGCGTCGTCCAGCCCGTCGGCAGCGCGGTGCCGACGTTACGGAAGTGGAAGAGCGGTGCAACGACGTTCTGATCGGTGTCCCGCACCGCCTCGATCGCGTGGTGGCGGGCCGCGGGAGCGCCTTCGATGAGGTGAACGAGCCGCCGCATCCGCTCATAGAGCGGCTCTTCGCCCGGTCGTGGCGGGACGTCTCGGAGCAGATCGGGCAGCAGGTCGAGGAATCCGTCGGGCGACACCTCGATGCCGCGTCGACCCCTGCGGGTGAGGTCGGGCAGCCAGCGGGCCTTCGACCATTCGACGGCGTGCATGCGGCCGTCGAACTCGTCGAGGGGATATGCGTTGACCTCGGCGACGACGGGCAGCGCGGCGTCCCGGTCGCCGGGGGCGTCGCTGAAGAAGATGCGCGGCAGGCAGTAGGCATAGCGGGTCGGGCTGCGGACCACGCGAACGATTCCCGCCGGCGGCGTGCCGGACCATGAGGGGCCCACGATGAGGTGAAAACCGGGTGGCGTGCCGTGCATGCTGCCGAAGTCGGCGAAGGCGTCGGTCCGCTGATCGCCGAGCTGATAGAGCCAGAACCGGCCGCCGAAGTCGGGGACCTGGAGCACGACCGGCGAGGCCTCGAGGTCGAACATCCCGAAGCCGTACAAGACGTCTTGGTTCGGGCAGGCCACGCCCCGCAGTCGGGGTGTGGCGCGGTCGGCGAGCATCGCCAGCCTGTTGAGCGGAGCGACGGGCATCCCTCCGCTCCGGCCCGGGCAGGGCACCCGGTCCAGTGCCTCGCGCACCTTATGGACGTAGGCGAGCGGCCATCCCCAGACGTAGGCCTCGGCTGCGGCGGCCCTCACCTCGGCGTTGGTCCGGGTGTCAGGGGTGCCCGCCGTCAGGACCGGCCCCAGCGATGCCGCTGCCGTAACGCCCACCGTAAGAACGAACACGGCAAGCGTGATGGCGGGAATGGGCCTCAGGGGGCGGAACACGCGCTTGGCGACTGTCTTCGGGGTGGCGGGCATACGGGTCGGTCCTTCGAGTGCTGTGGGGAAATCGGGCGTGGCGGTGGGCGTCCGTTGAGCGGGAGCAGCGACGACAACACGACCGATTCATCGAAGGAACCTCCTCCTGGAAAAACCGCGGGTGCGTGCCCCGTGCCGACTCACGGTCGATCGGCATCGGGCACGGGCGTTGAGTGAGCAACTGCCGTGCCGCTCTCGAGAGGCATGAAAGGCTTCACTCTGGATCGGTCGCGCCGGCGGTGCCGTGGCCGAGTCAGGGCTGAAGCGAGCCGGCCCGCTTCCTTCACGGCCGCCCGTGTCCAGCCCGGGGCGTGCACCTCTTTGCCGCCTGGGCAAGCCGGCCATGACCGGCCCCATGATGCGTGAGCCGGATCAGTCGCGGAATCGTGTGGGGTCGATACCGAGTTTTCGCATCCGGGCGCGGAGCGTGTGCGGATTGATGTCGAGCGTCGCCGCGGCCCCGCGCTGCCCCTCGATCCGGCCCCGCGTCGCGGCGAGGGCCCGCTCGATGTGCTGCTTCATCGCCGCGGCGAGGGGGATAATGTCGCTGGCGGCGGAGGGCGGCTGGCCCGCCTCCGCCGCGACCGTCGCCTCGGGGATGACCTCGTAGAGCGTCGCCTCATCCATGACGGGGATCGGCGGCGGGGTTGGCCTGCCGAGGCCGAGGGCCACATCGACGGCGAGCGTGCGGCCCCCGCCGAGGATTGCCGCACGGTCGATGACGGCGCCGAGTTCGCGGATGTTGCCGGGCCATCCGTAGTTGGCGAGGAGGGCGAGGTTGGCCGTCGTCGGCTCCACGTAGGGAAGTCCGAATCGCGCGGCCGCTCGCTGGGCGAAGTGCCGCACCAGGGCCGGAATATCTTCGAGCCGTTCCCGCAACGTCGGCAGCAGGACCGGAAAGACGTTGACCCGGTACCAGAGATCCTCGCGAAACGTCCGCTCGTTGACCATGGCCGACAGGTCGCGATGGGTCGCCGCCACGATCCGCACGTCGACGTGAATCGGCGACCGTCCGCCGACCCGCTCGATCTGGTGATCCTGCAGCACGCGGAGAAGCCGCACCTGGGCCGGGAGCGGGAGCTCGCCGATCTCGTCGCGAGACAGCG
>SXHR01000003.1:0-9150 GCA_005773625.1 Planctomycetaceae bacterium | reverse complement strand
GGTGGCCTGTGGGTCGACTACGAGCGGAGCGCCTCCGGCGGCATGGTGGAGGGGTCGCCACGCAACCAACAGACGAGCATCCCCGGGATGTACGCGATCGGCGAATGTGACTACCAGTATCACGGTGCCAACCGCCTCGGGGCCAACTCGCTCCTCTCCTGCATCTTCAGCGGTCTCTTCATCGCCCCGACGCTGGCAAACCTGACCGCTGCTCCGGCGGGTGATTCGGCGCGGCTCTTCGAGGGGGAGATCCGGCGGCAGGAGGAGCGTCATCGGGACCTGCTCGCCCGCACGGCGAGCGGCGAGAATCCCTACGATCTCCACCAGCAGCTCGGCGGCATCATGACCCGCGTCGCGACGGTCGTGCGGCGAAACGAGCAGTTGGCCGCGGCCTACGAGGAGGTCTGCGGGCTGGCGGACCGGTGGAAGCGGTGCGCCGTTTCCGACACGGGCAACTGGACCAACCAGAATGTCATCTTCACCAAGGCGGTGGGCGACATGTTCCCCGTGGCGAAGCTGATCCTCAAGGGAGCGCTGCTGCGGGACGAGTGTCGCGGTGCCCACTTCAAGCCGGCCTTTGCCATGCCCGGCCTCGCGGCCACCGATCCCGTCGGAAAGCGACGCGAGGCGGAGCAGTGGTGCGACGCCTTCGAGGCCAACACGCGAAAGTGGCTCAAGTCGACGATCGCGAAGTGCGACGCCGACGGCAACCCGGACATCTCCTTCCAGGACGTCGATACCTCGCTGATTCCCCCGCGGCCCCGGCTTTACGGTCTGGTCGGGGCGGACGCGATCGAGGAAGTCTGGAAGGAGCGGACGGCGGTGGGCCAGGCCGCACCGGCAGGCGGACGGACCGTCGGAGCCGGCACGTGAGCATGCTCGTATTCACTCCACGCCGCGCGGCGACGGCCGGCGGCCCCATGTCGGAGGTCGATCGATGATCAAGGCAGTCGAGACGGCGGCAGGCCACGCGGAGACGGTTGTCGGCAACGGCCATCACGAGGCCGAGCAGCGGCTGGTCAGGGTCCGCGTGCTGCGGCAGGACACCGCCGGCGGCGAGAGCTACTGGGAAAGGTTCGAGGTGCCCTACGAGCCGAACATGAACGTGATCAGCGTTCTCCAGAAGATCGCGGCCCAGGCCCGGTCGCAGGACGGGCGCCACGTGGCGCCCGTGACGTGGGATTGCTGCTGCCTCGAGGAGGTCTGCGGTTCGTGCACGATGCTGATCAACGGCCGCACCCGGATGGCCTGCTCGTCGCTCGTTGACAAACTCGTGATCGAGGATGGCGAGGAGATCGAGCTGCGGCCGATGTCGAAGTTTCCCGTGGTTCGCGATCTCGTGGTCGATCGCCGGCGAGTGTTCCGGGCGCTCGAGAAAGTCGAGGCCTGGGTGCCGGTCGAGGGTTCGTACGATCTCGGACCCGGGCCGCGGATTTCGCCCGAGGAGCAGGAAGACGCCTATCCGCTGTCGACCTGCATGAGCTGCGGCTGCTGCCTCGAGGCCTGCCCGCAATACACGAAGATCGAGGTGGTGCGGCGGGACGACGAATCCGAGTCCGACTTCGAAACCCGGCGAAAGGCCGCCTACGATGCGGGCTTCGTGGGGGCGCACGCCATCAGCCAGGCGATTCTCTTCAACGCCCATCCCACCGGCAGGATGATCGCCGACGAGCGGATGCAGGCCCTGACCGCCAAGGGTGGCATCCAGGTCTGCGGCAACGCGCAGAACTGCGTCGCGGTCTGCCCGAAGCACATTCCGCTCACGCGATCGATCGCCCGCGCCGGCAGGGCGGCGACGGTCTGGGCGATCAAAAAGCTCTTCGATCGTTGAGCGGCGGATCCCCTCCCGCCCGTTCGCCTCGGTTTCCTGACCAGGGCGAAAAGGGGTTCAAACGCCCCGCCCGTGCCGGCCATGTTTGCCGGACCAGTCCGGGCGTGGTAGTTTTGCGGTATTGAAGGGGCGGCTTTCTCGAACGCCGCCAACCGCCTTCCCGCGGTGCAGCGTTGTCTGCGGCGGGACTCTGCACCGGGTGTAGGACGCCCTGCGGATGCATGCGGACGACGTTTGTGAGGAAGCAACGAGGCACCGAGTGTTTATGGACAACAGGGCGGGACACCCGGCGGAGTCGGGTGCTCCGGCCGAGGCGACGGGCGGAGCGGCCGCTCCGCAGGCGGCGGGCGATTTTCGGACGATGGGGCTCTCGGCGGAGACGCTGGCGGCCGTTGACCGGGCCGGCTACGCAACGCCCACGCCCGTTCAGGCGGGGCTGATCCCGCGGGCGATCAAGGGAGTCGATGTGCTCGGCCAGGCCCGTACGGGCACCGGCAAGACGGCGTCGTTCGTGCTCCCGATCCTGGAGCGGATGCACCAGCCGGGGCGCGGACAAGGCCCGCGGGCGCTCGTGCTCGTGCCGACCCGGGAACTCGCCGTGCAGGTGAAGGACGAGTTCGAGAAACTCGCGTTCGGATCGAAGATTCACTGCGTCGCCGTGTATGGCGGCAAGCCCATCAAGGGGCAGATCGACAAGCTGGCCAAGCATCCGGCGGTCATCGTCGGCACGCCGGGCCGGGTGCTCGACCACATGAGTCGCGGCACGTTGAACTTCTCCGACATCGAGATCGTCACGCTCGACGAGGCCGATCGGATGCTCGACATCGGCTTCCGCCCTGACATCGAGAAGATCCTCCGTCGCTGTCCCGAGAGCCGGCAGACCCTGCTCCTCTCGGCCACGGTGCCGCCGCCGGTGCAGAAGCTCGCCACGCGGTACATGCGCTCTCCCGAGATCATGGACTTCTCGACGAACGAACTCGCCGTCGAGACGATCGAGCAGCGGTATTTCACCGTCGATCCGACCCGCAAGTTCGATCTTCTGGAGCGGCTGCTCGACCGCGAGCAGCCCCGGCAGACGATCGTCTTCTGCCGGACGAAGCGCGGTACCGACAAGATCTTCGAGAAACTCCAGCGGAGGCGATCGCGGCATGCCCGCGGCCCGGCGGACGACGTGGCGTGCATTCACGGCGACCTTTCCCAGAGCATCCGCGACCGCGTGATGAAGCAGTTTCGGGAAGGGACGGTGAAGATCCTCGTCGCCACCGACGTGGTCGGCCGGGGTATCGACGTGTCGAGCGTCTCGCACATCATCAACTACGACATTCCCGAATTCTGTGACGACTACGTCCATCGCGTGGGACGCACCGGCCGCATGGGCCGCGAGGGCATCGCCTTCACGTTCGTCAGCCCCGAGGAGGGGCCGCAGCTCACCCGGATCGAGATCCGCATCGAGCGGCTCCTCAAGCGCGACGAGATCGAGGGTTTCGAAGCCTTCGACCGCCGGCCCAAGCCGGCGCCGGTGGAGCATGTGCCCACGGGCGGTTTCCAGCGGGCGGCGGCCGCGACTGCCGCGGAAGAGCCCTCCGCGGCGGAGCCGCCGAAGCGTCCTGCTTCGCCTCTCGGCAAGGGCCGCGGGCCGAAGCGGCATCGCCGGGCGTTGTGACTCACGGGCGGCATCCGCCCCGGCGGTGCTTTTTCTCCGGATCAAACGGTGGCAAGCGATGGCGGCACGTGATGCACGAGCGCTGAAACAGCGGCTGGAGAGTCTGGCCGCCGCCGGGGTGACGCAGTTGCCCAAGACCTCCCCCGGTGGCCGGCGTCGGGCTGCGGTCCCGGCGGGCGAACGACCCGCACAGCGGGCGGCGGTCGACACGGGCGGCGGCACGGATCGCATTCGAGCGCTGAAAATCCTCAACCAGCAGGTGGCGGACTGCACGCAATGTGCGGAGCTGGCCGCCACGCGGACCAACACGGTATTCGGCGTGGGGCCGGCGGACGCCCGGATCTGCTTCTTCGGCGAGGCTCCCGGCGCCGACGAGGATGCTTCGGGCGAGCCGTTCGTGGGCCGGGCCGGCCAGTTGCTCAACAAGATCATTGAGGCCTGCAAGTTGCGACGGGAGGACGTCTACATCCTCAACGTGCTCAAGTGCCGACCGCCCGGCAATCGCCCGCCGCTCCCCGGCGAGGTGGCCAACTGCCGGCGGTTTTTCGAGCGGCAACTCGAGATCATCGCCCCCGAGTACATCTGCTGCCTCGGAACCTCGGCCTCCCACGCCCTGCTGGAAACCGTCGAGCCGATCGGCAAGCTGCGAAAGCGCTGGTTCGCGCACGGTTCGGCGAAGGTGATTTGCACGTACCACCCGTCCTATCTGCTGCGAAATCCGGCCGCGAAACGCGATGTCTGGGATGACATGAAGATCATGATGAGCGACATGGGCGTCGTGTTCTGACCCGCCGCCCGGGCAATTGCTGAAGAAAACGGTCGTGCCGGTCCGATGAATGGTGCGGGTGGTGGGGGTGGGAGCAGCCGCTGATCGAGGGCTGGCATGGGCCGGGGCGACCCGCCCGGCCTGCCTTCCTTGGAAGGACTTCGGGATAGCATGGATCGCCCGGGCCGCTTCGCCGCGACGGTGAGGGGCCGCGTCGCCGCCACGGCGGTGGTCGCGGTGTTGTCGGGATGCACGATGTGCCCCGATCCCTACGATTACACCGGACCCGTTCCCAACGGGTCTTCGCCGCAGAATGATTTCCGGGCTCGCAGCGGGGGAATCCTGCCGCTGAACGCTTCCCCACGGCCGTGGCCCCCGCTCGTCGACGGTGCCGCCGGCGACGGCGCGACGCCACGTGCCGCCAAGCGGCCAGCACGCAGGACGGGCAAGCCGACCCTCGCGGATCCACCGTCCGGGGCCGACGCTGGAGAACAGGCCGAAGTGACGGCGGAGACCGCGAGCATCCTCGTGGTGGCCGGTGATGAGAGGGGCGACGGCGAGGCCGTGACCACCGCCGCGGCGGACGTCGAACCGGAAATCGTGCTCACGGAATCAGACGAGATCCCGATCGAAGCCGACGGGGAGCCGACCGCCCCGTCACCGTCCGCCGAGCCAGCGCTGGCCGAGACGCCCGGCTGGCGAACCCGCCAACGTCGATAGGCCGCGTGCTCGTCATGCTCCGGGCTTCCCGGCGGAGGGGGACGAACGCCGGGAAACCGCCTTGGTCAAGGGACCCCGATCAGCTCCCGACGGGGGTCACGGAACCCGGCTCGGGAATCCAGCCGTCCGGCACGAGGGCGTCTTTCGGCACCACGGCCACGCCGTCTCGGATCGTGAACTGGTCGCTGTCGGCGGTGTTCTGCCAGCCGTGCTCGTTGACGATCCTCACCCGCTTGCCGATGCGGACGTTCTTGTCGACGATCGCACCGGAGATGATCGTGTCGTCGCCGATGCCGAGGGGAGGCAAGCCCCGGACGGCCGCGTCGGCGAGGCCGCCGTCGGTCTCGTAGAAGTCGTTGCCGAGGACCACCGAGTCGCGGATCACCACGTTTCTGCCGATTCGGCACCGGAGGCCGATCACGCTGTTCTCGATCACGGCCCCCGACTCGACCACGCAGCCGTCCGACACGAGGCTGTTGCGGATGCTCGCCCCGGCGATCCGGGTCGGCGGCAGGAAGCGGCCCCGGGAATAGATCGGCGCCTCGGCGCTCACGAGATCGAACGGGGGGGCGATTCCGGCCAGATCGAGGTTGCACTGGAAGTAGGACCGGATCGTGCCGATGTCCTCCCAGTAGCCGTCGAAGGGATGGAGCTGCACATGCTTGGCGCGGATCGCGGTGGGAAACACCTCGCGGCCGAAGTCCTGGTAGTCGGTCTTCGTCAGCAGATCCACCAGGCAGTCGCGGTCGAAGAGGTAGATGCCCATGCTCGCCATCAGCGAGCGGCCCTTCGCGGGGATGCCCTGCTTTTCGATCCACGCCGGATCGGTCCGCACCATGTCGAGCTCGGCGGCCGTCTGCGGCTTCTCGAGAAAGCCCTCCACGCGGCCTGCGGCATCGAGTCGCATCACGCCGAGCCCCGAGGCGGCCTCGTCCTGGACGGGGATGCCGGCGATCGTGACGTCGGCCTTGTGCGCCATGTGAGTCGCCAGCATGTCGGCGTAGTTCATCCGGTAGAGCTGATCGCCCGAGAGAATCAGCACATGCTTGATGTCGGGCTGCTGGAGATAGCGGATGTTCTGCCGCACGGCGTCGGCGGTGCCCTGGTACCATCCCGAATTGTCGAGCGTCTGCTGGGCGGCGAGGATCTCGACGAAGCCGCCGCTGAACGGGTCGAACGTGTAGGTTCGACGAATGTGGCGATGGAGGCTCACGGAGTTGAACTGCGTGAGCACGTAGATCCGCTGAACGCCGCTGTTGATGCAGTTCGACAGCGGCACGTCGATGATGCGGTACTTGCCCGCCAGCGGCACCGCCGGCTTGGAGCGGTCCCGGGTCAGCGGATAGAGCCGCGTGCCGCGGCCACCGCCGAGCACCAGGGCGAGAACACGCTTCACGGGCATGGAATGCTCCTCACTGGACCGCCGGGAGATGAGGGCCTCATGCTACGGAACCGCCGCTGACGGGGGAAGGCGGCTATCCTCCGGCGAGTTTCCCGCTATCCCCCGCTATCCCTTGATGACGAAGTTGACGAGCCGGCCGGGGACGGCGACGACCTTCACGATCTCCTTCCCCGCGAGCAGCTCGGCAATTTTCGGGTCGGCCGCGGCGGCGGCCTGCATGGCCCCGCTGTCGGCGTCGGCGGGCATCACCACGCGGCCGCGGAGCTTGCCCTGGATCTGGACCGGAATCTCGACGGTGTCATCCCTGAGCCACTGCTCCTCGACGGCCGGCCAGGCCACGAGGGACACCGGCGCGGGACGGCCGAGCAGTTCCCAGAGTTCTTCGGCGAGGTGAGGGGCGAACGGCGCGAGGATCGTCACGAAAGGCTCGAGGATCGCCCGAGGCCGTCGTTCGAGCGGCGTGCAGAAGTTCACGAACTCCATCATCCGGGCGATCGCGGTGTTGAACGACAGCGACTGGATGTCTCTGGTCACCTTGTCGATCGTGCGGTTGAGTTCCCGAAGGTGCTCGTCCAGCGGCGGGTCGTCGCACACCTGGGGAGCGAGGCGGAGGTCGTCAGCCCGCTCATCGACCACCAGCCGCCAGCAGCGGTCGAGAAACCCGCGGACGCCACTGACGCCGGCCGTGCTCCAGGGCTTCGTGGCCTCGAGCGGCCCCATGAACATCTCGTAGAGGCGGAGGCAGTCGGCGCCGAATTCGCTGACCACCTGGTCGGGATTGACGACATTGCCACGGCTCTTCGACATCTTGTAGGCCCGGCTTTCGACGCGGATCTTCGGCGCGTCTCGGAGCACGAAATGCTCCCCCTGCTTCTCCACCTGGTCGGCGGGAACCTTCGCGGAAACGTCGTCGTCGCCCCGCTGCTCCGCCGACACCCAGCCCCCCTTGCTGCTGCGATAGCCGGTGAACTCCATCTCGCCGAGGATCATTCCCTGGTTGACGAGTTTCCCGAACGGCTCGGGGTGGGAGACGTGGCCGCGGTCGTGGAGCACCTTGTGCCAGAAGCGGCTGTAGAGCAGGTGGAGCACGGCGTGCTCGGCCCCGCCGATGTAGAGATCGACCGGCATCCACGCCTTTTCGATCTCGGGATCGAGAAAACAGCCGTCGTTCTTCGGGTCGAGGAACCGCAGGTAGTACCAGCACGAGCCTGCCCACTGGGGCATGGTGTTGGTTTCCCGCTTGTAGCGCCTGCCGTCCCGCTCGACATACAGCCACTCGGGGCCCGAACGCGAAAGCGGCGGGTCGGGCGTGTCACCGGGGCGAAAGTCGGTGAGTTCCGGAAGGCCGACGGGCAGTTCACTCGCCTCGACCGCCCGGATCACGCCGGTGGGATTTCCATCGGCGTCGATCTCGTGCAGGATCGGAAAGGGCTCCCCCCAGAACCGTTGGCGGCTGAAGAGCCAGTCGCGGAGTTTGTAGTTGACGGCCGGACGGCCCAGGCCCGCGGTCGCAAGATCGGCTGCGACCCGCGCGATGAAGTCTCGGGTCGCGAGACCGGTGTAGGGGCCAGAGGCCACCGCACGGCCGTCGCCCGTGAAGAGTCCACCGCCGGCGGCCGCCGAGCCATCGGCGGGTTCCACGACGGTCACGATTTCGAGGCCGTAGGTGCCGGCAAACTCGTGGTCGCGGTCGTCGTGGGCCGGCACCGACATGATCGCGCCGGTGCCGTAGGTCGCCAGCACGTAGTCGGCCACCCAGACCGGCACCAGCCGGCCCGTCAGCGGATGAATGACGTGCGCGCCCGTGAACACGCCCGTCTTTCCACGGGCCAGATCGGTGCGGTCGAGATCGCTCTTGCGAGCGGCGGCCTCACGGTAGGCGTTGATCTCGGTGCGTTGTGCGGGGGATGTGAGGGCGTCCACGAGCGGATGCTCGGGAGCCACCACCATGCAGGTCACGCCGTAGAGCGTGTCGGGTCGCGTTGTGTAGACCCGCAGCACGTCGTCCCCCGGTTTCTGAGGGAAGCCCGTCGCCGACCGCTCGCGCTTCCACCGCTCGAAGGCGTCGCTCGTGTCCGCGGCGGGGGCGACGAGGAAATCGACCTCGGCGCCCGTGCTGCGACCGATCCAGTCGCACTGGAGCTTCTTGATGCTCGCGGGCCAGTCGAGCCCCTCGAGTTCCCGCTCCAGGCGGTCGGCGTAGGCGGTGATCCGCAGCATCCACTGGCGGAGCGGGATGCGGACCACCGGATGGCCCCCCCGCTCGCTCAGGCCGCCGATCACCTCCTCGTTGGCCAGCACGGTGCCCAGCGCCGGGCACCAGTTCACCGGAGCCTCCGACTGGTAGGCGAGGCGGTGGGCGTCGCGGTATGCGGCCACGGCGGCCTCACCCTCGACGGCGACCTCCGGGGGAATGGGGAGTTCGGCGATCGGGCGGCCCTTGTCGCTCGCCGGATCGAACCAGGTGTCGAAGAGCACGAGGAAGATCCACTGCGTCCAGCGGACGTAGCCGGGATCGGTGGTCGCCAGCACCCGGTCCCAGTCGTAACTGAAACCGAGCATCTTGAGTTGGCGGGTGAATGTGGCGATGTTTCGTTCGGTGCTCTCCCGCGGCGGCGTGCCGGTGCGGATCGCATATTCTTCGGCCGGCAGACCGAAGGCGTCGAAGCCCCTCGGGTGCATCACGCTCGTGCCCCGCATCCTCTCGAAGCGGGTCACGATGTCGGTGGCGGTGTAGCCTTCGGGGTGGCCGACGTGGAGTCCGTCGC
>SXHR01000028.1:0-2735 GCA_005773625.1 Planctomycetaceae bacterium | reverse complement strand
GTTCGTCAATCTCGGCCTCGATCAGTTCGCCGAGGCGGAGCATGATCCGGCCCCGCTCGCGGGCGTTCATTCGCGGCCACGGCCCCTCGTCGAAGGCCTTGCGGGCGGCGCGAACGGCCAACTCGACGTCGGCCGCGTCCCCCTCCGCAACCTGCGCGATCACTTCCTCGGTCGCCGGATTGAGCGTCTCGAAGGTCTTGCCGCTCTTGGCGGGGATCCACTGGCCGTCGATGAACAGCTGCGTTTGTCGGACCTGCGGCTGGGCGGCGCGGCGGGGTGCGGAGGCGGTGGCCATGGATTGTTCCTCGGAAGTCGATGGGTGTCACGGCGAAAACGGGCGGCCAGGCCCGTTCGTTGCCGGGATCATGCTATCTGCGGTAGCATCGAGGCCGCAAGTTCAACGCGGCGGCGCAACGTGCGGGCCGTCCGGTGTTTCTCCATCCGGTGTTCCTTCCAGGAGTTCCCAGCGATGCGTGCATGCTTCATGGCGGCGGCGATGACGGTGGTGGTGGCGGTGGCCCAGGCCGAAATCACGAGCGGACCGCAGGTGGGCGAGCGCGTGGGCGCCTTCACGGTCACCAAGGTCACGGGCAACCCCGACGACGGCGTCGCTGACGGCAAGAAGCTCTGCTACCGCTGCAAAATGGGCCAGCGGCCGGTGGTGATGGTGTTCGCCCGGTCTGCCGACGAGAAGCTGGCGAAGTTCCTCAAGGAACTCGAGGAGGAGATCGAGGAGCATGCCGACACGAAGCTCTCCGCCTTCGTCAACATGATCGGCAGCGATGAGGCGGACATGAAGCAGGCCGTGGCCGACTTCGTGGCCAAGCACGACATCAAGCGGGTGGCATTCGTGATCCCCGAGGATGCAAAGAACGGCCCCGAAGACTTCAAGATCGCCCCCGACGCCGACGTCACGGTGGTCTGCTACAAGGAGGGCGAGGTCAAGGCGAACCATGCGTTTGCGGCTGGCGGCCTCTCCGACGAGAAGATCGAGGCTCTGGTCCACGCCTCCTGCGAAATGGCCGAGTGACCGGCCTTCGGGTCGTCGAATCGATCTCGATCCAACGATGATGCGGCGGCCCGGGGAGTGATCCTCGGGCCGCTGTCTTTGAACGACATCCGCATGCACATCCCCTCGATGATCACCGATGTCGGCGGCCGCCTCTGGCGGCTGGTGATCACGCCGTACGCGCCCGACGACTCATTCACCGGATACCGTGACCGCCAGGTCTCGCAGGAGGAACCCCGGGCGCAGGTCACCGTCGCCGTGCCGTCGGCCGCCGAGAGTCGCCGGCTGTTCGGCATTGACGTGGCGAAGCGGGGCATCCAGCCGGTCTGGCTGCGAATCCAGAACCGGTCGCCGGGCAGCCTCCGGCTGCAGATGGTCAACCTCGATCCCCGCTACTTCACGCCGCTGGAGGCGGCCGGCGTCAATCACTTCTCGATCGGCAGGCGGCTGTCGGCCTTCGGTGCGATGAGCTGGGTCTTCTACCCCCTGCTGGCGTTGGTGCCGCTGAAGTTGGTCACGGCCTGGTTCGCCAATGGCCGGATGGACGCCGTCTTCCGGCGTCACGGCCTTCGACTCGCGCCGATCCATCCCGGCGAGACCGTCGAGGGCTTCGTCTTCACCACGGTCGATCTCGGCATGAAGGTGGTCCACGTCCGGCTCACGCCGCTCATCCCCCTGCGGCAGAGCATCGGCCGCATCGTGCACCCCGACACGGCCGACGGCCTGGCGGAGCCGCCGGTCGATCTCACGTTCACCGTTGCGGTGCCCGGCATCGCGGCCGACTACCTCGACCGCGACTTCGCCGCCATTCGCCCGGCCGCTTCCGTGGAGCCCTGCACCGTCGATGATCTCGTGGCCAGGCTGGAGGCCCTGCCCGCCGCCACCGCCAATGCCCGCGGCACCCGCTCGGGCGATCCGGTGACTCTCGTGGTGATCGGCGACTTCGAGACGCTGCTCGGCGCCTTCGCGGCCCGTTGGGACGAGAGCGAGACGATTTCGCTGGCCACCTGCTGGAAGACGGTGCGGGCATTCCTGCTGGGGGCCAACTACCGCTATTCCCCGGTGAGTTCCCTGCATCTCTTCGGCCGCGATCAAGACATCGCCCTGCAGCGGACCCGGCACTCGATCAACGAGCGGCTGCACCTGCGGCTCTGGCTGACGCCGCTGTCGTTCGAGCAGAAACCGGTCTGGGTGGGGCAGGTGAGCCGCGACATAGGCGTGCGGTTCACGACGAGGGCTTGGAACCTGACGACCCACCGCATCGATCCCGACGTGGACGAGTCCCGCGACTACGTGCTCGAGGATCTCCTCGTGGCCGGCCGGGTGACGGCCGCGGGCTACGTGGGTGGCGTGGGTCCCTGCCTTCGAGAGTCGCCCCGGCGGAATCTGACGGGCGATCCATACTTCACCGACGGCAAGCGGGCGGTGATCGTGCTCTCACCGTCGCGTACCGGCTGACCGGGAAATCGGCCGTCGCCAGCCGCCGACGTCGAGCCCCGCGGATGGGCCCCGGAGTCGGCGCGGCTCGCGGCCGGCTTCGCACGGGCGGTCACGTTCTGTCCCGACATGCTCACGGCGGCGGCCGGCACGCGTCGATCGGGTGACAGGCCGGACACACCGGGGTTTTCCACGGTCGGCTGACGCCGCGGCTGCCAGAGGCTATATTTCCGGCCTCAGGGCAGCGTAGCTCAGTTGGTTAGAGCACCGGCTTCATAAGCCGGGTGTC
>SXHR01000027.1:0-24028 GCA_005773625.1 Planctomycetaceae bacterium | reverse complement strand
GGATCTCCGCGCCGACCGGCAGCCCGAGTTCACGCAGCTTGATGTGGAGATGTCGTTCGTCGAGGCCGACGACGTGATCGGCGTGATCGAGGGGCTCGTGAAGCGGACCGCCCGCGAGATCCTCGGGCTCGACGTGCCCCTGCCTCTGCCGCGGCTCACGTGGGACGAATGCATGGAACGGTTCGGCCATGACGCGCCCGACCTGAGGTTCGGGCTCGAAATCGTCGATCTCACCGCCATCGCGGCCGAGAGCGACTTCCGCGTCTTCCGGGGCGCGGTCGAGATCGGCGGCCGGATCCGGGGGATCCGCGTGCCGGGGGCGGCGGCCAGGTTTTCCCGGAAGGACCTCGACGAGCTCACGGGCGTGGCGATTGACGGCGGCGCCAAGGGGCTCGTCTGGCTCAAGGTCGAGGCCGACGGAGCGTGGTCGGGCCCGGTGGCCAAGAACCTCACCGGCGTGGGCGACGCCCTCCGGGCAAAACTCGGCTGCGAAGCGGGCGACCTCGCGCTGATCGTGGCCGATTCGTTCGAGGTGACGTGCAAGGCCCTCCACATGCTGCGGAAGCGGCTGGGGGCGGCGCTCGGCCTCTACGATGCCGACGCCATGCACTTCTCGTGGGTCGGTGACTTCCCGATGTTCGCGCGAGACACGGAGAGCGGCGGCTGGGCCTCGATGCATCATCCGTTCACGGCCCCACGGCCCGCCGACGTCGAGATCCTCGAGTCCGACCCCGCGGCCTGTCGGGCGGTGGCCTACGATCTCGTGATCAACGGCTCGGAAGCGGGCGGTGGCACGATCCGAATCCACGACGGCTCCACCCAGGAAAAGGTCTTCAATCTGCTGGGCATCACGCCCGAGGTCGCCCGCGAGCGGTTCGGCTTCCTGCTCGACGCCCTGCGGAGCGGTGCGCCGCCGCACGGCGGCATCGCCCTGGGCATCGACCGGTGGGTGATGCTCTTCGGCGGCCTCGACAGCATCCGCGACGTGATCGCCTTTCCGAAGACGCAGAAGGCGAGCGACCTCATGACGGGAGCACCGTCCACGGTCGATACGCGGCAACTCGTGGAACTTGGCGTACGCGTCGTGGTGCCGCCGCCGAAGCCGGAAGGACAGAAAGCAGGAGGATGAACCACGCCGGCGTCGCACGATGCGACGCCGGAGGCCGAGGCAAACCCAGGCTTTGTCTCCGGCCGACCGAGCAGACGAGGACAGGGATGGCTCGGTTGCGGTCAAGATCGGGCGACTAGCTCAATTGGTCAGAGCACCTCGTTTACACCGAGGGGGTTGGGGGTTCGAGTCCCTCGTCGCCCACTCACCTGTTTTGGCGTCGGTTCCGGCGCCCGTTGCCCTGTTCACCTCATTCCCGTGGGGCCGGGCACGGGCTATGCTGCCATTCGCAATGGGGCGATGTCCCGGCGACCAGAACGTTGGTGGCCGTTCCGCGAAAAAGGGTTCGTGCATGCCGCAGTTTCAGATCGAGGGCGAGTCTGAACTCTTCGAGACCGCCGACGACATCGACGTGAACGGCGAGATCAGTTGCCACTCGTTCGTCACGGCCGAGAAGGGGGAAGGCAATGTGGTCCTGCTCACCCCCGTTGAATTGAAAGACCTGCCCGGCTTCGAAGGGCTCCTGTTTCAGGTCGACGTCGATGAAGCGGAGGACGTCGTGATTCTCCGGCAGGTCCAGATGTTCTTCTGGCCCTGGGAGGACGATGAGGAGTTCGACGACGCGGACGCCCCGGCCGGCGACCCCGAACTTGCCTGAGCACGCGGTTCGTCCGCGGCAGGACGATCTTGTGTTGCTGGCTGTCCGCGGAGAGAGTCGTCGATGACTCCGTCCACCGGTTCGACCGGCCGCGGAGGCCGATGGTAGACTACGCCGTATGCATGCACACACGGCACACACGCTGGCGGTCGCCGCCATTCTGGGCCTGTTCGCCACCGCCACGCCGGCCCGGGATCGGCCGCTCGCCTTCGTCGGCGCCGAGGTGCTGCCGATCTCGGGGCCGCCGATCCCCGGGGGCGTCGTCGTCGTGGCGGAGGGGAAGATCATCGGCGTGGGGCCGGCCGCGTCCACGGCGATCCCCGCCGACGCCGAGCGGTTCGACTGCGCCGGCAAGGTGATCATGCCCGGTCTCATCGATACCCACAGCCACGTCGGGGGCGGCTGGGGTGGCGACTCGAGCGGGCCGATCCAACCCGACGTGCGCATCCTCGACTCGATCAACGTCCGTGATGCGGGATTCCGCAAGGCCCGCGCCGGCGGCCTGACCACCCTCAACATCATGCCCGGTTCGGGCCACCTGCTCGGCGGGCAGACGATCTACGCCAAGCTGCGGAAGGCTTCGACGATCGACGACTTCTTCATCAAGGACGCTGCGGGCCGGCCGGCCGGGGGCGTGAAGATGGCCAACGGCACGAACCCCCAGCGGGAGCCCCCCTTCCCCGGCACGCGGGCCAAGTCGGCGGCCATCGTCCGCCAGAAGTTCCTCAAGGCCCAGGACTACCGCCGGAAGGTCGCCGAGGCGAAGGACGACCCCGCCAAACTGCCCGACCGCGACCTGGAAATGGAGGGCTTGATCGACGTGCTCGACGGTCGCGTCGTGGTGCACCATCACGCTCATCGCGCCGACGACCTGATGACGGTGCTGCGACTGCGGGACGAGTTCGGCTTCAAGGTGGTGCTCCATCACGCCAGCGAGGCCTGGAAGATCGCCGACCAGCTGGCGAAGTCGGGAGCGGCCTGCTCGGTGCTCGTCGTTGACAGCCCGGGAGGCAAGCTCGAGGTGATGGACTTCTCCCTCGCGACCGGGGCGATCCTCGAGAAGGCGGGCGTGCCGTGCGCCATCCACACCGACGACCCCGTCACCGATTCCCGACTCTTCCTCCGGACGGCGGCGCTGGCCGTGCGGGCGGGCATGTCGCCTCCGAAGGCGCTCGAGGCCCTGACGCTCGCCGGCGCGAAGATGCTCGAACTCGACGGTCGAATCGGCTCGCTCGACGTCGGGAAGGATGCCGATCTGATCGTGCTTTCGGGCGATCCCCTGAGCGTGAAGACCAAGGTGCTCCAGACCTGGATCGAGGGGGAGAAGGTGTTCGACCGTGACGACCCCGACGATCGGCTCTTCGCCGTGGGCGGCTACGGCGCCAGCCGCGACCAGAAGGCCCACGCCTGCTGCACCGACGAGCGGCTTTCCGAGACGAAATGATGCCCTTCAACGCACTGCCGATGTTCCCCGTCGTCGCCGTTCTGGCGGTCCTCGCGTCGGCGGCCGCCGCCGACCTCCCGGTCGCGATCTTCGGCGACACCGTCCATACGATGGCCGGGCCGCCGATCGAGAAGGGCGTCGTCCTGATCGACGGGGGCAAGGTGACCCTCGTGGGATCGGCGGTCGATATCCCCGTCCCGCCGAACGCGCGGGTGGTGAGGGGCAAGGTGGTCACGCCCGGCCTCATCGACGCGCACACCGTGGTCGGGCTCACCGGATACCTCAACCACGATCACGATCAGGACCAACTCGACAAGAGCGAGCCGATCCAGCCCGAACTTCGGGCCATCGATTCCTACACTCCGCGGGAACGGCTGGTCGAGTGGGTCCGTGGATTCGGCGTGACCACGATCCACACCGGCCACGCCCCCGGCGCACTCGTGTCGGGCCAGACGATGGTCGTGAAGACCGTCGGTGAGACGGTCGAGGAGGCCACGGTCAAGCCCGTGGCGATGGTCGCCGTGACGCTCGGTGAAGCCGCCGGCGGCGACAAGGGCTCGCCGGGCACGCGGAGCAAGGCGGTGGCGATGCTCCGGGCCGAACTGGTGAAGTCGCAGGAATACCTCCGCAAGCAGGACACCGCCGACGCCGAGAAGCATCCCGATCGCGACCTCCGCCGTGAGATTTTCGCCGACGTCCTCCGCGGCAGGCTCCCCCTCCTCGTGACGGTCAATCGGGCCACCGACATCGACGCCGCCCTGCGGATCGCGGCGGAGTTCGGGATCAGGGTCGTCCTCGATTCGGCGGCCGAGGCCTATCTCGCGGCCGACCGCATCAAGGCCGCGGGGGTGCCGGTGATCCTGCATCCTTCGATGCGACGCAGCGGCATGGGCGAGACGGAGAATCTGAGCTTCGAGACCGCCGCCACGCTCCGCTCCAAGGGCATTCCCGTCGCCCTGCAGAGCGGACTCGAGGGCTACGTGCCCAAGACCCGCGTGGCCCTCTTCGAGGCGGCGATCGCCGCGGCCAACGGCCTCACCACCGAGCAGGCCCTGGCGACGATCACCAGCGACGCCGCGACCATCCTCGGCGTCGCCGATCGTGTCGGTTCGCTTCGTCCCGGCCTCGACGGCGACGTGGCGATCTTCGACGGCGATCCCTTCGAATACACGACGCACTGTACCGCCGTCGTCATCGATGGCCGCGTCGTGACCGAAGAGGCCCGGTAGCGTTTTGGCCGCCTCGGCTGCGTGCGGTCCTTTCGATCGATGCCTGTTCCAGCACACACCTGGCTGATCTACGGCGCCAACGGCTACACCGGCCGCCTCGTGGTCAGCCGCGCGATGGAGCGAGGCCTCGCTCCGATCCTCGCCGGACGCAACCCCGCGGCGATCGAGTCGGCCGCCGCGAATCACGGCCTGCCCGCCCGGGTTTGCGACCTCGCCGACCCGGCCGGGCTTCGCGCCGCGCTCGCCGGCGTCGCCGTGGTGGCCCACTGCGCCGGGCCATTTTCCGCCACGAGCCGGCCGCTGATCGACGCCTGTCTGGCCACGGGCACGCACTATCTCGACATCACGGGTGAAATCGACGTCTTCGAAGCGGCCCACGCCCGCGACGCGGAGGCGCGAAGCGCCGGCGTCGTGATCTGCCCCGGAGTGGGGTTCGACGTCATCCCCACCGACTGCCTGGCCGCGACGCTCCACGAAGCCCTTCCCACGGCGGTCCAGATCGCGCTCGGCTTCGACACGGGGAGCGGGCTTTCGGCGGGCACGGCGAAGACCTCGGTCGAGTCGCTGAAGATCGGCGGCCAGATCCGCAGGCACGGTCGCCTGGTCCGCGTTCCCCTGGGCAGCAAACGACGCGTGATCGACTTCGGCCGTGGCAGGAAACATGCGGTCGCGATTCCGTGGGGCGACCTCGCCACCGCCGGGTTCTCGACGGGGATTCCCGACATCGAGGTCTACGTCCCGATGCCGCGGGCCGTCGCCCTGGCCCTGCGGCTCGCCGAACCATTCCGTCCGCTGCTCGGCACCGCCGCAGCACAGCGTTGGCTGAAAGACCTGATCGAGCGGCGGGTGACCGGGCCGTCTGCCCCGGCCCGAGCCGCGGCGCCCACGTGGGTCTGGGGCGAGGCCCATGACCCGGACGGACACACCGCCGTGGCCCGCGTGCGCACGGCCAACGCCTACGACGTGACCGCGGCGGGGGTCGTGCTCGCCGTCGAACACCTGCTTTCCCGCGAGGGTCGCGGGGGATTCTTCACACCGTCGCAACTGCTCGGACCACGATGCATCGAGCATCTGCCGGGCAGCAGCCGGATTGAAGTCGAGAGGAGCGGGTGATGGGGGGACGACGCTTCACCCTCCCGATGTGGACGGGCGTGCGATTCCTGCCGTGGCTGCGGGTGCTCGCCAGGCACCGCTTTCGCGTGTCCCCCGCGCGAATCCCGCGAGCCTTGGGGATCACCGCGGCCAGTCTCGGAAACGAGTTCCTCGCCGCCATCCAAGGGGCGATCTGGGGACGCGGCCTGAAGGCGGCCCGGCTCGAGGCCGATCCGATCGTGATCCTCGGCCACTGGCGGAGCGGCACCACGCTGCTCCACGAGCTGCTCGCGCGTGACCCACGGCTCGTCGCCCCCAACACCCTGCAGTGCGCGGTGCCGAGCCACTTCGTCCTCTCCGAGGAGTTTGCCCGTGACCGGCTCGGTTGGCTCCTCCCCGAGCGCCGGCCGATGGACGCGATGCGACTCGGCTTCGACCGCCCGCAGGAGGACGAACTCGCGCTGTGCAATCTCGGCATGCCGAGCCCATGGTGGACCGTCGCCTTCCCCAACGACCCTTCCCCCGATCCGCTCTACGAGGAACTCGACGGCCTGACCCAACCCCAACGCGATCGCTGGCTGAAGACGTGGACGGGATTCCTGCGGGCGGTCCAGTTCGAGCATCACGGCCGGCTGGTGCTCAAGAATCCGCTGCACACCTACCGGGTGCCGGTGATCCGCAGCGTGTTCCCGGAGGCCGACTTCATCCACATCGTCCGCGACCCGGCCGAAATGGTCCCTTCGTGCCTGCACTTCTGGCAGCGGATCGCCGAATCGCACGGTCTTCAGCGGCCGACGGCGGCCGGGCTCGAAGACCGGGTCTTCGCGTCGATCCTCCGCATGGACCGCCGGCTGCACGCCACCTGGGAGACGATTCCCCCGCGTCATCGGCACCGCGCGCGGTACGAGGATCTGGTCGCCGATCCGATCGGGGTGCTGCGGAGCATCTACGACCACTTCGGCTGGCCGGCCGCCGACGCCGCGGAGCCCCACTGGCGGCGGCACCTCGCCGAAGAGAGCGGCTACCGCCGCAACGAACTCTTCACCCCAGGGCGACTTCGCCGGCGGATCGCCGCCGACCTCGCCGAGGTGCTCACGCGGTATGACTACCCGCCCCCGCCTCCTCCCTGATGAGCAGTTCGCGGAACGATTCCACGCTCGAATACTCGAACTCGAATCCGAGTTCCCGCCGGAGTCGCTCCGAACTCATCACCCACGGATATCGCGAATAACTCACGAGCCCCGGGGGCGTGGTGAACCAGGGCAGCCGCAGAGTCCACCAGACGCGGCCCATGCCCGCGAGGAGGAAGAGTGGCATCGGCACGGCCGCCACTCCGAGCAGGTCCGCGATCTCGCGGTGCGTGATCACGTCGGCCGGCGCGACGTTGAATGCCCCGCGGGCCGACGCCATCAGGATCGCGAGCGTGGCCCGGGCCAGATCGTCCCTGTGAACGAACTGCCGCGGGGTGTCGTTGCCGTCGGGCAGGAACATGACCGGCATGTTGAGAAAGATGTCGCTGAGAAAGTTTTTCACGCCGGCACCGCAGATGATCGTCGGCCGCGTCCAGCTCACGGCGATCTCGGGACGGGCCGTCGCGAACTCCTGCACCAGCCGTTCGACGTGCCCCTTGTGCTCCGAATAGTAGTAGTCGGGCCGCGGCCGCACCGGCGTCGACTCGTCGCACCGTGGCGGGTTGTCGGGCCATGCCCCGTAGACCGTGGCGCTGCTGGCGACGAGCACCCGCCGCACTCGGTGGGCGGCGGCCGCTTCGAGCAGCCGCCGCGTGCCATCGACATTGGCGGCCCGCATCGCCCTCATGTCGCGGCCGGGATGCACGGCGTAGGCCAGATGAATCACCGTGTCGGGCCGGAAAGCGCCGATGGCGTCGGCCATTCGCGAATCGCAGATGTCCCCCTGCCACGACTCGTCCGGCGCGTTCTCCGTGGCGACCCGGCAGTCGATCCCGAGAATGGAGGCTTGCGGCAGGCTGCGGCGAATCTCACGGACCAGCGACCGGCCGTAGAGGCCGGAGGAGCCGGTGATGGCGATCCGATCAGGGGGGGTGAATGGAGTGGCCGTCGTCGTCATTTCGACACCCGCCTGCCGTGGCGACGCTCCCGCTGCACCAGGGCGCGGTAGGCGTGGAAATCGACCTGGATCGTGTGCCGCGGGGATTTCACGTAGCGGCGGCGGATCGCCGCGATGTCGCCGTCGATCGACCGCTGCATCGTCGCCCGATCGGGCAGCCGGCAACGGCCCTCGATCAGGTCGCCGACCCACGCCGACTGCGCCTCGGCGAGCGGGAAGATCGCCCCCCAAGGCTGGATGAGTCCGATGAAAAACAACCCCGGCACGTCGGGATGCACCACGTGCCGGTAGAGCCTCACCTCGTTGCCCTCGGCGGCCATGAGCGACGCGTCGAGGAAGGGAAACGCGATCTTGTAGCCCGTGGCGAGGATCAGCGTGTCCACCGGCTCGCGGGTGCCATCGACGAACCGGACCCCGTCGCCGTCGAGGCGCTCGATGTCGGGCTTGATGACGACCCGTTGTTCGCGGACGAGGCTCGGCAGATCGCTCGAGATCGTCGGATGCTCCTCGAGCACCTTGTGCCCGGGCCGGGGCAGACCGTAGAGGCCGAGCGTCCCCCGGTTCATCCAGACCACCGTGCTGAAGGCCGGACGGAAGAGCCACATCGGCGCGAATCGCCAGATGAACTCCGGACACACGGTGTCGAGGGGGATGCCGAAGAGATACTTCGGGATCACATGGGCGCCGCGGCGGGTCGAGAGGAACGTGCGGTCGGCCACCCGTGCCAGATCGCAGGCGATGTCGCAGCCCGAGTTGCCCATTCCGACGACGAGCACCCGTCGGCCCCCGAAGCCGTCGGGGGTGCGGTAGTCGTGGGCGTGGAGCACGCGGCCGGAGAAGTCGCCGGTCAGATCGGGCATCCGGGGCAGCCAGTGATGGCCGCTGGCGACGAGCACGTTGCGGACGATGCGGGTCTCGGGCTCGTCCCCCGCGGTCCGGAACGTCACGGCGAACGTGCCGTCAGCCTGCGGCACGACACGCTCCACCGTGGTGCGAAATCGGATTTGGTCGCGGAAGCCGAAGTGATCGACATAGTCCTCCAGATACCCGCAGATCTGTTCGTGCCGGGGAAAGTGCGGATAGTCCCTGGGCATCGGATGATCGGCGAACGCCGTCATGTCGCGCGAGGTGTTGATCTGCAGCGACTTGTAGATCGACGACATGCCGTTGTCGTTGTCATACCGCCAGAGGCCGCCGATGCCCGAGCCGCGTTCGAAGCAGATGAAGTCGAGGCCACGGTCGTGGAGGGCCTTCGCGGCGGCGAGCCCGGAGCCACCGGCTCCGATCACACAGGCGTCGAGCACGTCAGGCAGCGGCGTCCGCGACATGGAGGTGGCTTCCGATCTTGGGCACGGACCGTCCGTCCGAGGCGGCACGCACGACATCGTAGCGGGTTTTCGACAGCGGTCCGTCGGTCACGCGGATTCGGGCCCTCCGGCGGCGAGGCCACGGCGCCACGCCGCGAAATCCTCCCGGACACCCGGCCATTCGCTGAAGAAGAGGTGCCCGCCGGATTCGTAGACCTTCAACCGGGCGCCGGCGATGCCGTCGGCCAATCGCGCCGTCTCCGCGAACGGAATCACCGGATCCAATCCGCCGCACGCGATCCAGGCGGGCACACGGACGTCGCCCAGACGGTCGCCGATGTCGATCTCGCGCACCGCGGCCAGCATCGCCGCCAGCGCCCCAGGATCATGGTGGCGGAAGTCCGCCCGTATCCGGGCCAGCACCGCTTCCGGCACCAGCGCCGCGGCCGCCCGATCGGCCGTGCACGACCGGATGATCGCGTCTTGCAGCCCCGGCACACGGCCTCCCACCCAGAACCCGGCCCGCAGGCAGGCCTCGCCGACGGGGCCCCGGGCGAGCCACTGCAACCAGCCGATCACACCGGTGACCCGGCCGCCCGTGAACCCGGCCAGGCTCGCGACGGCAACCACCCGTCGCGGCCGGCGGATCGCCAGATTGACCGCCGCAAAGCCCCCGGTGGACCAGCCGGCCGCGATCACCCGACGTTCTCCGATGAGCCGTGAGAGCGACTCGTCGGCCAGGGCGGCAAACAGTTCGGCATCGACGTCCTTCCGGGACAACCCGGCGGGAAACGCCCCTGGGTGGTGTCCCGGCAGGCTCAGCGCGATCCACGACTCCGCTGCGGGATCGACGAAGAGTTCGGTGGCGACGACCAGCGACGTCAGAAGCCCATGGAAGAAGACCACGGGGGGCCGCTGGTCGTCGCGGAGATGGACGTCGGCCGCGACGGTGTGTCCGTCGATCGACAGCAGCACGCGGTTCGGCGTCGGTTGCATTTCGGGTGAAAACCTCGTCAGATGTCCCCGTTCACACGCGGGACGGCGACCATGATTTCGAACACATTCTGGCATGGCAAATCGGTCCTGGTCACCGGCGGCTCGAGCGGAATCGGCCGGGAGGCATGCCGGGCCGCGGCGGCGGCCGGGGCCCGAATCGGGATCATCGCCCGCCGGGGACCGCCTCTCGAAGCGACCCGCTCGCTCCTCCGCGCCACGGGGGTGGTCGCCGAGACGGTGTCCTGCGACGTGAGCGATGGGCCCGCCCTGCGGGCGGCCGTGGCGGCGCTCGAGGACCGGCTCGGTCCATGCGACGTGGCGATCGCCTGCGCCGGCATCCACCGCACGTCATGGCCGCTCGACATGGACGCCGCCAATGCCGTGATCGACGTCAACATGAAGGGGGGCATCAACTTCATCGCGGCGGTGCTTCCCGGGATGCTCGCGCGGCGGCGTGGTCACGTCTGCGGGGTCGCGAGCATCGCTGCGGTCGTCGGCCTGCCGGGCAACGCCGCCTACTGCGCGAGCAAGGCCGGGCTGGTGGCGTTTCTCGAAAGCCTCCGGCTCGACTGCGGCCCCCTTGGCATCCGCCTCACGACCGCCTGCCCGGGTGTCGTCGATACGCCGATGGTCACCGAGGAGGAACGCACGACGGGCCGACTCATGACCGCGGAGCGGGCGGCCACGATCATCCTGCGGGCGATCGAGCGGGGCCGTGCCGAGGCGTGGTTTCCGAGGCGCACCTGGCTCGCCGCGCGATTCGCCCGATCGTTGCCGACCTGCCTTCGCGATTGGATCCTGCGGAACCAACCCCGACTCGAACAGGCTCCACCCGACGATTCCTGACGGAGGACGAGGCCGCCCCCGTTCCCCCGCGGGTCCCCGATGGAACTCCTACCGGGCGGCCGCCCTGCCCCGCCGCGGCAGCCGTGATTCCTGCCAGATGTCGCCGAGGGCGTTGAGCAACCCGTCGATCGCCTCGAGCGGATGATTGGCGTTGATCTGAACCCGCAGCATTCCGGCGTGGATCGGGACCGCCGGGTAGGTCGCCGACTGTGCGTAAAACCCGCGGTCGAAGAGGCTGCGGCCCGCATGGAACGTCTTCTCGATATCTCCCACCACGAGCGAGACGATCGCGGAATCGCCGCCGTGATGCTCGATGCCGAGCGTGTCGAGTCCGGTGGTGAATCGACGGATGCGGTCGTGGAGCGCGGCGAGCAGGAGGTCGTATTCGGGTGACATCATGATGTCGCAGACCGCGGAGATCGCCGCCAGATACGGCGGCGGCACCGGCCCCCCGAAAATGAAGGTGCTCGAACGGATCTTGAGCACCGTCTTGAGTTCGGGCGTGCAGGTGACGAAGCCGCCCAGACAGGAGAACGCCTTCGAGAGCGAGCCCACCATGAGCACGTTGTCGAGCGAACCGAGCGCCGCTGCGGCCGCCCCCCGGCCCCGCGGCCCCACGACGCCGGTTCCGTGGGCATCGTCCACGTACATGATCCCACCGAGCCGGCGAATCGTCGCATCGAGATCGGCAAGCGGCGGTGTGCGGCCCGACATGCTGTAGACGCCGTCGATCGCGAGCACCACTCCGCCGCGGCACCCCGCCTGCACGACGATTTTTTCCAACGCCCGCGGATCGGGCGTGGTCAGCACCTCCAGCCTCGCTCCCCCGGCGGCGGCCAGTTTGGCCCCCTGGTGCACGCTGTCGTGCGACTCACGGTCCACGACGAGCAGGTCGCCCGGCTGGGTGATCGCCGGCAGGAGGCCGATGTTCGCCAGCGTGACGCTGGGGAAGATGAAGATGTCGGGCACACCCAGCCAGCGGGCAAGCTTCTCCTCCGCCTCGTCGACGAGCACGGGGCTGGAGAAGGCCCGCGAGGCACCGTTGTGGGCACCCCACTCCGGCAGCGCGTCGCGGATCGCGTCGTGGACGCGGGGATGCCGGTCGAGGCCGAGAAAGCTGTCGGAACCGAAGTTCCAGACGGTGTGGCCGTCGATGACCACGCGGCGATCGTCGGTGGCGGCGTCGAGCAGCAGGTCCTTGAGGTGCAGACCTGCGTTGGCATCGAGGAACGAGAGGGCGATCCGCGTGACCTTGTGACGCGACAGCCGCTCCGTCAGTGGTTCGAGGCCGGCCACCGGCAAGCCTGCCGGCGTCGCCTCACGCCACCGCCCCGCCCCGGACAGCCTTCCCATCAACGAACCGACCGTGAGCTGACCTCTTTTGGTCATGGGGCCATTCCCTGACGTGAGGAACCGCGTGCGGAGATTGCGATACACCGGCTCACCGGCGCCGATGCCGCAGGAAGGTAGCACAGTCCCCCATCTTCGACCACACCCGGGAAAGCGGTACGGCATCCCTGTCCGGACGCACCAGCGAGGCCGTCGGCCCGGGGAGGGCTTCTTCCACGCTCGGCCGGCCGTCCGTGAACAAAGTCATCCATGACCTTTGTCCACTTGCACGGCCTTTGTCCACGTGACCGACCGGTGAAGACGCCGGGGGTTTCCACGGTCGATGATCTCCGCATCATGCTCGGGCAGACTCGTTCAGCAGCCCGCTAGAAGCAGTCGTTGCGCACCTCCTGCCCGATCAGTTCCTTGAGCCGCTGGATCGCCTGCTGCTCCAGGGCTTTCGCATCGCACCAGAACTGCCGCAGGTCTTCCCGCCATTCGGCGTTGGCGATGTACTGGTCGTAGCGCCAGAGCGCGTCGAGCCGCCGGCTGAGCTCGTGAACCAGGTCATGATCGTGATCGGAACACCCGGCAGTCTCGCCCATGTGGGCCAGTTCCCGTTCGGCGGCAAGCGTCATCGTTGCAATCTCCTCAAAAGGTCTGGGCCGCCCTCTGCGGGCGGACCATGCAGGAAAGCGGGTCCGCCTCCCGCCTTGGAGAACTGCGTCGCTCGCCCTTGCGAACGTCCCGGGGAACAGTCGCCGTGCCATGGCACCGGGTCAAACGTCGCGGGTGAATTCGCCCGCGGGACCGGCGGACACGTCGCTCCACCAACGAGGCCGGGACGGGGATCGAGGCGGCGTGGACGACGTCAGGGCAGCATCCAGTCGGGCAGCCGCCGGACACTCCCCTCACGGTCCACGCAGACGACCGTCGTCGAGCCGGTGACCAGGATCTGGGTGCCGCGGATCACCTCGTAGGCGTGCTTGATATGGGCCGCCCCGATCTTCTCCACGCGGGTGCGGAGCAGGAGCAGGTCGTCGTAGTCCACCGGCGCGCGATACGCGACGTGCGCCTCCGACACCACCATGAAGAGCCCGTCGTCCTCGAACTGCCGGTAGGTGTGGCCGAGCGCACGCAGCATCTCGGTGCGGCCCATCTCGAAGTAGGTGAGGAAGTTGGCATGATGGACCCGCCGCTGGCCGTCGGTCTCCTGATAGCGGACCCGGATTTCGATCTCGTGAACGGCTGACATGCTGGCTCCTGCGGCGGTCGCGGACGGTCGGGGCGGGCAGCCGCCGGGGGAGGGAGATGGGCCGTTCGTTGACCGGACGGCGGACGAGACTCTATCCTTCCCACGACGAAGGCTGCAAAACCCCCGGGGGGCCGCCGGCCGGCTCGGCCGTTCCCGCCCCGAGAACTTGGATCCACGAGCGGAGTCTCCACGTGAGTCAGGGCGACGCTGGCGAGAACGCGGGAATCGGATTCGCAACGGCCCGCGGCCGCAACTGGCCGACGCTCCGGCAGTTCACCGTGTTTCTCGAAAACCGTGTCGGACAGCTGCTCGAGGTGGTCCGCAGGTTCGAGGGCTCCCGGGTGCGGATCGTCGCGCTCTCGATCAACGACTCCGGCGAGTGCGCCTTCGCGAGGTTCCTGCTGAGCCATCCGGAGCAAGGCCGGGAGATTCTCGAACGGGCCGGGCTCGCGATCATCGAGAGCGACCTGATCGGCGTCGAACTCCCCGACGACCACCAGCCTCTGCTCCGCATCTGCACCGCGCTGTTGCAGGCCGAGGTCAACATCATCCAGGCCTATCCCATCCTCGTGCGGCCCCGGGGCAGGCCGGCGGTGGCGCTGATGGTGGACAACACCGAGATGGGCCAGGAAACCCTGAGCAACAAGGGTTTCATGATGATCACCGAGGGCGATCTCGACGAGGAAGAATGAACGACCCGGCTGGTCGTCATTCGAACATGTCGCCGGGCACGGCCGACAGGTGCCGCACCACGATCCGCTGCACCGTCTCCCAGGCAACGGCCGTGAGTGTCACGGTGCCATCGGCAGCCTGGCTCGCGAACAGGCCGTGGCTGCCCCCCGACCACCGCGCGGCGAACTCCTCCGGGAGGATCACGCTGCCGCCCGTCAGGTGGATCTCGACGATGCCGCCGTGCTCACGCTCCGCCCAGAGCCTGTGCAGGAGCAGGGCCATGGGATTGCCTTCGTCGCCACCGATCGGCCCGGCCGGCCAGGCCGACTCGGTGAACGCCGCTCCCGCGTTGGCGGCGGCACGGGCGGGCTGATCGATCCCCGAGATGAAGTTCCACTCGGGCTCGGCGGCGGCCTCGGCACCGCCGGTGTCAGCGGCCGGCCCGTCGGCCGACGGCGGCACCGTGGAGATGGCCTCCGACGGGAGCATCGGCGACTCGTCCGCGTCTGGCGGACCGAACTTGAGGGTCGGCTCCGGGACGAGCGGCTCCGCCGGGGCAAACTCGGGGATCTGCAGTGGCACGCCACACTTGCTGCACTTGCCCCGCTTTCCGGCGAGGTTTTCAGGCACGACGAGCTTGTGGCCGGCAGAGCAATGGAAGGTGATGCGTCCTCCCTCGACCCGCGGTTCGGGCAGTTCCCGCGGCGGCTGAGCCGGCTCGCCGGGGAGAATCCGGGTGCTCGCCTCATCCGGACCGAGGATGCGGGTCTTGTCGTCTTCCATGCTGTTTTGGCTCCCGAAAGCAACGCGAGGTCGGGTGCCCGGCAAGGGCCTCATCCCGCCAACTCCAGTGTACCCATGCCCCCATCCCTTGACGCAGCCCCGGCTCCGTCTGAAACTGCCGCCTCTCCGCGGTCTTTCCGCCTGCGGCCGGAACCCAGCGAATGCCCATCCCCGTCATCTGCCCCGGCTGCAACTCCCGATTCTCGGTCAGCGACCAGTTCGCCGGCCGCACGGGCCCCTGCCCCAAGTGCAAAAAGCCGATCAAGATTCCGGAACTCGTCGCCAAGGCGGTGACGATCCACGAACCGGAAGCCCCGACCGCATCATCGACGGCGACGGGCCGACCGCCCATGGCCCCGATCCGGCGGATCGAGCGGCCGATCCCGCCGCTCGCCTTCGCCGCCACCGGCGTTGCGGCCGTCGCGTTGGCCGCAGCCGCCTTCTTCACCGGACGCGCGCTGCGGCCCGAGTTTCCGCCGGCGTGGATTCTCCTGTCCATGGCGCTGCTCGTGGCCATTCCGTGCGTCATGCTCGGCTACGTCGCCGTGCGGAATCGCGAACTCGAGGCCTATCGGGGCCGGCCGTTTCTGCTGCGGTCGTTGAGTTGTGCGGCCGTGTATGCGGCGCTCTGGGCGGTCAAGGGTCTCCTGCCGCCGGAGGCCACGGCCGAGATGTGGCAATGGCTCTACCTCGGGCCGATGTTCGTGACTGCGGGGGCCATCGCCGCCATGGCGGCGTTCGACCTCGACTGGGGCACGGCGGTGGCCCATTTCACCTTCTACGCCATGTTCACGGCATTCCTCCGCTGGCTCATGGGCCTGCCCCCGCTCTGACCGTTCAGGGGCCGATGCGATGTCGCTTTCCCGCCTACCCGAACTCGCGGCGCTCGACTCGACGAGCGAGGGCATCCGCATTCCCCCGGACGACACGGCGCCGGTCACGCCCCGGGTTCGGGCGCTCCTCGACACCCCGGCCATGCGGCGGCTGACCCGGGTGTCGCAACTCGGGCTGGTGTCACTCGTCTATCCCGGGGCCGTGCACTCGCGGTTCGAGCATTCGCTCGGCGTCTACCGGCTGGCGGTGGAGTTTCTGCGGCGCCTGCGAAACGAGCCCCGCTTCACGGCCGTCGTTGCCGAAGACGACGCCTCGGCGTTCCTGGCCGCGTCGCTCGTGCACGACATCGGGCATTGGGCCTACTGCCATCCGGTCGAGGACATGGGTCTTCCCGAGGTGCCGAGGCACGAGTCGCTCGTTCTGAACGTCCTCTCCATGGAGCCGATGGCCGAGGTGCTCGTGAACTTCTGGGGAATCTCCCCGGAACGCATCGCCGGGCTGATCACCGGCGATGCGGCCGACCCGGCGGGCCGCCTCCTGCACTCGCTCCTCTCCGGCCCCGTCGATGTCGACAAGATGGACTATCTGGCCCGCGACAGCCTGCATGCCGGCGTTCCCTACGGTCGCAATTTCGACCAGCCGCGACTGCTCGCGAGCCTCTGCCTGGACGAGCGGGGGGAATCGCTGGCCATCACCGACAAGGGACGAACGGCGGCCGAGCTCATGGTCTTCGCCCGTTATGTCATGTTCAGCGAGGTCTACTGGCACCATGCCGTCCGGGCCGCCACGGGCATGCTGCAGCGGGCGGTGTGGCTGGTGCGTTCCAGGATTGATCCCGCCGACCTCGTCCGCTGCGATGACGCGACGTTCGTGGCCTGGCTCTCCGCGGCGGCCGACGGCAGCGCCGCCGCTCCGCTGGTCGCGGGGCTCTTCGGCCCGGAGCGACGACTCTTCAAGCGGGTCGCCACATTCGACGCCGCCCATCAGCCCACGATCCACGCCGCTCTGGCCGGGAGAAGCTACCCGGAGATGGTGATGGTCTCCGCCCGGCTCGCGGAGCGGATATCGCGACGCATCGGCCGCCGTATCGACCAGGATCTGCTGCTCGTTGACGCGCCCCCGGCCGAACGGGAGGTCGAGTTTCGGCTGCAGGTTCGCGAGCGGAGCGCCCGGCATGCCGCCGATGCTCCGCCCCGCTGGCGGCAGCTCGAGGACATCTCGCCTGTGGTCCGCAGCCTGGCCCACGAGCAGTTCGACGACCTCGTGAAGCGGGTGCGGATCTTCGCCCCCCCGGAAACGGCGGCTGAAATCGCCGGCTGCGAAGACTTCGAAACCTTGCTGCTCACCGCCATCGACGACGCGGGCTTCACGGTTCCTCGCCACTGAGCGGCCGTGGCCAGAGTCACCCCGCCCCTCGTCACTGCGGTTCGCCGCCGGGCAGTTTGCCTTCCTCGATGAGCTTGCCGAACGTCGGGGCGTCGGCATTGGCGGGATCGCTCGACAGGGCGGCAACCTCCTCCAGGGCCTTCTTGATCTTCTCCACGTTCTTGGCGTCTTCCTTCTTGTCGAGCCTCTCGGCCAGAGCCTCACCGTAGGAGTTCCGCTCCTTCTTGCTCGATCCCTTGTGACAGACGTTGCACTTGGCCGTCTCGACCGCCGTGGCCAGAGGGGTGCCTTCCTTGACGTACATCGCCTTGAACTCTTCGGCGAACTGCTTGATCGCAAATGCGTCCCGGGCCGAGCCCCCGGCGATCATGGCCATCCCAACACCGACCAGCCACGCATGCCTGCTTGCACGGATCATCGAAAAAACTCCGGGAGGATCGCCGGCTGGATGCCCTGAGACAGGCATGCCGCGCACGGACAACACAACTAGACAACGAGGTCGCGGCCACGTCAAGCAATCGTGCGGGGCTGCGCGGACAGCCGGCCCGCGCGGCCCCTTCAACTCCCCCAACCGTTCCATGCGGCCGGGTCGGGCGGGCGACCGGCCCGAGGCTCGTACTGCAACGACGGTTCGAGCTCGGAAAACTCGATGTCGATCCGGCCATCGGCGGCGTCGATGCGTTGAAACACCCCCGCCCCCTCGTACCGTCCCTGCTCATCGAGCCAGACGCACGCGGACCGGTAGTCGTCGGCGCGGCCGACACCAGACTGCTCGAGGAACGGACGCGCGTCTCCGACGACGAACCGGCAGTCGCTCGCCCCGAAATCGAGCCGGGGAGCGATCGGGCGGGAGGACGAGTCGCGAAGGACCGCCACGCCGTCACCACATGCGACGGCGACATCGGCGAGATCGCAGGCGATGTCGAGGCCCGCACCGCTCCGGGCACCCTCGGCGACGAGCAGCCGTCTGGGGGTGACCAGCGCCCCCCCCGACCATCGCAGCACGACCCGGCCCGCTTCGGCGGCGGTGGCGTCGAGGAGCGCCGCGTCTCCCGCTGCACGGCAACCACCGAGCACCACCGCGCACGTTGCTCCCGGCGGGCCACCCGCCAGCGAGACCGCGACGAACGCGTCCCGGCTTCGAGGGCCCGTCTTGCCGCCGGTTTCGGGGGATCCGGGCATGCGGAGCACGACGTCGTCGCAGACGAGTCTTCCGGCACCCATGGCGAACAGGGCCGCCGGCACGGCGTCGGACGGTTCGCCGACCAGCCTGAAGGATACGCCTCGGATGGTCAGTTCGCCGTCGCCGATCGAGCAGGCCGCCTGCCATCCATTCCCGACGGCCGCGACGCCGGTGAAACCAACGATCGGCCTGACGCCGGCGGCGGCCCGGATCGTGAGCCGCTTGTGGTCGAACGACACCGGCGGCTCACGCCACTCTCCGTCCTGCGCCAGCTCGATCACCCCGCCGTCGGCGGCAAGGCGAATCGCCTCCCCCCGCGAGGCGACCTCGCCGGAGAAGGAGGGGGCCGCGACCACGCGCACGAAGTCCGCCTCGGTTGGAACGTCGGCGTCCGCACGCTCGGCTGCATTTCCCTGGGCGGCCCGCCGCC
The DNA here is from genome assembly GCA_005773625.1 of Planctomycetaceae bacterium. GTDB lineage: Bacteria > Planctomycetota > Planctomycetia > Pirellulales > UBA1268 > QWPN01. The sequence goes on along the minus strand of SXHR01000027.1, from coordinate 5,388 downwards.
GATCGAGCGAGGCCCTCGTCCACATCATCCCCACCACCGCGATCAGGCCCATGAGTGGCAGGAGCCAGGTCAACTGTGACAACGATGTCGGTCGCACGTCGAGCGGACGTGGCACAGCCGCGGCCGCCGGCCGCGGCTGTGCCAGCGTGAGCCGGTGGTCGTCGGCGAATGCAAGCAGATCGGCGACGAGCACGGCCGGCCGCTGATACCGATCGAGGGGATCCTTCTCCATCAGCCGCGACACGATGTCGGCGAACTGCTGTGGCACGTCGGGCCGCAGCTCGCAGAGCGCCGGCGGGACCGCCTGCTGATGCTGCAGGAGCTTCTGGACCATCGTGCCCTCGGCGAAGGGGGGACGGCCCGCGAGCATGAAAAAGATCGTGCAGCCGAGCGAGTAGAGATCGCTGCGGACATCGGCGGCGCGGGGATCGCGGGCCTGCTCGGGCGAGATGTAATCGAAGGTTCCGAGCGTCATGCCGCTGACGGTGAGATCACGGTCGTCCGCGACATGATGCAGGCGTGCCAGCCCCATGTCGACGATGCGGGCCCGGCCCGCCGGGGTGATCACGATGTTTGACGGTTTGATGTCGCGGTGCACCACGTCCCGCTCGGAGGCGTGCTCCAACGCATCGGCGACCTGGATCGCCACGTCCACGGCTCTCGCCAGGTCAAACGGCCCCTCCTCGCGAACGAGGTCGCGGAGGTTGGTGCCTTCGATGAACTCGAAGACGATGTAGTGCCAGCCGCCGTTGCTGCCCACCGCGTGAACCCGCCCGATGTTCTCGTGATCGAGCCGGGCCGCCGACTGGGCCTCGTTGCGAAACCGCTTGAGCATCTCCTCGTCGTCGCCCTGCCGACCGGCGAGGACCTTCACCGCGACGATTCGATCGAGCGTCGTGTCGAGGGCGCGAAACACGGCCCCCATGCCGCCGCCGCCGATGAACTGATCGAGCCGATAGGGCCCGAGCATCGATCCCTCGAGCGACCGGCCGATCTCGGTCGTGGTGGCCGGTCCGCCCGCCTGCGGACCGGCCGAACCGCTCCAGGAGGCTGCCGCCGGCTCGCCGCGGGAGATCACGGTCGCATCCTCGGCATCGTTCCGTCCCCGCACGAGACGATCGGAGGACCGGGAATCCGCACCGGCAGCATCATTGAAATCAGGCATGGAGCCGACCCTAACACCGCCGCTTGCGGCGGGTCAATCTGCATCCCGGCCGGACTTGCCGAGCCGCACGCTCCGGCCAACGGAAAACTGGCGTCTCCGGGATCGGGAACATGCCTGAAAAACAAAAACCCCGCCCCTCGCGTCGCGAGGGGCGGGGCTGTTTTCTGATCTCTCAGGTTCCGATCACGAGTGGGATTCGATCACGAAACGGTCGGCTGGGCGAGCATGGCCTGCTGAGCGGCGGCCTTCTTCTTGCGACGCTTCATCCAGTCGAGGGCCGCAAGGCTCGTGATTCCCACTCCCGCGAGGGCGATCGTGGCCGGCTCGGGGACGGCTGCGACGCGGAAGCCGATGGAGTCGGAGAAGCTGGCGGTCAGGTAGTTGTTGTTGGCCGAGTTCGAGGTCCAGTTGCCGGTGGCACCCGTTCCGAGCCTCCAGCTCGAGCCGAGCAACATGACCCGGTCGGCGGGGAAGGTCGGGCTGGCAGTCTCGGTGAACTCACCGGCGTTGCCGAAGGCGTCGTACAGCTGATACCAGGTCTGGGAGGCGGCATAGAGGCCGACATTCGTCAGGCCGGTCGTCCTGCCCTGAGCCAGGCCGTAGTTGGCCGCGTTGTTGCCGCTGACCCCCGTGCCGGTCGTGACGGCGACGGGAACCTGAGAGGCACCGCCCACGTAGGGATAGGTGCGGTAGTTGGTGTTGCCACCGTTGTAGTAGGCCGCCTTCGTCCACTCGTTGGCACTCGGCAGGAAGACCGAGGCTCCGGCGTTGCGGGGGACTGCGGCCCCGGCGGTCTGGTTGTTGAGGGTATAGGCACCGGTCTCCATGGAGGCGGCGTTGGCCTGCTGGCCATTGTTGAGCCAGTTGGCGAACCGAGCGGCGGAGAACCAGGTCACGAACGTGACCGGCTGGCTCGAGCTACCCCCTCCGACCGAATACTTCGCCCCGGATGAACCGCCGGCGTTGAAGGTGATAGGGTTGAAGATCGTCGACCCACTGATGATGGCCGACGGCTGGTAGATGGAGTTCGGGTTCGTACCCGCGGCATCCACGCTATTCAGGAACTCGGCGTACTGGGAGTTGGTCGTCTCGTACTTCGAGATGTTGAAGAGGCTCGAGACCGCCCCCAGACCCGTGGCGGGGTTGGCGAGGTTGCCGGCGTTGTTGACCGGTGTGAAATCGATCGTCACTCCGAGCACGCTCGTCGAGACGCTCGCAAGTGCCAGGGCAAGACAGCCGGCAAATGCCCTGACGTTCTGCATCCGGGCCCCACGGCCGGTGCCCCACGTCCACCGCTTGCTGCGGCGGCAGTGCATGCCATTGACCCGGGTCGGGGCTGTGCCCGAGCGGCGGTATTCGGGGAATCGGCTCCGCTTTTTAGCCGGCTCGCGATCTCGACTGAAGTCGACCGCGTAGCTCACGTCCATGTCGTCACGGTAGGAATCCACAACTGCGCTCATGACACTGTTCCTTCTCTTTTGGGCCCCGAGGGGCGTTTTGATGATTTCTCTCGACTCTTGTCCGCCGACCGAACGGTCGGAAACGGAACCTTGATTCACTGCTTCACGAATCGCGGACTGATCGCCGTGGCCTGAGCCACGCTCGATCCTCAGACGTACTGAAAGGCACCCCGACGCTCGGCGACTCGCCGGGCCTCTGCGAACAGCGACATGAGGGAGTCGCCACCGGAGACACCCGGCAGGTAGACCCAGGCACCGAGCTGACGGGCCCAGAGCTCCTCATCGACGCTGTCGTCGGAACCGCAGACCACCAGCAGCGTGCCGGGCCGACCGGCGAACTCCTCGGCGATCTCGAGCGTGTCGCTGACGCGATCACCCAACGGGTGGACGATGTCAACGATCACGAGTTGGTAGTCCCCGTCGATGACCGACCTGAAGTCGGAGGCATCGGCGGGCATGTCACAGGTGGAAAAGCCACCGAGTTCGGCCATCGTGCCGAGCCGGCCGCGGAGGCCTGCATCGCCCGTCACCACGAGGCTCTTGAGAACCGGGCCACGCGGGGAACGAATCGCGGGGGGCTGGTTTGACAGCGACCGCACTTCCTCCGTCGTGATCCCAACGGCAATGACCATCATTTCACACCTCCCTTTTGCGACTGAACGAACGCGAACTGTTTCGCGGTGCCCGGCTTTCACCGTTGGGCATCCGCGAGAACTCGCGACACTGAGGAGGAGATGCAGTCCGCGTGCCAAATCCCGGCGAGGGACGCTGGGACGGCGAAAAGCGCTGGAATCAAGGCACTTTGCCGCGAAAAAAACTTTTTCGACGGCGACGCCCGACAAATGACCGGCCTCACCAGCCCGGGGCGCTCCGCGAGACAAAATCGCGCCCGACGTGCGAACGACCCTTGTTTTCCAGGCCTTTTGAGGTGAATCCCGACTTTGGTGAGGTGGTCACCACTTTGGTGATGCACGCCGCGGCCGTTGGGAACCGGACGTGGGTGATTTCGACACCCGTTGGATTTGGCGGCCCGGGTTGACGAGGTGGGCCATCGGGTTTTCTTGGACGTGTCTCACAAACCCGACGACGAACCGGCGACGCCGACGATGCGTAGAACGGCCGGCGTGCAAATGCATGCCATCGCCCCCGCCAGGGATCCACTTGCCATGCATGTCGCCCGTCTGCTCTTCCCGGTCGCGCTGGCCCTCGCCGCCCTGCTCCTCCCCGCATCGGTCGCGGAGGCGCGAGGCCCCCGCAACCCCTACTCGAGCTTCAACCTCTCGGGCATCAACTACGGCGCGCAGCAATGGGATCGCGCCCAGCGGCAGGGCAAGCGGGTCTGGCCCTACTACAACACGCCGTCGCGAAGCTACCGGCAGGGCGGCACGGTCGGCGGCGGGAGCGTCAGCGGCGGGAGTGGCGTGATCGGCGGCCGCAGACGCTCATGGAACCAGGCGTTCCGGTAGGACACGGATACGACGGATCACGGATGGCCCGGTCGATGGCATCCCGGATGTCATCGGAGACCCTTCCATCTCGAGTTCGAGCACGTCAGCAAAACCCTTCGGTGCCCGACGAATATTGCCCTGGCGTAGTTCGCCGCTCGCCATATCTCGCGACCCTCGTAGGCGTGCTTTCTGAAGTTCCCGTCGGTCACCAGCGCGAAATCGACCACCTGGCACCGCCACGGCACGTCGGATTCGGTCAATAGCCGGAGCAGGTGCGATGTCCCGCCCGGGAGCGGCTCGGGCCAGGTGATCCCGATGTCGACGTCGCTGCCCTGATCGCAATGCCCGCGGGCCCGCGAGCCGAACAGGAAAATCTCGTACCGCGGATCGGCCACCGTCTCGAGACAGATCCGCCGGGCCTCGGCCAGGTATTGCTCCTCGAAGGGCGTGCGCGGCCCACTCTTTTTGCAGGGGCGGACATGTGGCATATCGACCGGAAAATGGGAAAATCGGCGGCTAAAACCGACGGCATCATATGCTGACTGAACCGCCACATCATGCCTGAAAACCCCGCGCCCTCACGCTTTCGTGCCTTTTCCCGAGCCGTATGGCTCCGCTGCCCGCGGTGCGGGAGCGGCCCGCTCTTCCGCGGCGCCTTCCGCATGCACGAGTCGTGCACGCACTGCGGCTTCTCCTACGAGCGGGAGCCGGGCTTCTACCTCGGGTCGATCTATCTGAACTACGGCGCCACGGTGATCCTCACCGGATCCCTCTATGCACTGCTGGTGATGGGCATGGGACTCTCGAACGAGACGACGCTGACCGTCTGCCTCGCCGCGGCGGTCCTCTGTCCGATCTTTTTCTTTCGCCACGCGCGGAGCTTTCTGCTCTCGCTCGACAGCTCGGTCAACCAGAACCAGACGGGCACTGCCGACGAACTCACTCCTGGAGTCGTGTCCCCGACGGCGTTGACGACCCGCACACTCGCCTCGCTCGCCTCCGACGACGGCCGGGCCGGCTGCGCGATGGGGGTGGCCCTCGCGCTTATCCTCCTTTTCGGCCTCGGCATGGCGGCCGTCACGCTTTTCTTCGTGGCCGACAGCGCCGAGACCGAAACGACGGATATCCCGGTCGATGGTGCTCCCGCACCGGTCTTCCGGCTGACGGACTCCCCTTGAGCAGCGAGATCGTGCGTTTTGGCCGTCCGGAGGCGGTACGCAAAAACGCCGCGCATCCTCCTGCGGTGGCGTTTTTCTCGCGTCGGCACCGCTCAGGGGTGACCCCTCCCCAGTTTTTGTACCAGTGCTCATGAGAG
>SXHR01000026.1:0-3990 GCA_005773625.1 Planctomycetaceae bacterium | reverse complement strand
TACGTGCACGGTTTTCCGGCCTACTGCGTGTCGATCGCGCTGGCGGACGGCGACGATCTCCTCGTGGCGGCGATCTTCGATCCGCTGCGGAACGAATGCTTCACGGCCCGGCGCGGGGGGGGCGCTTTTCGTGACGGTTCGCGGATCACCGCGCCGCCGGTCACCTCGCTCACCGAGGCGGTGGCGGCGGTGAGTTTCCCCGCGCAGGTCGGCGTCGATTCCCCGGCGGTCGCCGATTTTCTCGCCGTCCTCCCGCACATGCAGGCGCTCCGCCGCACCGGATCGACCGCGCTCAATCTCGCGTACGTGGCCACTGGCCGCCTGCATGCCTTCTGGGTGCGGCGGATCTGCTGCTGGGATGCGGCCGCGGGGATCCTCATCGCCCGTGAGGCGGGCTGCGCCATCGGCGGGTTTGCGGGGCAGGGGGACGCGATTTCCCTCGACGACCCGGCCTTCATCGCGGCGAGCACGCCGGAGTTGCTCGCGACGTTGCGGACGCTGCTGGGGTGACCGGCGCGAAGCGGCCCGGCGTGGAGGGAGTGTTCCCCGCGGCGAGGCCCGGACTCTCCCTTTCGCCCGGACTCTCCCGCGGGGAGCCGTAGCCGATGCGGGTCAAGCGGTGCCGCCTGCCCGCGAAGGCCGGGATGCGGGGGCCGTGTGACCGGTTCGAAAAAAATCCGAAGATTCCGCTTGTGGCGATCGTCCGGCCTGCGAGGGGTGCGGATTCTGCGCGCTCTGCGCAGCGTTTCGGGCTAGGCTTTCGAAGGTCCCCTGGCATACCTGTCGGCGTTGGAACGCCGGCCGAGCGGATAGGGCTTTTTCGTGGTTTCACTCCCAGCACACCGTAGCCTCCGCCGGCGATCGGTCTCCTGGTCGGCGTGGCTGCTGGCGGCGGCCGCGATCGCCGGCGGCCTGCCCGCCGTCCGCGGCGAGGATCAGGCCGCGCAGGGGGTCCGGGAGGTCGCGCCCGAACTCTTCTATATGGAGAGTGAATCCGGCCGGCTCGTGCCCGTGCCCGGTTTTCGGTACCGCGACTTCGTCGATCTGTTCCGCATGAAGGAGGGGTTGGCCGGACCCCTGCAGCCCCCGGCAGCGGTGCTCGAGAACATCGTCGTGCGGATCGACGCCGGCGCGGTGAAATCCAGGGCGGCGGGTGACGAGCGGGCGACGACCACCTGCCCGGTCACCGTCGAGTGCAGCGTGCGGCAGTCCCGCGGCGGCTGGGCTTCGGCGTCCCTCGAACTCGGCGGACTCTTTCTCGCGGCTCCGCCGCGGCACGAAGGTCCCGGTCGCATGATCGTCGATGCGGTGCCCGGCGGAGGTGGCTATCGCGCCTGGTTCGACACGGCTGCGGATGCCGCGGCCGATGCGGTGCACACCGTCGTGCTCGAAGGCCGCCTCGCCGTCGATGTCACCCCCGCCCACGAGGCGTTCGCCCTCAGGCTGCCGGTCGCGGTCGCGTCGCTCGTGGAGGTGCGGTCGGCCCGGGGCCAGCCGGCGGTGACCGTCCAGCCGCCGGCGGCGGACCAGCGGATCACCCCGGCCACCGAGGGCGAAGGGAGCGTGGTCACGCTCGCCGGGCTCGGCGGCGGAGACGTGCGCATCCGCGTGGCCGATCGCCGCGAGGATCGCGAGGCCCGCGGTGTCGCCGCCGAGGCGGTGGCCGAAAGCACGGTGCGGATCGACGGGCGCAACGCCGTCACGGAAGCGGTCGTGCGACTCTCCAACCTCCCGGGCGACACGTCGAAGATCAGCATCACCCTCCCGCCGCGAACCTCGCTGCGGTCGGTGCGGGCTCCCGCGTCGCTCCTGGGCCGCGGCGGCACCGCCGACGCGCCGACCATCGACGTGGCCGCCGAGGTCGCCGCGAACGGGCGGGCCGTCGTCGAACTCACCTGCGAGCGTCCCATCGATCCGTCGGGCAACACCACCTTCGAGGCGATCGGCTTCGCGGTGGCGGGCATTCCCGAATGGCGGCAGTGGGGGCGGGTGAGCCTCGTCGTCGACGGCGACTGGCAGGCCACCTGGGCCGATGGCACCGAACTGCGGCGGGTGGACCCGCCCGCCAACGTGCGACTTCCCGGATTCGTCGCGGCCTTCGCCTACGACGCGCAGCCGAGCATGCTGCCCGTGCGGGTGCGTCCGCGGCAGAGCCGCGTCGTCATCGAGCCCGAGTATCGCTACGAGGTCGGCAGCAACCGCATCACCATCGACGCCCGGCTCCGCGTGGCGGCCCGCGGCACTCCCGTGAGCAGCATCTCGATCGGAATCGATCCGTCGTGGAGCATCGACGAGGTGGGGCCGGCCGGTGCGGTGGATGTCGCAGGGGTCGCGACCGATGCCGGCGAGACCGTGATCCCGTTCACGCAGGCGCTCTCCGGCGACACCGTCGTCGAGATTCGCGCCAGCCGGCCGATCGACAAGTCGGCCGACCGCGTGGCCTGGAAGCTTCCCGTGCCAGAGGCTGATCTCATCGGGCCGGCGGTGGTGGTGATCGCCTCGCAGAGCGACATCGAGCTTCTGCCGGAGAACGAGGGCATCGAAGGACTCGTTCGTCAGACCGCGGCGGCGGTCCCCCTGGCAGACGCCGACAAGACGGCGCTCGTCTACCGGCTCGACGCCGTCGCGGGGAGTTTCGCGGCGGCCCGGCGGTTTCTGCCGAGGCGGGTCGAGACGACGATCTCCGCCGAGGCCGCGCTCGATGGAACCGAAATCGTGGTCGATGAGACGATCCGCCTCGACGTGCTCCACGTGCCGCTCGAGTTCATCGAACTGGTGGTTCCCAATGCGATCGTGTCGTCGGCCGCCTTCGAGGTCCGGCAGGGGGACGACCTGCTCGATCCCGCCGTGGTCGTGTCGGGGGAGGAAGATCTGGAGGGCCTGCCGGTGACCTGCATGCGGGCGATCCTGCCGACGCCCCTGCTCGGATCGGGGGAGATCAGCGTGCGATTCACGCTTCCGGCGCCGACCGTTCCCGACGAGTCCACCGCGGCGTTTGATCTGCCGCTCGCGCTGCCACGGGGCACGAGCATCGGCCGGCAGAGCATCGCCATCGCGGTGCCGGAAACCCTGTCGGCGGCCGTGCGCGGCGACGCCTGGAAGCGGGACGTCGGACCGACCCTCGGCGGCGCGACGCAGACATGGTCGTCGCTCAAGCCGCAGCGTGAACTCCCGCTGGCGATCTCGGCCCGCCGCAGCGACGTGGCCCGAAGCATGGTCGTGGAGGCCGCATGGCTGCAGACGAGGCTCTTGCCGGGCATCCGCGAAGATATCCGCGACTACGTGATCTCGGCCGCCGAAGATCGCATCGTGCTGTCGCTGCCCGCGGCGGGCGGCCCTGCGGTGGACGAGTGGGATGAAGGTGAGTTCGTCACCGAAGTCCGGCTCGACGGCGAGCTCGTGACGGGAGCCGTCAGGTCCGCGGGCCGCATCGTCGTCGATCTCCCGCGGGTCGATCCGGTGCGGCGGTGGCGGCTCGAGATTCGCACGACGGCCCCCCGCGAAGGAGGCTGGCCCGGTTTTGCCGCGCGTGCCGGGCTCCCCGTGCCGGTGCGGTTGGAGCCACCGGTCTTCGAAGGGCCCGTGGTCGAGCGACGTTTCTACTGGACCCTTCACGTTCGTCCCGATGAGCACGTGTTCGGTCTGCCGCAACGCTGGACGTCGCAACAACACTGGATCCCGGCCGCCTGGGGTTGGCGGCTCGAGGCCGCCATCACGCCGGCGGAACTCGCCGCGTGGATCGCCGCGGCCGCGGGGGGAGCGCCGGCCCAGCGACCACTCGCCGACACCCGCGCCGCCGGACTCGCCTCGGCCCCGCCGCTGAACGAGAACACGTTCGTCTTTTCGGGCATCGGCGACCCCGGGCCCGTCTCTCCATGGCTCGTGCCCGAATGGTTCGTCGTCCTGATCGCTTCGGGTGCGTCGTTGGCCTGCGGGCTCGCGGCCGTGCATCGCGTTGCCGCGCGGCGACTGCCGGTGGTGATCGCCGCC